>REDJ01000198.1 GCA_007693555.1 Bacteroidota bacterium
GATCAACGACAATTTCCTGAATTTTGAAACTGCACGTTAAGAACCCCGGATTCATTGTATCCTTTCCCAGTCGGACCGGATATGGTAGCCCTCACCATCAGGCTGTATGATACGTGCAATCCATTGGTAAGTATTGGGCCATTTTCTGAAGACAACCGCCACACGGTGGAGAAAACGCAGTGATAGTTTGGTTGAGCGGTCAATTTAGATTAGAATTAATATTTGAAGGCAATATGGTATAGCCAATCCCGCAGCTACCGTCAGCCAGCAAATCCCTTCCTGCCCGCCGCATGCGGGTAAACCGGCAGGCAGTCGCTACAGTGGCTACACCAGAAAATACGTTTACAATTTGGAAATCATTTGAAAACCACAACAGGGTTAGGAGGCGAACTTGCGTTAGGCGCAACCAAAACACACCTGTTCACCAAATGTTATGCTTTAATGTGATTATACTCACGAAATATTAGTACAATACCCAAAAAGGAATATTAGGGGTAATGGGGTGATCTTAATGTTGTGGTTCATTTTAGCCCTTCGCCCCGACAGACTTTGCAGGTTTTGATGTATCTTTAGGAAAAATTTACTACTATGACAACTAAGCAGATAAAAACAGAGATACAGAAACTTCTGGACACAGTTCCAGAGAATGTATTGCAAGACCTTCTTGACTATTTAAAAGAAGCACAAAAGCAGTCGAAAGTACTTCTAAAGATACAATTGAAAGGATTGTAAATATTAAAGACCAGCTGGATTCTACAATAATAAAAGTCCAGGAAAAAGCACCTAAGTTATATAGAAAAGAACTTGTTGAATTACTTTTTGAGCAACCCTATTCTAAAATTGAGTTTGTTGTAAATAAATTGGGAGTGGAAAGAAAGGCTGCTTCACGATATTTAAAGGAACTCGAAGATATTGGAATTGTTGAATCTCAAAAAGTTGGGAGAGAGACTTTATATATAAATAAAGAATTGATTGAAATACTGAAACAATAATGCACAAAAGCCTAATCGGGTAGACCGCCCCACCAAAAAACGCTGACAGGTATCGCCTCTCACATGTTATACTGAGCTTTGTCGAAGTACCACCGCATAATCTTTGCAAATCAACGCTCAAAGGTGTATGACCGCAAAAAGTTGTCTGACAGGATCAGCCCGGTTTCAAAAACCACCACAACGAAATATTTTGTAATTTTACAAAAAAAACAATATGACCTTCGAGAAAACATATGACATCCAAAAAGATAACCAATTAATTATTAAATTACCCGTAAGATTCAGATCCAAAAAACGGGTTAAGGTAATTATAGAGGATGTTGATGACTCGAGGCAGGAGAAGATTAAACTACTTAGTAATGCTTCCAAGGATCCATTATTCCTTTCAGATATTAATGAAGTCAATTCAGATTTTGCTGATTCTGATAACGAGTTATTATGAAATTTAAAAAATGGAGCATCTGGAGAGCCAATCTTGATCCTGTAATTGGTTCTGAACAAGGAAAATCCCGCCCCGTATTGATAATCAGTGAAGATGACATTAATGAATTACTGAATATCGTAAATATCATCCCCATTACCACCCGGAAACCGGAACGAATAGTTTATCCGAATGAAACACTATTACCTGAAGGAAAATTTGGTCTTGAAAAAGAGTCTCTTGCTTTATGCCATCAAATCCGGACCATAGACAAAAGAAGACTGTCAAAAAAATATGGACAAATTCCGGATAAGAATACTCGTAACAAAATAATTGAAGCCGTTTGTTTTCAATTGGGGATTAGATATGACCAAAGCACCTAACCCCTGATCAGGCAGCCCACCTTCCCACCATATGCTCACAACCAAATCCTCACTCACCATCCCGCAATACTGCGGACTAAGTCCAGGTTGCATTACTCTTATATACCCCCTCACCCCCTCTCCCCACAATCCCCCCAAGGATTAACTGCACTCCACCTTTTTCCAGGAGTTTTCAGCAAGCAAGTAATTTTAATCCCTATATTTGACCACTCAACAGCAAACAAAGAGAAGCAGATAAAACTGAAAAGAACAAATGCCACCATGGTATAGCCAATCCTGCAGTTGCGGGACAGCCCTCAAATCCCTGCCTACCCACCACAGGCGCCTTTCTCATCCGATTATTACAAATTATTTCTGGCATTTTGGTGATGGGGATTCCATCAACACTCCCAATGCTAAGGTTCCCAAAGTATATTTTGACGCCAAAGAGTTTGCAAAGGAAGGCGGACAGGAATATGAGATTACCCTGACAGTAACAAATGAATTCGGTTGCGATACCACATTAACATACATCATGCTGCTTCGTGAAGCGCCAATATTTATTCCCAACGAATATATCGGGTCAATTGACGATACGAAACCTTTCTTTATCCGCTTCACTTAATTGGTAGATTTTCCCCATTAAGTCAGGATCATTGATTCGGTTTAAAATGAATTCAGGGTCTAAAGGGAAAATGCGATGCACACCAGTAAGATAACTGATTTTTAGATACTTGCTATCCTCCGAAAAAGATAGCGTTATTCCGGGATTGTCAATTATGTCCAAATTGAAGGTGATAATCAATTCATTTTGAGCATTGAAAAGGCCTCGGTAACTAGCCAGGTACATTCCGTCGGGACTTGAAATGGCAGCAAGCTCAAAACCCTTGGAATCCGGGAATTCAGCAAGGATTTCTCCCGTTTTTATACTGACAAGCTTCTTGCTTCTAAACCAAGCGGCTGCATCTTCTCCTTCTTCCTTGGGGGACAACTCATACAGCCCATCCGAAGTAATAGTTTCAGATTCCATTTCAGAACCCGGGATCAGCAGGTAGGGAAGTTGCATGGTTTTATAATAGTAAACAATCCGTTCCTTGTCTTTTCGAATGCCATTTACATATTCACTTCCATAGCTGGCAATTCCGATCAGTCGATTGTCATCTAAAAATGAAAGGTAGCTGACCGGAAATTCGTCACCCGACTTCAAGATGGCCAAATCTTTAAAGATATTCCGATTTCCGCCCCAAGCGTCGCGGTAAGCCTCATTGTCTATCAGGCCTGTTTTTCCGTTAGCGCTACCTAAAAGCGTGTATTTTCCATCACTTGAGATTTCAATATCCTGGATGTAACCAGTGTAATCGCTAAATCCGGTCAAGAAAATTCTTGATTCATCTACTTGAAAATATCCATCATATCCCGGAGAGATAAAATAGATTTTGGAATAGCCCAAAGCCACACTAGACACTACATAAATGGCTCTTTGGTTGGGCTCGTCTACATATAAATCTGAAACGTTCGGCAAATAAAAATCCTTAGGAATCGTATTAAAAATCACCTCTGAAACTGCTACCATCTCTTGATAAAAGGAAGTTCCGGTGGAGGGAAGATACTCCTGGTTTCCCTTTCGGAAGTCTGGAAAATCCGGTGAAGATTCCTGATAAAATCCATAACCGCTGTAGAAAACCTTAATCAACTGCTGGGTAGCTTCCTCGTTTGAAAAGTTTTTCTCTTTCGCAAAACGATAAGCATGTTCTGCCAAACGCAGAGATTTCGTGGGGTCTTTAGCTAATTGACCTTGAGAGTTTGAAATGTAGGTCGATAGCAAGGCTCTGTCTTTTTGATTGACAGCATAAATCGAGGCTGCAACTGCTACAATTAAAGCAAGCAAGGCCAAACCTAAAAGGCTGTAGGTTTGTCTCAGCCGCTTTTTTGTTTTGGCCAGTTCTAATTTCTTTTTAACTGCTTCTTCCCTCTGTTGCCTTAATTCTTCCTGACGCTCATTTTCAAGCCTTATTCGGTCGAGTTCGTCAATGTATTTTTTTTGGGATTCCAGGATAGGTTCAACAAGCGTATCATGGCTCACCTCGTAACTAAACCGTCCGAAAGTATTGCGCTCAGCTCTAAGGAGGTGCGCATCAACAAGATTACGCAATTCCTTTTCGTCAAGATATTCTTTACAAATCTCCTGATCCAGCGAAATACGCTGGTGGTTACGTATCAGTTCATCTTCGATCAGCCGCTTAGCTTTGTCGCGGTTTTCTTCCTGCAAGCGATTGATGGAATCGAAGTAAAAATTCAGGAAGATGTTTTTGAATTCCGGCAGATCGTCCACCTCAATTTTTACCGTATCTCCGGTGTGCTTTTCGGCAGCGATCTCTTCGATGCGGTGGCAAACAATTTGCAATTGCGTGGTTTCAATGTATTCAGTTCCGCCATCACTCAGCTCATGAATTATTTTATCAATGGCGTTTTTTTGAAATTCAAAAGGCGGGGTTTCAAATCCGGGATCTTTATCCATGGCCGGGTTGATGATCGCCTGGCGTGCCTGATCGTAGGTGAGCGGCAGCAATTCGTAGAAGGTGCTCTGGATATCGGGTAGTTTGTCGGATAGATTATTAAGCAGGCTCAACCGGTCGGAGCGGATGGCAAAAATCGTTTTGATCTCAATTTTTTTGTGCAACAGCCCGATTGTATCACGACTGAATAATTCCCTGTTGTTCTGTCGTGCCCCGGCAATTAGCGCGGCAATCCGGTCGGGGAGTTTGAGCTCGGTAAGCTCATAAAGCTGGCTTTTAAAGTCGTCAATATCTTTCTTAGGAAAAGAGAAGAGTTCTTCAAACTGGTCGAAAACCAGGGTGAATATTTTCTCGGGCTCATCAGCCCCAGGCTTTTGCGCGAGAAGTTGAGCCTTTTTGAAATAGTACCAGAGCGTTTTATCATTTTCGTTGTCACCAACGATTTGATCTATGATGGTATCGTTCCGTGTATCCAAATCATCAACAACTGTTTTTAGTGCGTTGATCACACGTTCCAGCGGCGTTTCTGCTCCCTTCTTGTAAGCAAAAAGCCTGATGCTGATTGTTGTGTATGTTTCGGGAAGTTTCGGCAACACGCCGGCTTCGAGCAACGAAGTTTTTCCTAATCCGGATTTCGAATAGAGCAGCACTTTTTTCTCTACCTGTATTAAAGTGAGCACCTTGTCAATATCCTTATCCCTTCCGTAAAAGATCCTTGATTGTTGCTTGGTAAAAGGCGTTACTCCCGGATATCTATGCAGTCCCATGGTCAGGAATTTATTTTTTCTTGAAATCTTGTGATGCTGCCGGCAATCTCCCCAACCTGACCTTCAATTTTGATGAGTTCGTCCAGGTTGTCCTCTGTGCCAACTTTTGCGCTGAGGCTTTTCAGTTTCATGAAGCTGTTGTGCACAAAACCCTGGCTCAGGTTTCGGCTGGTTCCATCTTCGCCGACATTGTGGATCAGCCACTCAATAAACTGGCTGTGCTCGTTGTCAATAAAAGTGATGTTGAATTGCCTGGCAATAAACTTCTCAATGTCTTCCTTTACATTCTTGTTGCCAATGGTCAAGCGGTGTGCCCCGGTCTTTTTATGCTCAAATTCGAGGATAAAAAGCAAGAGGCGGTTGTACCATTTATTAAAATCAAACCCGATAAACAGGTAATGCGTGGCATCCTGAATTTTTTTCTTGATCTCAGTAGGAATGTGTACTTTATTCAGGTAGTTATAAAAATTTTCGTAGGTAAAAATATACCTGCCGTTACTTGTCGCATTTCCAAGTATGTTATAGACCATAGGTTTTTCAGGGGTCATCGGCTCCACCTCCTGTTTTGTGCCATCGTAAGACAGAAACTGATGATCCAGGTCATAATCGCTAAAAACCTTGTGCATGGTATCATCAGGGCACAACGAAATGATCAGGCTGAATGGCACCTGGGCAAGTTGCTCGAGTATTTTCCTGCCTGTTTTGTTTTTGCGGGGGAACTCCTTGCTGTAGAAATCAAGGATATCGTAGAGGATGATTTCGTCAGCTTCAGGTGAAAAATATCCTTCATTTTCAAGATATTCTATTTCGGGATAATCCAGCACAAGCTCCTTGTAAAACTCCTGATGCAACGAGTCGCCCTGGCTGTTGACAGAAATCTCAGGGCCAATAAAAAGGACGCAACGCTGGTACTGGAGGGCTTGCAAAAGCCGCCTCCATCTTATGGCATCGTAGGCTGGATCGTCTTCAGGTGGTGTAATTGCTTCCGGTTTAGGGCCATTTTTAACTTTGTCATCAATTACCTCCAGGGTCTCAGCCAGTTCTTTGAGCTTAACATTCAGACTCTCTTTTTGTTGCTTAATCTCAATTGGCAGGTCTTTGGCAATACTGATGATAATATCCCTTGCATTGATGTCCTGCAGAACAATGTTGCTGTCTCCGGTAATTTTACTGGTGTTGTTTGTCATCTGGTGATGTTGATATTGCCTTGGGCGTTAATGTCTTGGAAGCCAATGTTTTCATTACCTGTGATGTTCATGGTGTTGGTTTTGGAGGGCATTGGGATTCCTTCTTTTTGCATCAAATTCTGAAGCTCCTCCAATTTGGCTGCAAGCTGACTTTGCAGTGCCTGGTTGTCTTCGAGCACAAATTCCAGATTGGCTTTGATGCTGTTTACGTTATCCTCTACCTGCTGGTTGGCTTCGATCTGCTGCAACTTCTCCCGGGCCGAGGGTTTGCCAAGAGCGCTGCCTATCCATTTAATGACGCCTTCTACAGCTTTACCAACCGTTTCATTTTCCTTTAGTTTGCTGGCCTGGCTAAGAACCACGCCGGCAAGGGCTATTACTTCCATCATGATTGTATATAGTTTAGAAAGGAATAAACAAACTAATACAGAAAATGTTCTAGGACTGATTCAAAAAAATAAAACACCTGATCAACGACAATTTCCTGAATTTTGAAACTGCACGTTAAGAACCCCGGATTCAT
>REDJ01000199.1 GCA_007693555.1 Bacteroidota bacterium
CTTTGCAGGGATGGCATCCCTTAGGTGTATCGTAGATTCAAGAGATGCCATCCCTGATTGGATTTAGGTTTTGATGCTTTTTGAATCTTCTCATTTCACTTTTTGTTTCGAATTTTAAAATATCAAGGGATAGCATCCCTTAGTTGTACTTTTAATAATTAAAGAGATGCCATCCCTGTTTTGGCTCAGAGTTTTGATGCTTGTTTGAATCTGCACACTTGGATTTACATTTTAGCTTTCTGTTAATCAAGGGATTGCATCTCAAAAATGGGATGCAATCCCTTGTTTATACCAATGTTTTTATACTTTTTTGAAACTGTAAATTGGATTTACATTTTAGCTTTCTATTAAACAAGGGATTGCATCTCAAAAACGGGATGGCATCCCTTAGGTGTATTAACAATTTCCATCCCACGGATACTCCATATATCGTGCAGTTTTTTGAGCTACTTGTGCTCCCTGGATTTTCTCAAGCAGGTAAAAAGACAGGTCGATGCCGGCAGCAACACCGGCAGAGGTAAGGATTTTGCCATTGTCGGTAAAACGGTTGTTGGGTCTTATTCTTGCTTTGGGTGCCAGCCTCTGCACATCATCGAAAACACTGTGATGGGTGGTGAATTTTTTACCGTCGAGCCAGCCCAAAACAGCTGGAATTCTTGCACCGGAACATACAGAGAAAGTGTATTGTGATTCATCATACAATTTCTGAAGCAACCCAAGTATACGCTGATTTTCTATCAAAGCTTTGGTGCCATTACCTCCGGGGATGATGAGTATATCGGGGCGGGGAACATTTTCAGCATCATAGTCTGGAATTACCTTCAGGCCGTTAATGGTTTTGATGGGTTCAGGATTTTCTGCAAAGGTATAAACCTGGAAAAATTCTTTCTCACAGGCAATATTTGCAGCGGTGAAAACCTCAAGTGGTCCGCAGAAGTCAAGTGTTTCAACATCCGGGAAAATAAATATGGCAATTTTAAGCATCCGTCGGTTAAACTGGTATTGTTATTTCCTGGTAATTATTCTTTCCCGCTTTCTATATAAGTTACTTTTGCCTCTTCCTCCTCTTTCTTTTTCTTTTTGCGATTGCTGAAAAAACTGGTCAGCTTACCCAGGAAAAATCCCAGGAAGAAAAATATGGCAAGGATAAAAATTAATCTTCCACGTACTTCAAAGAAAATGAAATTAATGGTGGTTTCTGTCCAGTTCATCACTGCCAGCAATATGCTGACCACAATGATTAATCCTGCAATTATCCAGAAAATCAGGGGTTTTTTCTTTTCATCCATAGGTGTAAAGTTTTAGTGTAAATTGTTTTTATCAAAACATTATTCAAACCTACATGTTTTTTTCGAATTTTCAAAAAACCAGATGCTATGAATTTACCTGAGTAAATAAGCCAGGGTAACACCCAAATAGTTGCCGATGGCGTAGCCTATAATCCCAATGGTCATGCCTGATACAACAATCTGCCGGTTACCTATGGCACCGGCTACCACAGGTACAAATGCCGGTGAGCAAATAAAGGCAGTAGAGGTGATCATGGTAGTATCGGCATCAACCTTGAAAATTTTACTCAGCAACATATGAATAAACAAGGATCCGAACACAGCAAAAGTTACATAGCCAAACAACCCCGGGGTAATTCCTGCAAAGTTTCTGATATCTGCCATGGAGGCCACAACAATACTGAATATCAGGATCAGATACATGCCTGCATCAAAAGTCTTGTCGATGCGATTAATTGCCGGAATTAACGAAACCAGTATACCAAGGGTTGTGATGCTCAGGATAACAACAGCCATCACAGCATTTTGCGGAACAAGTTCACTTATCCCCACGGCAATTCCAAAAATAATAATAGCAACTCCAAAGGCTTTTAATAGGGGGATGAGTTTTTCTTTTCGTAAAGTACTGAAAAATGGCTCTTTCGTTTCCATTTCCGATGCAATATCTTCTTTAATGATGGGAAAAACAGGTAAAAACCTGAGGAAAAATCTTTGACCTATTGAGATAAGAAAAGCAAGATAAAATACGCCAATGATCAGGTCATATGTATGTGTAAGGATATAGATTTCTGCATCCACATCAAGTGCCATTTTTATGGAAGCCAGGTTGGGAGTACCCCCGGTGTAAACTCCAACCAGCATCCCCGCTACTTTCCACATATCTTTTGTACCTGAATCTTTGAAAATATAAAAACCTGCAACGATAACCACCATAACGGCAATCAGTCCTACAATCAGCGATACAAGTGTTTTTCCTGCAACCTGGCGCCACTGTTTGATATTGGTGGAAAAAAGCATTAGCGGAATGGCAAGCAGAATGGTAATGGTCATAATCAAATCCCGAAGCTTGTAAACCCGAAAAGCGAATACATCCCTGGAAGTGACCACATTACTCTCTTCCAGAGCTTCAACTTCTGATAATGTAATGCCGGGTTCAATCAGCATGATTTCATTAAGTACAGCACCCGGAGAGGGTATAATGCCAATATTACCCAAAAGCAATCCAACTGCATAAGCTATTATCACTGCTCCGATTTTATGCGCAGTTCGGTACCGGTGGGTCAGAAATAAAATCAGCAAAGGAGTAAAAACATAAAACAATGCCAGTAAAATGATTTCCATACGTCAGAGTTTTAAGTGAACCGGGTTTGTAAAAAGTGGCACAAATCTAATGTTTTTTAAAAACATCCTGATAATCTGTGAAAAATATGTGGGATTTTTTAACTTTGAATATTCTGCAAAAAAAAACAGTAATCCATCATTAAACAAATCTGACATGAAGAAATTTATCCCCGTGCTCACATTTGCCTTTATAAGCCTTTTGCTTTTACCGGCCTGTGAAGCACCCACAGATCCATTAACAGAAGACATGAAAGCACGTTTGGCACAATTTGAAGAAGTAACCCTCACCACCGATCTGAGTTGGCTGAGTGAAAACGAAAGAGAGATCATCCGCATTCTTATGCAGGCTGCTGATATTATGGATGATATTTTCTGGATGCAATCCTATGGCGACAAGGATGAACTTTTTGACCGGATTGATAATGAATATGCACGTAAATATGCAAAGATTCATTATGGCCCCTGGGATCGCATTGATGCAAACAGGGCTTTTTTAGATGGATTTCATGAAGAAAAACCACTGGGCGCCAACTTTTACCCGGTCGATATGACCATTGAAGAATTTGAAGCCTGGGATGAACCCACAAAGGCCAGCTTGTATACTTTGATTCGCCGTGATGATGAAGGAAATCTGGTTGCAATCCCCTATTCGGAAGCTTATAAGGAACAGCATGAAGAAGCAGCACGCCTGATGCTTAAAGCTGCGGAACTGGCCGAAGATCCGGGATTGAAAAAATACCTTGAATTTCGTGCGGAAGCATTGCTTACCGATGATTACCTTCCCAGTGATTTTGCATGGATGGAGATGAAAGAATCAAATATTGATTTCATTGTGGGACCCATCGAGAATTATGAAGACCGGCTTTTTGGCTTTAAAGCAGCTCATGAAGCTTTTATCCTGGTTAAAGACCTTGAATGGAGTGCCCAGCTTGAAAAATTCAATGCCATGCTGCCCGACTTACAGGCTGCGCTTCCCGTAGCGCCTGAATACAAGGCTGAAGAACCGGGTACCGATGCCGATATGAATGTGTATTATGCCATTTATTATGCCGGTGATTGCAATGCGGGCACCAAAACCATTGCTATTAATCTACCCAATGATCCCATCATTCATCTGGAAGTGGGCAGCCGCAAGCTTCAACTCAAAAACTCCATGAAAGCCAAGTTTGATAAAATTTTGGTTCCTATCACTGAAATTTTGATTGATGAAAGTCAGAGAAAGCATATAACTTTCGATGCATTCTTTGAAAATACTACATTCCACGAAGTGGCACACGGAATGGGAATCAAAAACACCGTCAGGGGCAATATGCCTGTGCGTGAAGTTTTACGCGAGTACTATTCAGCCATTGAAGAGGCCAAAGCTGATATTATGGGACTCTGGCTGGTTACCCAATTATACGAAATGGGTGAAATAACCAGTGGTGAGGTGATGGACAATTATGTTACCTTCTTTGCAGGTATTTTCCGTTCAAGCCGGTTTGGTACTGCCAGTGCCCATGGCAGGGCCAATATGCTCAATATGAAGTATTTTGCCGATAATGGTGCCTTCATTTACCAGGAAGATGGTACCTACAAAGTGAATTTTGAAGAAATGAAAGCTGCCGTAACATCTTTGCTGGAAAAAATCCTGATTATTCAGGGTGATGGTGATTATGCCGCAGCAAGATACTGGGTTGATACTGACGGTGTAATGACTGATCAGCTACGTCAGGACCTTGACAGGGTAAATGCAACCGGAATACCCGTTGATATTGTTTTCAGGCAGGGAAAAGATGTGTTGGGATTGTAAATTCTCATGTAATATTGATAAACAGGATGCTTATTGAATGAGTTTTTTGGTCGTTGAGCTTGTCGAAACGACAGTGCAATATTAAGCAGATATGCGCTTCGACAGGTTCAGCGTCCAGAATCTTTTTTACTTTTTAATAAAGCAATTTCTTTCAATACAGATTTTTTAATCAGGATACATGCAGTTAATGTAATCCGTTAATCCTGCCTAAGGCTGAAAAACCTGTATTTATTGGCTTCGCATATTACTTCTATCTTTTCAGTTTCAGGCATTATCTCTCCGTCAATCTGAAAATCAGCATTGTCGGGGTTTGTAATTATGGCTTTTTTCCCAGACCATATTCTTACACTTTCCGACTCATCGAGATTGCCGCGAAACAAGGCAAGAGAGATTTCTGCCATTTCATCAAATCCATCCGGATTCAAAGCTATGATTTCCATGGTGCCGTCATCTATTTTACCGGCGGGATTTATGATGGCTCCCGTGCCATACATATCACCGTTGGCGATAATAAGCATTTTGGCTTTTGTTTGAAATTCTTCCCCGTTGATTTCCAAATGGAATGTATAAGGGCGCATTTCCTGAAATTGTCTCAGCGAGCTCTTGAAATAGGCCATCATCCCTCTTTCATTTTCCTCCTCAAATTTCTTAATAAGACCGGCATTAAATCCGAAATCGCAAAGATGCAGGCAGATCTCATCATTGATTTTCAGGATGTCCAGTTTCTGGGTTTTGCCCGATTTTATTGAATTGTATGCATCTTCAAGGTTATGAATATCCAGGCATTTTGCCAGCCCGTTGGCCGAACCTATTGGAATAATTCCGACACGAATATCATTTTCACCCATTGCGTCAGCAACCATTCTGATTGTACCATCACCGCCTCCTATCCATATCATATCAGGTTCATGATTGCTGATTTGTTGCTGTAATGCCGGTTTGTCATTTTTCCCTTTTGTTTCATACTTCTCAAGGGCAGAATCACCGGCAATCTTTTTCAATGATTCCCAAATCTGTTGTCTGTCAGTCCCACTGCCCGATATGGGGTTGCTGATATAAAGAATTTTCTTGCTCATTCTACTGTGTCAATTAATTTGTGGTTTATGGCATGGTCAATGGCTTGTTGTGTGTTTTGCACGAAAATGATATCGGGAGTTTCAGGATCTTTAATTTTCGCTTCGAGCAGCTTTCTTCTTTGACTGGTTATTGCTTTGATTTCCCTGATATAAACAGCTTTAACCCTGCCCGGGTGTTTTTTCATCACTTCGGCATACAATTCAGGATCATGTTGTCCACTGTCGCCAATCAGAATAAACTTCATGCCCGGATAAATATCCATAAGCATCTCCACTTTTTCCAGTTTGTGATCATGATTGCCGCCACCCGACTTCCAGATGTTTCGCAGGTCAACATGCAGGTCTTTCAGCAGTAAAGGCCCGGCGGGGATTTTCCGGTAATTCAGGAAGTCTCTGATCATATCAAACAAATTCCAGTCACTGCTGGAGACATAAAAAACCGGATTTTTCCCATCATGGGTCAATGCTTTGTAAAATTTGCTGACTCCCGGGAAAGGCCTGCGGGTATATGCATTTTTTGAGATGGACAGCCAGAATTTTTTTCCCACACGCGTTGCATGTGAGATCAGGACTGTGTCATCAATATCTGAAATGATTCCCAGAGGATGATCTGAAGGATACCGGAATACGTCGATACAGATTTTTTCCCTTTCCGGGATAATTCCTTCATCGGGTTGAAGACCGAAGCATATCCAGTCTTTCCCCTTTGTGTGGTCAAGAGAGTTTTCAAAGGAGCAGGCAATTATACCTTCGGCATCACTTTCCAGTGTTTTTAACTGACCATGATAATTAATCTCTACTTTCGCTTCAGATACGCTGCTTCCGGCATATCGCCTCATGGCAGCCAGCAGGTTATGAAAATAGGTTTTTCCCGGAGCAGGTTTGCTTTGTTTGTATGATTCAACCACCCTCCCCTTGAAAAAGATTACATTTTCATTTCCAAAAGCATAAAGAGGCTCAACCTTGATGGTTCCAAGCTTGCCTATTCTCCTCTTTAATTTGGAAAAAGCATATCTGAAAGGAAACGAAATAATCCGGGTAAACATTTTTCAGAATGGGTTTTTTAGCATTGGCTTTTCAGAATTTGGATTTTACTTCTTGAAATGCAGGCGAAAACTCGTAAAATACTATATTCCTGCTTCTTGTCAAAGACTTCAGCTTTATAAAGCGTTATTCGATGAATTTTTTATAATGCTCAAATAATTCGTATATAGTCTGAACGTAAATAACCGGTT
>REDJ01000042.1 GCA_007693555.1 Bacteroidota bacterium
ATTGAAACCATCCGCCACCCTCTTGTGGGAATCTGTCTAGATTCGGTCAATTCACTGGGAATTGCCGAAGGGCTGGAAACCGTAGTGGAAAACCTTGCACCCCATACCCTGAATCTGCATGTAAAGGATTTTACCATCCGCAGGGTGGATCATAAAATGGGGTTTGTGGTGGAAGGGGTACCTGCCGGAAAGGGATTTCTGAACCTTCCGTGGATTATTGAAAAACTCAAACCCTGGAACCGCTGCCACAGCGCCATACTTGAATTGTGGACACCGCCGGAAGCTACCATCTCTAATACTATTCGAAAAGAGGATGCCTGGGCCAGAGAAAGCATACAATATTTGAAACAAATCATCTAAAAACAGATACTATGAAATTGAAAATAAGCCTTGTAGGAGCCGGTGGCAAAATGGGCATGCGTTTGATCCGCAACCTGATGACAACCCGCTGGAAGATCGACTGCCTGGAAGTGGGCCTTGAAGGGATCGAAAAACTCAAAGAACTGGGATTGGAAGTTATTACTGAACAAGCCTCCATCCCCGTCGCCGATGTGGTGATTCTTGCTGTGCCCGATGTGGCGCTGGGTAAGGTTTCGGGAAATATCATCCCCAAAATGAAGCCCGGCGCCCTGGTCATTACCCTTGATCCGGCTGTAGCCCGCGCCGGAAAACTATTTATTCGCCGGGATATATCGTATTTTATCGCCCATCCATCGCACCCGTCGGTGTTTAACTGGGAGCCAACCCGTGAGGCGCAGGCCGACTTTTTTGGTGGCATCCTGGCCAAACAAACCATAGTTTGCGCCCTGATTCAGGGGTCAGAAAAAGACTATGCCATTGGAGAAAAGGTATCATCGGCTATGTATGCCCCTGTATCGAAAGCATTCAGGATTACGATGGAGCAAATGGCATTGCTGGAACCTGCCCTTGTGGAAACCCTTTCATCATCCTGTCTAGACCTGATCCGCGAAGGGATGGATGAGGTGATCAAAAGGGGTATCCCCGCCGAAGCCGCCAGGGAGTTTCTGCTGGGGCACATCAACATACAACTGGCAGTGATCTTTAAAGAATTACCCAATGCCGTATTCTCTGATGCGGCCATTAAGGCTCTCGACCGAGGGAAGAAAATTCTGTTCAAAGAAGACTGGAAGCAGATCTTTGAACCCGATAATGTGCTTCAACAGGTGAAAGATATTACATAACTTTTGATAATGAAACATCTGGCTATCAATCAATGCAATACACCATTTAAAATCTCCTCCGACGATTTGAATATATCACTATCGGAAAAAAGGCAGGGTAATTCCGGGGTCATGGTGCTGGAAGCGGTATCCGGGCAAACATTGCTTCATTGCTTTCCAACAAAAGGTCTCTCGATAGGCCAGTTATGGTATAACCGGCAACCCGTTTTCTGGGAGGCACCTGCTGGCCTGATCCCTCCCGGGCAGTTTAACCCGTTGCAGGAAGATATATGTATAAACGGTAAGGTTGCCCCCGGATTCTCCTTCCTGCAAACCTTCTCGGGCGGAATTGAACTATACGGGCTTAAAAACTGGGGTATGCCACGGAAAGATCAGGATGGAAAACTGCTTCCTCTGCATGGGGAAACTTCAAACATTCCGGTGAAGGAAATTGAACTGTGGCTGGATAACCACGATTTGATCATTGTGGGAACCTTTGAATATCGCTCATTCATTGGTGATGAAACAAAACCCTGGTATGAAAGAGGTGAAGTATTGTACACGGTGACCCGCACTATACGCCTTAGCAAGGCAGGTAAAATGGAGGTTTCAGATTCCATAGAAAACAAAACCGCCGATACCTTGTCGCCGGACTGGGGTTATCATATCACCTTTCATGCTGAAGTAGGAGCTAAATTGCTGGTTCCGTCGCAAAGTGCTGAAATGAGGGACCGGCAGTCCCTCCCTGCCGATATCGAAACCTGGAAACCTGCAATCCGCGAACGACTTCGCACCGAAACCGGAATTGTTCACAATGGGTTGAGAATAAACGATCAAGATGGACGTCAACTGAATGATGTATTGGTTACATATCCCAATGGCAAAGGGATTTGGGTAACCTTTTCGCCTTCGCCATATTTCCAGACCTGGTTTTGTAACGGAGGTGCCAATTCTGATGAATTTACCTACACCAATGGAGAGCCTGTGTTCAAGAAACCATGGAATGGAATCGGGATAGAAATCGGTGCAAGTGCTTTAGATCATGATGGCAGAACAGACAGCAGTGTAGCCTTCAACCCTGTCTTATTGCCGGGTCAGGCAGTAAAACTGGTTATTGGTGTTGAAGTTCTGGACCATGATAAAACTCTGGAGGTGGAAAAGGAAATTACCATTTTTAACAGTAGGAACAGGAAGACAAAATAAACCTTAAAAGTATCAATTATGGATAAAAAACGATTTGCAATTCTTGGATGCGGCTTCTGGTCTCAGTTTCAGCTGGGTGCCTGGCAGGAACTGGAAGGGGTTGAGTGTGTGGCTCTATATAACCGCACCCGTTCCCGGGCAGAAGCGCTTGCGTCTCGATTTGGCATACCAAGGGTATATGACAATGCTGAGGAACTCCTTCAGAACGAGGAGATAGATTTTGTGGATATTATCACCGATGTGGACACCCATGCCCTGTTTGTAGATCTGGCGGCAAAATACAAAAGGGATGTGATATGCCAGAAACCCCTGGCTCCGGATTTCGATACTGCCAAACGCATGATGCAGGTTACCCGTGATGCCGGTGTCCGTTTCTATGTTCATGAGAACTACCGCTGGCAACCGCAGATCAGAAAGGTCAAGGAGATCATCACCTCGGGGGTAATCGGCAAAACCTTCCGCGCCCGCACATGGTGGAATACAGCGTTTCCTGTTTTTGAGACCCAGCCCTTTTTGGCACAATTGGAACAATTTGCCCTTACCGATCAGGGTTCACACCAATTTGATATCGTTCGGTACCTGTTTGGTGAGGCAGATTCGATCTATACCCTGATTCAAACAGTGAACCCCACCATAAAGGGCGAAGATGTAGCAACCAGCCTTATCAGGATGAAAAACGGAATGGTGGTAACCCAGGAAATCTCCTTCAGCTCACCACTGGAAACCGAAGTGTTTCCCCAAACCCTTTTACTGGTAGAGGGCGACAAGGGGAGTATTCGTCTGGATGCCGATTTTGTGATCAGTATCACCACTCCTTCAGGCACAACTAAACAAGTGGTCCCCATGAAATCGTACTCCTGGCAAACCGACAGGCTAAAACCCGAACCCCCCAGCATTGTCGATATTAACAGAAATATACTCGATGATATGCTGGGCATTGCCAAAGCAGAAAATACCGGTGATGATAATTTTGAAACGGTACGTATGGTTTGGGCAGCCTATGAGTCAGCCTTCACCGGCAAGGTTATCAGGCTTGAAGATTTTAACTAACCTTATTTTAAAGTATAATTAAACATTAACCAAAAAACTGAAGCTATGGTTATCATAACTAATTACTCCGTTGCCATTATGTTTACCATACTGGCCATGATTTGCTGGGGCTCCTGGCCCAACACACAAAAAATAGCCGCCCGCAATTGGCGCTTTGAACTTTTTTACTGGGACAAGATCACCGGTATCCTTGTTATGGCGCTTTTTGCTGCCTTTACCCTCGGCAGCCTGGGCACCGAAGGGCGTACCTTTCTTGAAGACCTAAGGCAAGCCGATGCCCAAAGCTTTATGTTTGCCATAATGGGTGGAATACTATGGAATGCCGGCAATCTGTTCCTGGTTGCTGCCATTGCCACTGCAGGTATGTCAGTAGCATTCCCTATCGGGGGGGGTATCGCATGGATACTTGGGATTCTCGTGAATTATGTTGTAGTGTTGATGGATGGAAAGATTCCCGCCAGTAATCCTCTTTTGCTGTGGACAGGAATGATTATCATCATAATTGCCATCGTATTAAGTGGTAAGGCTTACAGGCAACTGGCTTCCGAGCAGAAGAAACCCGGTACCAGGGGTATTGTTCTGTCGGTAATTGCAGGTTTATTCATTGCATTTTTTTATGGGTTCCTTGTAAAGTCGCTCGATGGCGAATTTGTTGCCGGTGGTACCGGAACCCTTACCCCTTTTACGGCTATTGTTGGATTTGCCATCGGGGTGTGGGTTTGCACTATCCCATTTTATCTTTTTGTAATGAAACCTTTACGAGTGGGCATACCCGGCACGGTAAAAGAATATTTTTCTGCCAACATTAAAACCCATATGGCTGGTTGGTTAGGTGGGTTGATATATTGCGCGGGCACTGTGTTCAGTTTTCTCGCCATTGGCGCGGCAAGCCCTGCCATTGCCTATGGAATGAGCAATGCAGCACCCGTGGTTGCCATCCTGTGGGGAGTTATTGTCTGGAAGGAATTCAGGGGAGCACCCAAAAAGACTGATTCCATTCTGGCCATCATGTTTTTGCTTTACCTTGTGGGCCTGATATTTATTACATGGTCAAACGCTTAGTGCCAATTTATGGAAAAGATAGTCCCGGTTTCATATTATGGTTCCGATAAACCCCTGCCCGAGGTTCTACAACTTCGGGCAGGGCATCTTTCCATGCTTTACGAAAACGGTGCACTGCGTTACATTAAAGCTGACGATAAAGAGATTGTAAGGATGATTCATCCTGCTGTCCGTGACCACAACTGGGAAACAGCAAGCCCGGAAATTATAAGTGAGCAGATGAACATAGGGGAAGATCATTTTGAAATTCTTCTGACTTGCAGGTACATTCATGGGAGAATAGATTTTACAGCAACTTACACGATCACTGGCAACCCTGATGGCAGGGTGGTTTTTAGGATGAAAGGGGAAGCCCTTAGCAGTTTTTCAAAAAACCGGATTGGATTGTGTGTTCTGCATCCGTTAAAAGAATGCGTGGATAAGGAATGTCATGTAACAGATCACTCGGGAGAGACAAAACTCACCCGTTTTCCCTGGCATATTAGCCCCTACCAACCCATGAAAAATATAGCTTCAATGAGATGGCAGTTGAGCGATAATTGCCGTGCCCAACTGAATTTCAGTGGTGATGTATTTGAGATGGAAGACCACCGCAACTGGACCGACGCATCTTTTAAAACATATAGTACTCCTTTGGAAATCCCATTTCCTGTGTTGGTAGAAAAGGGTAAAAAGATGGAACAGCAGGTAGAATTATTGGTGGATTATTGCCATTCATCAGACCTAAAGACCGGAAGTAAAAAACAGGCAACGATAGATTTCAAACACCCCGGACTTCCCTTCCCGAAAATTGGTGTTTCCAGAACCATAGAAGGTTCGCTTACCAAAGAGCAGCAATTCCTGATTCGCGAATTGAATTTAGACCATTATCGGGCTGATATCCAACTTTATAATCTTGGTTGGAATAAAGAATTTAATGACACAGTGGAAGAAGTAAAATCACTCAACCTACCCCTTGAACTGGTGGTACATGTGAGCAAGGATTTTAAACATGAACTCCTTGATCTGGCCAGGATCATAAAGGAATCCAATCCCCGGATAAGTCATATTATCCTTTTCCATAAAGATCATAAAACCACTCCCGGTGATGTATCCGTTTTTGCCCGGGAATTATTGAGTTCCGTTGATCCCGGACTTAAGATCGGCGGTGGAACCAACGTCTACTTTGCCGAACTGAATCGTGAACGGCCCAATCCATCAACGCTCGATTTTGTCTGCTATTCCGTCAACCCCCAGGTGCACGCTGTAGACAATCGCTCCATTGTTGAGACTCCCGAAGCCCAGGCATGGACAGTACAAAGTGCTAAGGAATACTTTAATGGGATCCCCGTGTTTGTAACCCCGGTAACCCTGAAACCCCGATTCAATGCCAATGCCACCTCTGATGAATCTGTAACATCTCCGGGGCAAATACCCGAAAAATACGATGTACGCCAAATGTCACTTTTTGGAGCCACATGGACATTAGGATGCATCAAAGCTCTTGCAGAGGCTGGTGCTTCATCCTTTACCCTTTTCGAAACTGTTGGTTTGGGTGGTTTGATGGATTCACACCAGGTGGACCCTTACCGCCACATTTTCAGGACAGAAAAAAATAGTCTTTATCCTGTTTATCACATTTTAAAGCAGGTACTGGAATTAAAAAATAGGCATTTTATTCCAGCAATCAGTCCCGAACCATTAAAATGGAATTTACTGGTGATGCAAATAAATAACAGGACAAAAATTATTGTTTTTAATTTTACTGATAAGCTTGTAAAATTGCAAATTCCAATCCCTGAAGGTAGACTCTACTCGAAATATGGTTTAGATAGAATCTTTAATGACATAAATTCAACACATTATTCCAATGAAACTTGCATAAGCATAAATACAAGAAAAAAAATTGATTTAGAAATTGAACCATTTGAAGGTCTTGTTATAAACTTTGCATGATTATCCGCAATCCTGCCAATGAATATTTGTTTGGGAATGGTCTGATATCGATGTCATCCCAGCTGACTTTTTTTTATACCATGGATCAATATGTGATTGCGGAGAGGCCGTAAATAGAAACAGATCGTTATAAAATCCATTACACATTTTAACCAAAACATACCATGCTACGAACCCTTATTGTTTCAATATTTTTGCTGGCTTTGATCTCCTGCAAAGTTTCAGGCCCCGGGGCGGAGAATGATAATACCGCCAGAATAAGAACAGTGATTCT
>REDJ01000151.1 GCA_007693555.1 Bacteroidota bacterium
CAAAGACAACCCTCACACCACTAACACTGTAAAACAATAAAACCAAAAACATGAATTTCTGCATAACAGAAATCCAATTCTCTTATTTATTTAACCAAACAAAACTATTTTAAAAGACCAGAAAGCAACTTGCCATCCATTGGCATAATCTGATACCTCCCCATTCAGAGAGAATTGATTTTCAAAATGTATCCGACAACACCTGAACCTGTTTCAATTCTCCGGCAACATCTCTTTCAGTGCATTTTCAACTTCGGTTTGCTTACAACTATGATAAATGCATTTTTTAAAATTTCAAAACATATTGCTGCCTCCCCAATTTCCGACAAGTTGCTTGTTTTTATAATTATGTCGATATAAATGCTTGTCAAATGTTTTAAAGAACTATAATATGTCAAATATAGTTCTGATTAATCCTATTATCAATTCGTTAAAATACTAAAATTTTACTAGGTATTTCCCACAATTTTTTTAAGATATGTATTCAAAATAAATTGACTGACTTTTAAATCTGGTAGAAAAACCAAAAAGGTTAATTATAAACAGCATGTTTGTAAATAACTAATCAGATGGGGGAGATTTTGTTTTGGGCTTGATTTATTTTGAATTTTTTGGAGGTAAAAGGTCATTATAAACCAGTACACCTCCATCAATTTTAAAAATCGAACCGGTAATCCAGGATGATTCGTCTTCAAGCAAATAACAAATCAGAGATGCCACTTCGCTGGCTTCCCCGATTCTTTTCAGCGGATATCTCTCAGTTGATTTGATGAGCATCTCTTCATATTCTTTTTCATTATCAAATATTTGATTATCAAGATGTATAGGGGTTCTGACCAGGCCAGGATTAACAGAGTTAACTCTTATTTTGTAAGGAGCCAGGTCGCCGGCAAGAAACTCGGTAAGCATATCAAGACCTGCTTTACTTACCGAATAAGCTATACTTGTGCCCGGCCTTAGCGATGCAACCGAAGAAATATTTACAATGGATGCTCCATTGGCTTCTTTCAGAAATGGCAAGAGATGACGGGTTAATAGATACGGACCGTTTAAATTAACATCAAGATTAAATTTCCATTGTTCATAGTCTATCATTTCTATTCCTCCCCTGGTTAAAACCCCTGCAGCATTTACAAGACCATGAACTTTGTAATCGTTTTTTTTAAGATAACCGGCAAGTTTTTTACAGTCTGCGTCATTACTTACATCACCTTCTATAAACTCTACATTTTTGTGTTTTAAATCCCAGTCTCGGATGGCCCTCTCAATCTTTTTCCTGCTGCGCGAAAATGAGATGACCCTGTTGGAGGGGTCGTCTGAGAGTTTTTTTATTACGGCCAATCCAATGCCTGAGCTACCACCTGTTACAATAAAATTTCTTTGCATAATACTGTTCATCTTTTATCTGTTCATGAATATTGATATGATATTAATAATCTTCAGGAATATTGATAACAATTTTCCCAAACTGCTCATGATTTTCCATATGTTTGAATGCCAGTTCTGCATCCATCATTGGGAAAATTTTGTCAATTACAGGTTCAATATTTTTTTCCTGAACAAAAGTGAGCATATTTTGAAAGTCTTCCGGGCTGCCCATTGTGGTTCCCATTATGGAGGCCTGTTTCCAGAAAAGTTTTGCCGGTGTAAATTCTGGTATTTTACCTGCAGTTCCTCCAAAAATAACGATTTTGCCACCAATATCCAGTAAACCAAGGAGTTTTTGAAAATTGTTTCCGGCAGCACTGTCTATGATTATATCAAATTTGCTATTGGCCATTTTTTCAAGTTCTGTTTCCCAGCCATCCTGATTGTATAAAACGCCATTTTGTGCTCCAAGCTGAATAGCTTTTTTTATTTTCTTTTCCGAGCTGCTGCTCACAAAAACTTCGGCACCTGAGGCCACGGCAAACTGGATTAAAAAAACGGCAACACCCCCTCCGGCGCCGGTTATAAAAACTTTGTCTCCTTTCTTTAAACCCGCACGGGTAAACAGGGCTCTATAGGCTGTCAATGCTGCGAGTGGCAAGGCTGCTGCCTTTTCAAATGACCAATTCCCGGGTTTTTCATATACATTTTCAACCGGCACAGTTATATATTGTGCCATTGTTCCCTGGGTTGGCAAACCTAGAATATGAAAGTCCTTGTTGTGATACTCCGGGTTATCTCCCCAATTTAAACCCGGATTAATGATTACCTCTTTTTTTAGCCAATCTTTATTTATATTTTCTCCGGTTTTCTCTACTATTCCGGCCCCATCTGACCCTGGTATACAAGGAAAATCAGCACCCTGGTAAATACCTTTCTTAATCCAGTAATCGCGTCGGTTTAAAGCTGCTGCTTTGATTTTTATCAAAACCTCATTGGCGGAGGGTTCGGGTTTTTTTGCCTGTACGCTTTTGCATGGTTCATCGGGTTTGTTGAAAATTATTGCTTGCATATGTATGTTTTTTTTGGATTTATTTTAAAATTTAAGTATAAATTTTTAACATTTTTTTATAAGCAAGAGAAAAGTATTTAATTTTGCCGTTCAAATTAATGTATGCATTATATTAAACATTCACTATGTGATATTGTTTCAGGATGTATTATTTAATAATCCAGTGAATCAATTTTACAATTTTAAAAATTTAAACTTAATGTTATGGAAAGAAAGATTACTTTTTTATTTACTATGGTTTTTTTAACCGCTAACCTGGCATGGGCTGAGAATAATGAAGACCCGGAAAGTAACTGGAAATTTAAAGGATTTTTCCAGCAGGCATTGAACCAGGTAACTTTTACCAATTGGGCAGCAGGGGGTGAAAACTCATTTGCATCAACCTCTCAGGCACGCTTTGATGCAAATTATAAGAAGAACAGATATACATGGGAAAATTATCTGGATTTAAATTACGGTTTAATAAAAATTGCGGACAACCCAATGAGAAAAAACATTGACAAAATTGACTTGTTTTCAAAATTGGGAAGAACCATAAATGACAACTTCAGCTACACTGCAATTTTAAATTTTCAATCCCAGTTTGACAAAGGATATAACTTTCCCAATGACAGTGTTGTAGTATCGCGCTTTATGGCCCCGGGGTATCTTACAGCGGCATTGGGTTTTGATTATAAACCGTTTGAGTTTTTATCCATATTTGCCTCACCAACTACCGGAAAATTTACTTTTGTTCTGGATGATGATCTTTCTGAGCAAGGAGCCTTTGGTGTTGAACCAGGCGAAAAGGTAAATCCAGAGTTTGGTGCCATGGTTCGCATTGAATTTGTTAAAGAAGTTGTTACCAATGTAAATGTAAACTCAAGGATTGTTCTGTTTAATAATTATACCGATTCTGATGTCAGCAACAGAAAAAACACAGATGTTGACTGGTTAACACAAATCAATATGCCTATAAACACTTTTCTTACTGTAACGTTGGGGTTTCATCTGCTTTATGACCATGACATAAAAATTCCGAAACTTGATGATGATGGAGTAGAGCTGTATCGCAGGCCAACTACCCAAATGAGACAACAGTTTGGAATTGGTTTGGTATACAACATCCGGTAAATCAAATAGTTGTAAAAAAAAATGCAGGAGAAATCCTGCATTTTTTTTTGGCAAAACATTGCTTCAATCCGATTTATTTGATAAAAAGCAATTCTCTGTATTTAGGCAGTGTCCACATTTCATCATCAACCAGGAGCTCGAGTTTATCGACATGATATCTTATGGACTCAAGATAGGGTTTTACTTCATTGCAATAATGGAATGAGCGTTTGTCAGCTTCTTCGAAAGAGTTGGCGATTTTACGCTTTTCTATCATTTCCTTAACTCCTTTTCTGATCTCAGTAGTATGTTCTGAGATTTTTCCAATTATATACTTTTGCAATTCTGCCTGCTCTTCAAATTGTTCGGAGGTCAGAATTTCCTTCAGCCCTTTTACATTGTCAACCAATATATTCTGATATCTGATGGCTGTAGGTATAATGTGGTTGCCTGCCAAATCGCCCAGTACACGCGATTCGATCTGGATAACTTTCGCGTAGTTTTCATGTCGTATCTCCCAGCGGGCTTCAAGTTCTTTTCGGCTAAAAATATTGTTTTCTTCAAATAGCTTCACTGTTGAATCAGAAACATAAGAGGATAAAGCTTCCGGAGTGTTTTTAAAATTTGACAAACCTCTTTTGCTTGCTTCCTTTACCCATTCATCACTGTAATTATTACCTTCAAAAAGAATAGGCCTGGATTCTTTGATATAATTGCGCAATATTTTAAAAATAGCCTCATCTTTATCTTCACCTTTTTCCATTGCCTTATCGAGGGTTGATTTGAATTCTTTCAGTTGCTGGGCCAGGATACTGTTAAGTACAATCATTGCGGGTCCGCAGTTAGCTGAAGAACCTACTGCCCTGAATTCAAATTTGTTTCCCGTAAATGCTATCGGTGAAGTACGGTTTCTGTCAGTATTGTCAAGTATGATTTGTGGGATTTTCCCAATATTTAATTTGAGTTCCGTTTTCTCATCGGGTGTCATTTTTCTGTCTTTTACCTTTCTTTCAAGTTCATCGAGGACTTTTGTGAGTTGCGTCCCAATGAATATTGATATAATTGCCGGGGGTGCTTCATTGGCGCCCAGCCTGTGATCGTTACCTGCAGAAGCAATCGCTCCTCTGAGAAGGTCGCTGTGGTTATATACCGATTTTATGAAATTTACAAAAAAGGTTAGAAAAAGCAGATTGGTTTTGGGTGTATGACCGGGACTTAAAAGATTCTTTCCTGTATTGGTTGCAAGAGACCAGTTATTGTGCTTACCACTTCCATTTACACCGGCAAAAGGTTTTTCATGAAAAAGTATCCTGAATTTGTGCTTGCGGGCAATTTTTTCCATAACAACCATTACCAGTTGATTGTGGTCAATGGCAATATTGGCTTCTTCATATACCGGTGCAAGCTCAAACTGATTAGGTGCTACTTCATTATGGCGCGTTTTAACGGGGATACCCAACTTCCAGGCTTCGATTTCAAATTCAGTCATAAAAGCTTTTACTCTGGGTGCAATGGCTCCAAAATAATGGTCTTCAAGTTGCTGTCCTTTAGCGGGCGCATGGCCGGTGAGTGTGCGACCGGTCATAACCAGGTCGGGGCGCATATAGTAAAGCGATTCATCTACCAGAAAATATTCCTGCTCCCATCCAAGGGTTGCAATGACCCGGGTTATACTGCGGTCAAAAAGCTGGCAAACATCAGTAGCTATATTATCTATAAAACTCAGAGACTTAATTAAAGGTGTTTTAAAATCCAGTGCATCACCGGTGTAAGAAACAAATATGGTAGGGATACAGAGGGTGCTGTCCATGATGAAAGCAGGTGAAGAAGGATCCCATGCTGAATATCCGCGGGCTTCAAAGGTGTTGCGCAATCCGCCGCTGGGAAGACTGCTGGCATCGGGTTCCTGTTGTACCAGCTTACTACCATCAAATTGTTCAATATTTCGGTTATCGGAAGATGGATGAAAGAAAGCATCATGCTTTTCTGCTGTAGCTCCATTGAGTGGCAAAAACCAGTGGGTATAGTGGGTTGCTCCTTTGCTTATGGCCCATGCCCGCATGGCTGAAGCCACCTGATCGGCAACTTTCTTTTCAATTTGTTCGGACCTCTCAATGTTTTCGCTGATACTTTTATATACGTCATCAGGCAAGTACTCACGCATGGCGCGGTCATTAAATACATTGATACCGTAATACTCTGATACCTTTTTGTTGGTTTTTTCCACCTCAAGGGGTGAATGGCTTAATGCTTCTTTCAGGGAAATAAATCTTGAGCTTGTCATAAAATAAAATATTTAAAATTTTGCGTAAAAGTAAAAAAAATATGGGGTATGACAATAAAAATGTTAATAATATTTGTTTTATGTTGAAAAAAAGGGGGGTATTATTATAAAAAGTATGTTATTTTGAGTGTTGATCGGAATATAAGAATATGCGGCCAGATTCATCACCCCTTTTTTCTATCCCCCAACATACTGTCATTGGAGCTTTAGAAGTAGTTCCCTTAAATTTTCCGGGTATCATCGAATTCAAATGAATTAAAAATTTTACCCGAAGACTACTTAGGTCGTTTTTCCATAAAAACCGCAATAATCTGTGTTTTCATTTCTTTAACTTTGTAGCTTGAGATATCATTATTGTCATTTAATTCATTAAATCCTGATTACTGCCTAAATACGTTATTCTCATTGAAAAAAGGAACACAAATAATTGCAATTGTGCTGATACTATTTTCGGCTCTTGTAAACAGTACTTTTGCGCAAAGTAAGAAAGATATTGATGTACCGCTTACGCGCATTCTCTTTATTTTTGATGCTTCGCAAAGTATGTTTGCCCGCTGGGAGAGTGATACTCGCATCAATATCGCAAAAAGATTTATGATTGAACTGCTCGATAGTCTTGAGGGCATCGAGAATACGCAACTGGCACTGAGGGTATTTGGGCATCAGAAACGTTTTCCTCCCCAGGATTGCGACGATACAAGGCTGGAAGTACCTTTTGCAGATGGTAATATTGGCAGGATAAGACAACGTATTCGCACCATAACACCCAGAGGTACTACACCTATTGCCATGTCACTGGAAAGGGCGGAACATGACTTTCCACCCTGTGATAATTGCCGCAATATTATTGTATTGATTACAGATGGTATTGAAGAATGTGGGGGAGACCCCTGCGCGGTATCCAGGGAATTACAAAGCAAAGGAATTATCCTGAAACCATTTGTAATTGGCATAGGCAGGGATTATCGCGCTCAATTTGAATGTGTGGGACTTTATTTAGACGCCACAACGGAGTTGGAGTTCAAACAAAGCCTTAATATTATAATTTCACAGGCTCTTGATAATACAACAGCACAGGTTAATCTTCTGGATATAAATGGTTATCCTACAGAAACCAATGTACCCATTACTTTCTATAACAATAACAATGGGCTGATTATGGAAAACATTATGCATACGCTTAACTTCAGAGGTTTACCTGACACGCTTTATAGCCTTGATCCTCTTATCGAGTATGATATGGTAGTTCACACAATACCACCTGTAAAAGTAGAAGGCATTAAAGTACATCCGGGTAAACATAATATAATAGCAGCCGATACTCCACAGGGTAGTTTGACATTGCTGGTCGGAGGTTCTACTCATATAGTATATAAAGCTATTGTAAGGCATAAAGGTAAAATGGAAACGCTTAATACACATAACTTTGGGCATACCGAAAAGTACCTTGTCGGCAAATATGACCTGGAAGTTTTGTCTATACCGCGTATTTACATCAGGGATGTAGAAATAAAGCAAAGTCATAATACACGCGTGGAGGTGCCGCAACCTGGTATTGCCGTTATTCGGCTTCCGGCTCAGGGTTATGCAAAAGTATTGCACGAAGAGGGCAATGAATTGAAAGAAGTTCATATCATTCGCGAAAATGTACAAAGTGAAACAATTTATCTACAGCCGGGGAATTACAGGGTTGTTTACCGTTCACGTGTTTCCAATCTTACTCTTTTTACTATCGAAAGGTCATTTCGAATCCAATCAGGTATTTCCACAGTGGTTAATCTCAACCAGTAATAAATAAACAATGATTTATTTTGAAGCGGGCAACTGATAGCCCGCCTTTTCAGGTTTGTTTTTTTTATAATGATTATCGTCTGAGGTTTATACCCACCGAAATAATTATCTTTACTCCATTAAACTTTCATTAGAAAATATCGTCATAGTGACGTTATCAATGCTAATTGAAAGGGATTGCAAAACACTTTTTTTCCTGATATAGAAAGTTTCAGAACCTACAGTGTGCATAGTTCATGGACCATTATTCTGATGAAAAATTACTTGATTTATTTCATAATTCGGACAATCCCAATTATGCTTTTAATCTGTTGGTAAAAAAATACCAGGAAAAGATTTACTGGCATATCAGAAGACTTGTTATAGACCATGAAGATACAAATGATGTTGTACAGGAAGTATTTGTAAAGGCATGGAAAGGTCTTGAGCATTTCAGGGCTGATTCAGGCCTTTTTACCTGGCTTTACAGAATAGCTACCAATGAAGCCCTTACTTTTCTGAAAAAGAAAAAACGACATTTTTTTCTGCCGTGGCAGGATGTGGAATACGCTCTTTCGGAAAAACTGGAATCGGATGTGCATTTTTCGGGTAATGAAATTCAAAGAAAACTTCATAAAGCAATTTTATCATTACCCCCGAAGCAAAGAATAGTTTTTAATATGCGTTATTTTGATGAAATAAAGTATGAAGATATGGCGCGTATTCTTGATACATCTGAAGGTGCTTTAAAGGCATCATATCATCATGCTGCAAAAAAAATAGAAGAATTTGTAAAGACAAATTAAACTACCGCCTGCATAAATTGTCTAACTCAAGTAAAATGAACTGACTATGGGAAAAAATGATATCAAAAATGAATTACGGGAAATAGCTCCGGGTATAGAAAAACTCAGAGCTGGCAATCCCTTTCAGGTACCCCATAATTACTTTGAGAATCTACCGCAAAATATTCAGGAAAAAATTGCTAAAGGTAAATCAAAAGTAAGTCAACCGGTCTTTCAGCGAATTGGTATGCCCCGTTTTGTCCTAGCTACGATAATGACAGTGTTACTAGTATTTGCGGGCTATTTTGCTTTCTTTCACTCAAGTCCTGAAATATATCTTACTGAATCTGAAGAAATATTCTATGAAAATTATCTGGCATGGTATTCCGAATACCAACCTGATGTTTATTATGATATCCTGATGGCCAATGAAGAAGCTGCCGATTTTGAAAGTTTGATTTTTGATGAGGATGAGGTTTTGGATTATTTGTTTGATTATGGCGATTATTATATGGATTATATTACCTATACAGAGAATGATTTTGAAAATTAATAACGAATTGAATAAGCTAAACCTCATTCTATAAAGCGAGCTAAACGAAGCATATTACTTAAATATATACACAGATGAACCAGAAAAATTTTAGTGTTTTTTTGTTAGGTTTTGTTTTGATAACCTTTTGTACAGAAACTGCCCTGGCACAAAGGGGCCAGCGCGAGCGTCAGGAACGTCATGAACGTCATGAACAGATAGAAGCCCGTCGAGTTGCTTTTATTACAAGGGAATTGTCTCTTACACCCGCTGAAGCGCAGGAGTTTTGGCCTGTGTACAATGAATATAATCAGAAGCGGGCGCAAATGATGGCAAGACATCGCCAGCAGAGAATGAATATGGAAAACCTTGAAAATCTTACCGAGCAGCAATTACTCGAACTTGCAGATGCCGATATTGCAAATATGGAAGAAATGGTAAGATTAAGAAGGGAGTACCATGAAAGATTTAAAAAAATTCTTCCCTTAAAGAAGGTGATTCAACTTTATGAGACGGAAAGGGACTTCAACAGATCTTTGTTCCGCGAAACCCGGGGTCAGCAAAGACCGGCGGGCAGAGGCCGTAATTAATTAATCAGGTGGAAATATACTTTCAAGGAAACGTCTGAAACGACTGGGCCGTTCCCTGTCGCGGCGTTCACGTCTTTGTTCCCTGTCCTGGGGGGTTCCGAATAATCTATCCCACCAGCTCTCCGTAGGTAATTCATCCAGGTACATAGCACAATCAAGCATGCCGGCGAGTTCGTGGGGCAACGGTAAAAAATGCCCGGATGTATATTTTCTTGCACTCCTGCTTATTTCTATTGTTCTTGTATATTCACCCCATATGGGAACTGCACTTGTACCGGAACTTACCGGGCTGCCATATATAGCAGCAAAAGCAGGGTTTTCAACTCCGGTCCATACTCCGGTTATCAGTCCGGGAGTGAAGCCCACAAACCATGTATCGGCATTATTTTGGGTTGTACCGGTTTTTCCTGCCAGATCACCGCGAATAGCAAACTGACCTCTTAGTCTTCCCGCAGTGCCGCTGTCAACAACTGCTTTTAACATTTCCCTGGTGAGCATAACAGTGTTTTCTTCCCATACTTTGTCAGATTGATTTTGCTGCATACGGTTAAAAAGTATATTACCGTCTTTGTCTTCAATTTTTGTTATCCACACAGGGTCAAGTGTGTAACCGTCATTAAGAAATGTTGCATAGGCTGCAGTCATTTCCAGTAAACTCACATTAGCGGTTCCCAAAGCAATGGATGGTACGGCAGGCAACATGGAGTGAATCCCGGCTTTCCGGGCTTTTTCAATAACGGGTAAAACTCCTGTGAGGCTTATGTAATAGGCAGAAACTGTATTTATTGAATGTGCCAGAGCACCCATCATGCTGTAATAACCCTCATGTTCGCCACTTACATTTTCCGGGCTCCATTCATCATACTCTTCATATATTTTTATCTCGTTACTGACGTATTCACATGGGTCAATGCCCATTTCCAGGGCAGTTGCATATACAAAAGGTTTGAAAACCGAACCGGGCTGTCTTTTTGCCAGCACATTATCAAACTGGAAAAAACGAAAGTCATTGCCACCCACCCAGGCTTTTACATGACCATCATTGGGATCAATTGAAATAAGTCCTGAATGTAAAATATGTTGCATTTTGAAAATAGAATCCCAGGGAGATAAACTAACAGATTGGGGGCCATCCCATGAAAAAATATCCATGGATGCTTTTTCTTTAAACACATTTTCTATTTCCTGAGCACTGAGTTTGTTTTTCTGAAGAGCTGCAAATCTGTCACTGTTTACCATCAGATTTTTAATCAAAACTTCTGCTCTGTTGCGGGGTAGTCTTTGATAATAGGCATCCATTACTTTTTGCTGCAAGGTAACCTGCTTTTTCATTGCCTTTTCTGCCAGTTGCTGCAACTCATAGTCCAGGGTTGTATGAATTTTCAGTCCGTCGGTGAAGATATTATATGAAGTTTTATGCTCAGTATTGTAATCATGGAGAAACCGGACAACATCCTGCCTTACTTTTTCCCTGAAATAAGGAGCGGGGCCAAGATTATGGCTAAATGGACTGTAATTCAATTGTAAAGGAATCTCCCTTAGGGAATCTGCTTCAGCCTGGCTAATCAGTTCATATCTGACAAGCTGGCCGATAACAACATTGCGCCGGTTTATTGTCCTTTCGGGGAAACGCCGGGGATTAAAAAAACTGGTGGCTTTAAGCATTCCAACAAGTACAGCTGCTTCCTCAATTGTAAGGTCATAGGGGTTTTTGTTGAAGAATCGCAGGGAGGCTGCACTGATGCCAAAAACATTTTCACCAAAAGGCACCGTATTCAGGTAGAGAAGTAATATGTCATCCTTTTCATAAATTTTTTCCAGCCGGCGGGCAATGATCATTTCTCTTGCTTTATTTACGGGCATAGAGAAGATACCGTTATTTTGCCTGGCATACAGGTTTTTGGCCAATTGCTGACTGAGAGTACTTCCGCCTCCTGCAGAGCTTTCTCTCATTAAAAGGGTTCTGAAAAATACTCTCGCCAGACTTCTGTAGTCAATCCCGTTGTGATTGTAAAACCTGATATCTTCAGTGGAGATAAGACAATCAATGACATTTTCGGAGATCTGATCGAGATTTACATGGGTACGATCATAAATAAAATATTTGCCAAGCAGTTCACCCCCTGCTGCATAAACCTCGGAGGAAATATGATTTTCAATATTTGCCAGTTCGGATTTACCGGGTAATTTTCCCCAGAAACCTGCCCATACTGTGAAGAAGAATAATATACCTGAAGCAACAATAGCAGCAATAGATATTACAATTACTTTTGCCCAGAATTTTGCTGATTTATGGGATATTTTTCCTCTTCTCCTGAAAGACTTTTCCGAACCCAATATTTTTTTTCTCTGATAATTCAAAACAGATACTGATAATTTTATTATTCGGGTAATAGTAAATAACTATGTTACTTTTACCTTCCTATAAGATAAAAAATAACGAAACACCACTTACACTTATTATTGCACCAACGATTTCTTTCCAACTTACTTTCTGTTTAAAGAAAATAAGAGTAGGAGGAATGATAAGAATGGGTGTAATTGCCATGATTGTTGCTGCAATGCCGGTAGAGGTATTTTGTGCTGCCAGCAAAGAAAGAGACACTCCGATAAACGGACCAAAAGTAGCACCCAGTAGCATTAGGAGCATAGGTTTTTTCTGGGGTAAGGCTCCGAAAACTGCTTTCCACCTTCTAAAAAAACTTACCACAACCGTAAAACCGAGTATGCCTGCCATTACCCTTATCTGGGTTGAGGCAAAAGGATCAAAATCTCCCATTCCGTATTTGCTCAGTACATACCCCGTGGCCTGACCCGCTGCGCCCAGAAACGCAAAGAGAAGTCCTTTTACCGGGTATTGAATTGCCTTACCGTCCGGTGAATGTTTCTGAAAAATGACAAGGGTAATTCCTGAAATGGTTAACACCATGCCGAGAATATTGAACCATGACAACTGTTCAGCCATTATGAGCCATCCCAATGATGCAGTTATGGGAGGTACCAGTGTCATGATTAACATGGATAACCTGGAACCAATCAATGTAAATGCCTCAAACAGAAACAGGTCTCCGATTACAAAACCTACCAGGCCCGAAAGAATCAGCCAATACCAGGCATGAACACTGGCGTCGGTTGGGAAAAACAAACCCCGGTTGAAGTAGGAGAAAACGCTCAGCAATACCAATGCCATTACCAGCCTGATGAAATTTACCGCCACACTACCCACCTTACGGCTGGCTGTTTCAAAGGCCAGAGCAGTAATGGTCCAGCAAAAAGCGGTTCCCAGCGCAGCAAGTTCTCCTATTCTTGATTCCATAGCAGAGTTTTGAGCAGCAAAGTTAGAATTTTAAAAAAACAGACCCGACATAAATTTATTGCTGCTTTTTATTTTTAACTAGTTTTGTGTTTAACCCTCAATAAAGAGAAAGAAACAACAACAAAAGAGGGTATGCAAAGTTTTTGTAAGATTTTTTTGCCATTTTGCTGATTATATGAAGCATTACAATATTCCCGTATTTATTCCGGAGGCAGCATGTCCCTTCAGATGTGTGTACTGTAATCAATTTACCATTTCAGGGCAATGTGAACCCCCTGAACCCGGGCAGGTTGGAACGATAATTGAAACCTATCTGAAAACCTTTTCGGAAAAAAACCGGGTTGTTGAACTGGCGTTTTTTGGTGGTAGTTTTACCGGGTTGTCATTGCAGCAGCAAAAGTCTTACCTTGAAGTTGTTCAACCATGGATTAAAGAAGGAAAAATACAGGGAATACGGATATCTACACGACCCGATTATATTTCGGAAGAAATATTGCAAAACCTGAAAAAAATGCATGTGAATGCAGTAGAGTTGGGAGCCCAGTCGCTTGATAACAATGTTCTTTTACTTGCCGGCAGAGGACATACGTCGGCCGATGTTTATGATGCCGTAGATTTATTATTGAAAAGTGGATTTGAAACCGGACTGCAGATGATGACAGGTTTGCCGGGTGATACAGAAAAAACCTGCATAGAAACCGCCCGGAAGATTATTGCTATGGGTGTGCACACCACAAGGATTTATCCAACATTGGTATTGAAAGGTACTCCCCTGGAAGCACTTTACAAAGATGGTAAATACAAACCTCAGGCTTTGGATGAGGCAGTTGCATTGAGTGCAAGATTATACATACTTTTTACTAATGCAAATATCCGGGTATTGAAAACCGGTTTGCATCCATCCGAATCTTTTACAGAAGGTGGAGAATTGCTGGCTGGACCTTTTCATCCAGCCTTTGGTGAGCTTGTGATGTCAAAAGTGTGGAAAAACAGATTTAAAAAAATACCTGCACAAAAAAAAAGGGCAATCCGATTAACAGTCCATCCTTCGCAATTGAATGCAGCCATAGGGCACAAGGCCCATAATCGCAAATGGCTTGAAAAAAACTTCATAAAGGTGGAATTTGAAACCAATGAGTTTAAGGATAAACACCAATACCATGTTGATATTTATTGACAAAAAAGCACCTGAAAAGGCAAAGAGTATATTGTCTGAAACGGCAAGGGTAGTGGAGTTTCAAACCCATGGCATGGTCTATGAAGTAGTCTCCGGGCATCCGGATATTTTTATGTGCCAGACACCGGACGGAATTGTGGCAGCACCCGGATTACCAAAAGAATACAAGGAAATACTTAAAGAGCATAATGTAAATTTTTTCTTCGGAAAAGAAAACCCCGGAGTGCAATACCCCCAAACTGCAAGATACAATGCGCTCTTCACAAAACATGGCATTTTACATAATCTGAAACTGACCGATTCGGGCATCCTGGCTCTGGATAAGAAGCAAATTCATTGTTCACAAGGATATACGAGGTGTAATACCATTGAGGTAAAAGACATCATATTTACCTCTGACCTGGGAGTTATTAAAACGCTTCAGAATAAAAGTATTAATAGCTTCTATATTGAACCCGGTGAGATACTTTTGAAAGGTTTTAAAAATGGTTTTTTTGGAGGATGCTGCGGCATCATGAATTCAAAATTTTTTGTCTGTGGCAGTTTCGGTTATTTAAAAAACGGGCAAGTGATAAGAGAACTTATTCAACAACAAGGATTTGAAGTTATTGAATTATACAACGGCCCTTTATATGATGTGGGAGGGATCTTCTTTTTAACCTAAATACCAATGGTCTTGGATTTTTTCTCAATTATTGTTCAAAACAGGTGTTTTTATATCTGAAAATACAGGGTTATTCGGAGTTTTTACATTTTCCATTTCATATATATTTGATTTCGAATATTTAAAACCAGAAACGTATAACTGGGTAAAATATATTAAAAGGCATAATATTCAGATTATTAATTAGTTATATATCCATACGTTTTGTTGAATTAAGAAATCAGGTTTTTGCTATAATGAAAGTTAAGCCGGTACATTTATTTCTAATAATATTTATTCTTCATATATCCTGCAGTTTTAAACCAGAAGTAAATGATGATCTTACCGGTTTTAGAATTACAGTTGATAGCTTAAACATCATTAAAACAGGTATTGAAAACTTTGAACCGCCTGAAGTTATTTCTTTTCCCATGATGAAAAGGTTTGAGCCTGAAGTATTGTCAGAATATACACATTCAGTATATATGCAATCAACTCTCGAATCTGAAATTGTTGCACTGGGAGCTCCGGAAGTCATATATCTTAATGATACTGCAAATGTACCTCCAACCGTAAGTCAGGCAAAGCCTGATATATATGCTGTTGAGATGCCTGTTTCTGTCGAAGTAAAAGAACCCATGGCAAAAGTGGCAAACCCCTATAGCTTTGCATTTTATACAAGGGTTCAGGGTTTACAGCAAGATGACATTAGTACCATTGTACAGGATAAAATGGGAAATCTTTGGTTTGGCACCTACGGAGCTGGAATAATACGTTATGATGGTAGACATTTCAGCCATTTTGATACCAAAAACGGATTAACAGATAACCATGTGCTTTCCTTGCTATTTGATAATAAAGGTGATTTGTGGATAGGAACCAGGTTGGGGGGGCTTGTTCAATTTGATGGAAAAAAATTTACTGTTTTCAACGAACGGACAGGATTGAACAATAACAGCGTAGAATCCATATTTCAGGATAGTAAAGGAAATTACTGGATTGGAACCTACGGTGGTGGAGTGAGTTTCTTTGACGGAGAATATTTTACACATTATACCACCGAACAAGGACTTGCAGGAAATATTGTAATTACCATTGAGGAAGATCATTTGGGTAACATGTGGTTTGGTACCAGAGGAAATGGAGTTTCGGTATTTGATGGAGAGAAATTTTATAATTATACCACAAAGCAGGGCCTTGGTTCTGATTTTATTATCAATTCATTGATTGATAGTAAGGGCAGAATATGGTTTGGTACCGATGGAGCCGGCGTCAATATTATTGATGGAAATAAAATCACCCGCTATACCGAAGAGAGTGGTTTACCTGACAGAGATATTCTGAATTTATACGAAGACAATAAAGGTAATATCTGGTTGGGGACCCGTAGGGCAGGAATAGTAAAGATATCGGGAGAAAGATTTACTAAATTCCGCGAACAGGAAGGTTTGATAAATACTTTTATTACTTGCTTTTTGGAAGATAATTCAGGTAAAATGTGGTTTGGAACATATGGTGGGGGTGTTGGCCGTTACAACGGGGATATGTTCAGGCATTTTTCAGAAAATGAAGGTCTTAAAGACAGCTTTATAAGAAGTATAGGACAGGATAAGAAAGGAGATATATGGTTAGGTTCGCATGCTAATGGTATCTTTCGTTTTGATGGAAGTAAATTTAAAAATTATTCACTGGACAAACATATCCGTGATAATCGTGTAAGATCTATTTTCAGAGATAGCAGGGGAGACATCTGGTTTGGAGTATTAGGGGGTTATCTGATCCGCTTTGATGGTGAGCATTTCTATTATACAGCCTTTAGAGTTAATGAAATTGGGGTATCTGTTATTTCTTTTGCAGAAGATCCTGATGGAAATATCTGGTTTGCAACAAATGGCGATGGCTTATTCCAGTTAAAAGGAGATTCAGTTATAAACTATACTGAGCAAAATGGATTGAAAGATAATTTCTTAAGAAAGGTTGTATTTGACAGCAAAGGAAATTTATGGGCTGCAGCACGCAATGGAGGAATAACCAAATTTGACGGTAAATATTTTTACTATTACAATCAGCAAACCGGATTACCGGGCAATGACTTTTTTGACCTGATTGCCGATAGCAGAGACCTGATTTGGGCAGGTACCAATGGCAAAGGGGTTATATTGATAAAAGATGAATATTATATTCAATTCACTGAGTCAAATGGTCTGGGCAGCAATTTTGTATATTCTGCACTTGAAGACAACAATGGTGACTTATGGTTTGGAACCAGAATGGGCCTGAGCAGATTTATTTGCCGGCAGTTACTTGAAAGCAGTTCACCGGAGTCTTTTCAAAGAATGAATATTCCTCACAATATCTTCTTTAAGAACTATTCGCGCAATGATGGATTTGTGGGTATAGGAAGTAACTCCAGATCCATCTATGAGGATACCGAAGGAATTATATGGGTAGGTGCCAATGATATATTAACCGCATTTGATCCCAAAGGTGAAAAAAAGGACATGCAGTTGCCAGATATGAGGATTACCGGAGTAGGGCTTTTTACTGAAAATATAAATTGGGCCGGATTGCTTAACAACAAGGACACAACCCTGATACTCAGTAACGGTGTTGAAGTAAAAAGAGCAAAACTCAGTGGTATTACCCCATGGTATGGATTACCTGAGAATCTTAGACTGAAATACAACAATAATTATATAGTTTTTAATTATGTTGGTATTGCAACCCGGTTCAATAAGCAGTTAAGATACCAATACATGCTGGACAGATTGGAAGAAGACTGGAATGTACTCACACATCGCACGGAGGCTCATTATGGTAATCTGCCCCCGGGTAATTATAACTTTATGGTAAGGGCTGTTGATAGCAACGGCAACATCAGTAAAGTTTCCACCTTTGCTTTCCGGATTAACAGACCCTGGTGGACGTCACCCATTGCATATACTGTTTATATTGTTTTATTACTGGTTGGTATTTTAGCATATGATCGTTTCAGGAAAATACAAAATCAGCTAAAAGAACAGAGAAGGGTTGAAGAAATGATGCTTCATCAGGAAATCGAAATTGCCAGGAAAGCAGTTGAATTCAAACAAAACTTTCTTGCAAATATGAGTCATGAGATCCGCACACCCTTGACCGGCATGCTGGGAATGGCTGATCTGCTTAATAAAACCAACCTGAATACCGAACAACAGGATTATCTGGAAACACTGATACATTCAGGAGAAAATTTAAGAGAAACCATAAACCTGGTATTGGATTATTCAAAAATTGAAGCCGGTAAAATTAAATTAAGGGATGAAGTTTTTACCATAGATGAATTGTTTGAAGATGCAGAAAAGCTCTTTAAATCTATTTGCAGAAAAGATTTGAAGTTCTCAATGGAAAATGATAAGGAATTAACTAAAATAATTGTTACAGACAGAAAACGTGTTTTTCAGATTTTGAGCAACTTACTGTCCAATGCTGTTAAATTTACCACAGAGGGCTCAATCAATATAAGGGCATTTTTGGTCAAAGAAATGATATCCGAGTTTAACGGCAGCTCTTTATTAATAAAAATTGAAGTTACCGATACCGGAAAGGGTATAAGCGAAGCAGATCAGAAAAACCTGTTTAAACCTTTTTACCAGGTTGATCAGGACTACGATCGTGCTTATGAGGGTACAGGTCTGGGGCTTTCTATTTCACGGGAACTGGCAATGATACTGGGAGGAAAGATAGGTGTTGAGAGCAAAACCGGGAAAGGCAGTAAATTTTGGTTTACATTTCGCGCAAAAGTATCCCACGCAAAACTTACTGATCAGACCCAGAGGATTCGCAAATCCGAAAAAGAGAAAAAGCAGATGCACATACTTTTGGTGGAAGACAAAAAAGTCAATCAGAAAGTTGTACAGCTTATGCTGAAAAGGATGGGGCATAGTGTTACGGTGTCTGAAAACGGACGCGATGCACTTGAACAATTTGAACCCGGTTTGTATGACCTGATACTTATGGATATTCAGATGCCTTTAATGGATGGAATAACTGCTACCGAAAAGCTCAGGAAAAAATATGATAAATTGCCTCCGATTATCGGTTTGAGTGCCAATGCCTTTGAGGGTGACCGTGAGAAGTATATGAATATGGGAATGGATGAATATATTACCAAACCGGTAAAATCTGAAGATTTCAGCAATTTGCTCAATAAACTGAATATCTGATCTTATTACCTGTATACCTAAACGTTAAATCGGATATTCAAAATATCACCATCCTGAACCTTATAATTTTTCCCCTCAATGAAGAATTTACCTGCACTTTTACAGGTATGTTCCGAGCCAAGTTCTGCAAAGTCCTCATACTTCATAACCTCAGCCCTGATAAATCCTCTTTCCAGATCGCTGTGAATAATGCCTGCGGCCTGGGGTGCAGTCATTCCTTCCCTGAATGTCCATGCATGTGTTTCCTTGGGTCCTACGGTGAAGAATGTTTTCAGATTAAGCAGGTTGTAAGCAGCACGGATAAGTTTGTAAACACCAGGTTCTGCCAAACCCAGGTCTTTCAGAAATTCTTTCCTGTCATCTTCTTCTTCAAGTTCGGCAATTTCAGCCTCTGACTGTGCTGCAATGATCAGAACATCTGTATCTTCGCCTGCAACAGCTTTTTTTACATTTTCTACATAAGCATTGCCCTCTTTTGCTGATGCCTCATCCACATTGCATACATAAAGCACGGGTTTTACTGTAAGCAGGAAGCAGTCGTCAATATATTTCTGGTCTTTTTCGGCAATGGTAAATGTTCTGGCACTTTCCCCGTTTTCCATGTGTTTCTTCAGTTGGTTGATCACCTCAATACCATGTTTGGCATCTTTATCGCCGCTTTTGGCAATTTTCTCAAGACGTTGAACTTTTTTCTCAAGGGTTTCAAGGTCGCGGCTGATGAGCTCCAGGTCGATAATTTCTTTATCGCGCACCGGGTTTACACTGCCCTCAATATGGGGTACCATATCATCATCGAAACATCTTAATACGTGCAATATAGCGTCGGTTTGCCTGATATCGGCAAGAAATTGAGCACCACCCTTAATCGGCCCGCTACCTTTCATTAACCCCGGTATATCAACAATTTCAACAGTAGTGGGAACAAGCTTTGCCGATTTGGCAAGCTCAAATAAAACAGGAAGACGTGGGTCAGGCACTTGTATTTGCCCCAGGTTGGTAGTCTTGGGTGCATCTGCACCCACTTTGCTTTTTGATAAACAGTTAAATACGGTGGTTTTTCCTGTGCCGGACATCCCGACAATTCCACATTTCAATGCCATAGGGTGATTTTTTTACGGCTGCAAAAGTACACATTATTTTGGTTTAAAGTTGATAGGTTTAAAAGTAAACAGTAAATAGTGATTAGTGAGAAGTGATGTGTAATGTGTGATGTGTAATGTGTGATGTGTGACGGGTTAATTAAGCTTCTGCTGGCCTAATCCCTTTTTCAAGGGGGCCGGGGGGATGTTTGGGAGTTTATGGGTTGATAGGTTGAAAAGTTAAAAAGTGATAGGGATTGTTAGATATGACATCTTTAAATTAAGCTTTTGCCGGCCAATTCCCCCTTTCAAGGGGGCTAGGGGGATGTCTCTTCAGAATAACAAATTTATTCAAACATATAAGGCATATAAGATATTCAGAGATTTCTTATATGGTATAATCCTTTATGGCTTTCGAATTTGGCTTCGCTGAGCCGGCTTTGCCAAAGTTTAGATTTTTTCATCCCAAAACCAAAAAAGGAGTAATCCCCCTTACACCCTTTAAAAAAGGGGGATTAGGCCGGCATAAATTCCGGTTGCCAGTCTCTCATTTCTTATTTTCGGTCTCCGGACTTCCGACTTCGGTTCCCGAATCGCTAAAAAATCTCGGGATTTCGGTCTGTCGCCCTCAGCTTCTGTCTTCACCCTTCACTCCACCCGCAATATTCTAAACACCTCACCTTCCTGAAGCAAGTGCTCATATCCAGGCCGTTGTGCCAGTCCCAGCATGGATTGGGGTTCAAAGAGGCTCACTATGAAATTACTGTGAAGTTGCGCTGTAGGTACAAGCACATATTCTTCAGTAATCTCCTTGCCATCAAGTGTTTGTGTAGCTAATTGCGGCAGCCGGTTTGGGAGTTCTTCATCAATACTGGTTGCAATGGATTCGATAAAAAACTGTGTAACGGTTTTACCGGTCAGATCAGGCTGGGTTTCATACTCCAACTGGTGAAGTTTAAGAAATTCCCTTAGTTTTTGATCGCCGGCCGGAATCAGGTAGGCTGAAGGGCGGCTAATATCCAGGTTGGATTTTACCAGCGGATGATAGTTTTCTACCATCACCAGAGTATCCTTTCCGGTAGTTGCCGAAGTGAGAGGCAGCATGAGGGTAGTGCCGTCGGGAAAGTGTTCCATACGGATGGCCACCTTTTCTCCCGACCGGGAGGTTCTTAGTTGTTCCTGAGCTTTTACAACAATTTCGCGGGTTTCACCTGCCCGGGCATGAAGAAAATCCAGTAGTGCCACCAGCCCTTGGTACTGCCCCATGGTACGCCGTTCAAGGTTTTCAACATAACCATCCTGTCCATTGATGCCTTCATAGATAAAGGAAAGGGTATTTTGTATGGCGAAGCTTTGTCTGCCGTCATCAAAATCAACGGTGGAATGACGCGTACGTCCCAGATTGGGAGCAGGACCCACCAGGTAGTTGTGAAAACTAAACCCTTTCTCATTCAGATGCTTCTCAATATGGGGCAATGCCTGGTTGAGCGCAAAATTGCGGATATTCTCATCGATATTGATATTGGTAGGAACACCCACCTGCACGTCGAAATTCTTATATCCACCGAATTCGGCCCAGGATTCCCGGAATGGATAATACTCGTGTATATCAACTGTTACATGGGCTTTGAACTCTCTGAAAAGGTTGTGCAGTGCCCTTGTTTCGGGAGCCAGTTGCACAATGTGGTCGCGGTTGAGATCAATGCCGCCGGCATTGCGTCGTTCGTTCACATCAGAACCATCGGGATTGAGCTGGGGTACAATCCACAATTCCAGGTTTTCAAACCAGTGGTTGTATTTTTCTTTGGCCAGGTCGCGGATAAGCAGCAAAGCTGCCTCTTTGCCACTTTGTTCATTGCCATGCTGCTGTGCAAAAATGAGCACACGCAGCCTTTCTCCGGGGTATTCATAAGGATCAGAAGCATGCACGGCAACCAATGGAGTACCTCCCTCACTGTGTCCTATGACATTGTGATATAGCTTATCTGATTTAACAACAGCCCTTTCAACAAATTCAATTACTTCCTCTGATGAGGCAGGCTGTTCAAAATTTCGCAGAACAGTGGGTGACTCAAATGGTGAAATACATGCAGTAAGCCACAGGAGCAGAATGAGTATTAAACTTCGTATCATTTTTCTATTGTTTGAGTGATTTGCAATATTTTTTCCTGATTTGGCAGATATCCGTCAATCCAATGAATTTTAAAGCCATTGCGCTCCATGCGCCTGAACCAGGTCATCTGCCGCTTGGCAAACTGATGTATGGCAGTATTAAGCTTGCTGAACATTTCGTCATAAACTATTTCACCGGTAACATATTGTGTAATGTATTTGTACTCCAATCCATAAAATTTCAGCTGTTCTGGTTTAAGCCCTGTTTTAAGTAAATGATCGACTTCTTCAATCATACCATTTTCCAGTCGCTTTTTTAATCGGATAGTGATTCGCTCCCTTATTTCGCTGCGGGGAAAGTTTATGGCAAATATAATATGAGAGAATTCGGGATAATGGGTGCTCTCCTCAGAGTGCTCATGATTGTAGGTTTCGATTTCTATTGCCCTTATAAGCCTTTTTCTGTCGCCGGTATCCGTTGTATTATGAAGAGGGCGGAGTTTTGCCAGCTTTTCGGTAAGTTCCTCCTGGGTATATTGTTCCAGCTCTTTGCGCAACTTCTGATTTACAGGAACCTTTAGCAAACGATACTTTGCCAGTGCTGCTTCAATATACAAGCCTGTACCACCACACATGAGGGCTTGTTTGCTTCGCTTGCGAATGTGGTCAAAGGCCTTTATGAAATGATTCTGGAATTCGAAAACATTAAATTCATAACCAGGATTGTACAGATCAACCAGGTGAAAGGGTACCATGTTTCCGTCAACTATATAATCTGCCAGGTCTTTTCCGGTACCTACGTCCATCCCTTTGTAAATCTGCCTTGAGTCGGCACTGATAATCTCTCCGTTGAGTTTATTTGCCAGTTCTGCGGCAAGCCGTGTTTTGCCGGTGGCGGTAGGACCCGTGATAACGATTAGGTCAAAAGCTGTGGGTTTATTTTGATGTGTCATATTTTTGCAATTCTAGTTCTGTTTCAAACAGAAAGTTACGGATTTTATTGATGATTTCCACGTCCGAAACCGAAAAATCCAGTTTGTCAATTTCTTTTTCAGGCCCCTTACCTGGGAAATGGCGTTGACAAAAACTTCTCAGGTTTTCTTCATCCGGACGTGGGTTTTCATTGTGGGAAGTTTTCAGGAACTGCAATATACGCAGGCCGTCAATCTTCTCATGGCAGGCTTTTATGAAACGATTGGGGTCTTTGTGATTTTTACGCAAAGGTGCATAGACATCGCTGCAGCGCAGATGCGTTTTCAAAAAATCATCCATGGGAGTGGGGTGGGGGCATTCAAACTGCCGGGGAAACAGTTCGATGGTTTTTCGCACATCATCAAAAAGTTCCGGGTTAAACAGCGGGTAGGCATGCCATTGCCCTGCCAGCCCCCTGATTACTGCCGGACCGGTACCAAAGAAAACCCTGTCCGATGCCCGCGTGCCCGGATAAACCACTTCCGTATTGTAGTTTAGCAGTCTGCCTGCTTTGGTAAGCTTTTGCAGGAAATAAAAATCTTCGCCGCTCTTTTTAGGGGTAAGTCCACCGATTTTTTTTATTGCCCTTACAGGCGCTGCCATGGCCGAGCCCAGGGGAGAAAAACAGTAAGGTGTACCTGTAAATCGCATATTCAGGGCATAGTACCGCATGTAAATCTCATAGCGCAAAATGGCCCGGTTGAGTTGTTCATCTTCCACCAGCGGGTGGTAGTAAGGATTGGCCAGTCCCATGGCATCAGGGTTTTTTTTGAAAAGTTCCAGAACCGACGCCAGGTAGTTCTCACCAAAGGTTGTATCGGCATCCATAGACACGATGATATCATCATCAGATGCTTCTGCCAAAATCAGATCCATCAGTGTTTTGCGGGCCATACCCACGCCCAGCTTGCCCTCCTGCCAGCCGCGGCCTGGTGAGCTATAGTCCAGGATGTGCATGTTCTTCAGCGGATAATCCCTGAGAAGTTCAAGTGTAAGAGCATTGTTTTCGCAGATATGCTTTTTTTCCGGGTTGTTCCGGTAACTTTCCGGCTGATTTACACACACCCACGTATGGAAACCCTGCAGGCTTTGCTTTTGTAAACACCGCAATGTTTCTTCAATGTAATATCTTTCGTTCATAGCCGGCAGAGCCACATGAACCGTTGCCGCATTTTTTTGCATGGGGCAAAGGTAAGGGATTGGGAGCAAAACTTTTCATCCTACCAGCAATGCTCATTAACTCTGAGATTTGGGAATATTTCAAGGGCTTCATGATCTTCCAGTTCCACAAGAAAAGCTCTGAAAAGCAGTTCACTTGTTTGTACGATCTTAAGAAGAATGATTTCACCAGGCTCAATATCCAGAGTGATTTCCTGTGTGCTGCTGCGAAGCCGGTCGCCTGACCGCTGAACTGCAAGGGTCTGCTCGCCGGCAGGAAGGATGTGTTTGATATATCTTGCATTGGCAATATTACAAAACCACTTTCCATTAATGAAAACCGTATATTTTAACAATCGACCAATCGGACCCGTGTCGCGTGCAATAAAAACCACACCTGTGGAATCTGTGGTTTCAGCATGAAAGGAAATATCAATACCGGGTGTGAGATTCTGTTCATTCATATAACTAAGGTAAACGTCAGGCGGTTCATTGAGTCGGATGGGTTCTTCACCCTCAATACCTATAACAATACCTCTGAGTTCATGTGTAAGAGTGGAAGTAACCATTAACCCATATTGTGAATCTCTTTGTTCTTTTGTGTGCCGGTACCACGTTTTATAATTGGAAGTGTGGTGTCTGGCAATATTAAGGAAAGATTCTTCAAGCCCATCGATAAACCTGTAATCACCTGTATGTACCCTGATGAAATAAATGGCCGAATCGATTTTCTCAACATGACTTCTTACCGCAATCCTTAATGGATATTGTCTTTCTCCCCTTTGAAGACGGACCCTTTGGTTAAACAATTCAGAGAGCGACGTTGCAACAGCCCTGTGGAAGTTTCTGCGGCGTAACGGGCTCTCGGAGATCCTCATCCTGCTTCCGTTTTTGGTGTAAAGATTAAATCTTAAGGATCTGTCAGTTTCATCATATTTAAGAATGTAATCATATTCTTTATGCTCGCTTCGGCCATGATAGTTTACGTAAGATTCCATTCCGATGGTTCGGAGCCCTTCCTGAATGATCAGATCAATGTCATCAGATGTTCCGGGCCTGAAATCAATTCGTACCGTTTGACTTGCAGCAGTTATTGACATTACAAAAACAAGGTATAAAACAGACAGGCTTTTCATATCAGGTAGGTTTTTGGTAGTTACACCTGCCACAAATATAAATTAAAAATCGGATATTAGCATATTGCAATATAACGCTGGCAATCCTGAAAGAACCGATAAAGTCCGGAAAATCCTGCAGCAATTTTATTCAAATATAGGTTGGGGGCATTTAAAAAATTGTACATTAGCAAGCATATTTAAGAAAAACCATTAACGTACTGTTAATTTGCTTTGATTGCCTGTGGATTTGTCAATTTTATTTCCAACACATACTTATTAACTTTAAAAAATTCTGTTATGAAAAAAGTTTTTGTATTTTTTACGCCAGCTCTATTGCTGTTCAGTTTTTTATTTTGGGGATGCGGCAGTGCCGGCAACGGGGAAAGAACGGACCAGAAAGAAGAATCGGCCCAAATTGAGGATGCACCTGCAGTATTTGGTGAAGATTTTACTTTTGCCGGTACCTGGGTGGGCGAATTCCAGGGAGAAGAAGTTACCCTCACATTGAACGATGATGGATCCGCACAATTGGCTTTTAGCAGCCTTGATGAGCCTGTCAATTTGCTTGGATGGGATGTTGAGATGTTAGGTGTCGAAAACAGGCGTAATGTGATAATCCGCCACCACAGACCAATTACCTTGAATTTCTGGTATCAAAGCCCCGATCATTTGAGAACATCCAGTGGCTTAATGCTCGAAGGAGGCAGACCGGCACTGGCAGATGGCTGGATGGACTGGAGAAGAAAATGATTCTTTATCTGGTCATCAATTACGCTGCTGCATACCGAATAATTTCAATCTCAACCTTAATCCCGTATCCTTTCAGTCTCGGGATTTCACTGCGTTCAACTTCGCTATCGCTCAGCCTTTACCAAAACATTTTCTGAAATTAGCCGGAATTTATTATTTTTGGCAAAGTTGGATATAAAATGCCAAACATCTTTTCGTCGAGAGGCAATATTCGGTTAAAAAGCAAATATGCACTGAGCGAAAGTTTTAAGCAAAGGATACATTCCCGAAATTGTATACACTCATATACCCTAACCCATGAACAGAAGGAAATTTATCAGGAACACCAGCATCCTTTCAGCCGGAGCCGTTCTGGCTAATCCTGCATCCAACATAGCTGGCTTTTATTCGATTCAGAACAGAAGAAAAGTTGCCGTTGTTGGAACAGGCATCAGGTGTGTTTATATGTTTGGCCGTGATCTGCTTCGCGATTACTCCAATTATGTTGATTTGGTTGGTTTATGCGATATCAACCCTGGCAGGCTCAGTTTTGCAAAAAGCTTTATTGGCACCAATTGCAATACTTATACTGATCTGGACGAAATGATCCGGCGCGAAAAGCCTGAAACATTAATCGTTACTACAGAAGATTCATCGCACCACGAAGTAATCATCAGGGGCATGGAATTGGGCTGTAACATAATCACTGAAAAGCCCCTCACTATTGATGAAGTAAAAGCACAGGCTATTATCGATGCAGAAAAAAGAACCGGGCAAAAGGTCATTGTTACCTTTAATTACCGCTATCCACCTTACCGTGCTAAAGTCAAGGAAATTCTTATGTCCGGTTTGGTGGGCAATATTCTCTCAGCCGATTTTCACTGGAATCTCGACCATAGCCATTTAACCAGGTATTTTCAACGTTGGCACGGCGAAACCAATAGGGGAGGAACGCTTTGGGTGCACAAGGCAACGCACCATTTCGACATGATCAACTGGTGGCTCGACTCCGATCCGCAGGAAGTATTCGCATACGGTGCACTGGAACGTTATGGAACTAACGGAGCTTTCCGGGGCAAAAACTGCCGTAACTGCGCCCACACAGCCCGGTGTCCCTACTACTGGGACATTACAAAGAGTCAGATTGATACAGGCCTTTATGTAAATAATGAACATTACGATGGTTACGTTCGCGATAATTGCGTATTCCGACCCCAGATCGATATTTTCGAAAAGCATGCTGCTGTGGTAAAGTATGCCAACGGAGCCATGCTAAACTATTCACTCAATGGCGACTCTGACCATGATGGCTATTGGCTCGCCTTAAACGGAACAAAGGGACGATTAGAGTTGCGTATGGGAGGATACACCTATAAAGACGATGTGGATATCATTTTCCTCCCTAACGGCAGGTTTACCGATGAAAAACCACAGGTTATCAAAGCATATCACGCAGATGGAGGACACTGGGGTGGCGATCCACTCATGATGGACAAACTTTTCAAAGACCCCAACATGCCCGACCCGCTGGGGCAGGAAGCAGGCACACGTGATGGGGTTATGTCAATTCTGATCGGCATTGCGGCTCGAAAATCTATTGAAAATCAGAAACCCATCAAAATCGAAGGACTAACATCCTACATCCCACAAGCCAAAAGACCATCAACATCATGATCCCCGGTTGGCCGGCGAGCAATGAAATGATTTGAATTCCAATGGATCAATCGTAGTAAAGCTGGTTTCTTTGCTCTCTCAGCCTGGTATCAT
>REDJ01000201.1 GCA_007693555.1 Bacteroidota bacterium
TCTTCATATCCGAAAAGTTCACTTTCGATCAGGTTCTTGGGCAATGCCCCGCAGTTAACGGCAATAAAGACGGAGTTTTTCCTTGGGCTGGCGTTATGAATACTTTGGGCAATGAGTTCCTTGCCTGTTCCGCTTTCTCCCATGAGCAGCACTGTTGATGTGGAGCTTGAAATTTTTTCGGCATGTTCAATCACCTGGCTGAATTCGGGGCTGGTTCCAATTATATCATCAAATGTGTAATGGGCCCGCATACCCGTATATTTATTTACGAGGTTGAAGATTTTTTGCATACCCTTTATAACCAGCACCATCCCGATTATTTCCTTGTTTGTGTCTATGATGGGATAAGCACTCAGGTCATATCTTTCTTTTCCGCCATTTATGGAAAAGTTGGTTTCCATGTCCATGTAGGTTTCACCTCTTTTAAATCGCCCGATAATATCTTTCCATTGTGGTAATAGTTTATCAATGGGCTGATTCAGAGTTATTTCCTTCTGAAAATTGAGCATAGAGCATGCCCAGTTATTCATGGTTTTGATATGCCCGTTAATATCAATGGCAATAATACCTGCGGAAACCGATTCAATAATGGATTTCATGTAGGAAAACGCCTCATTGAGTTTTTCCTGGGTGTGCTCAGCCTTGATCTGGTTTTCAATGGCACGAACAGCTGCTACAACCAGCCCCAGTGTATGAGGATGAACAAGGTGGCTCTCGCCTGTCAGATTCAGGGTTCCGATAATCTCACCGTGGTTGTTGTGAATGGGAGCAGCAGAGCAGGTCCAGCGATGGTATGCCGAAATAAAGTGCTCAGCAGCAGTAACCTGTATGGGGTGTCCTTCTTTAATGGCTGTGCCCATAGCATTGGTGCCTATGTTTTTTTCATTCATGTAAGCTCCTACGACCATATTTAGCTTTTCAGATTCTGCAATGATCTCCGGATCACCGACCGAACGAAGTATACAGCCTTCATTGTCTGTGAGAAGTATGAAAAAGCCTGAGTTGGTCAGTGTTTCATGAATAATCTCCATAAAGGGTGCGGCAACTCTGAGCAAATATTCATTGCGTGCAAGGTGCGACGACACTTCATTGCCCTTTAAAATTTTAGTTGGGAAGATTTGTTCTTTATTTACACCATACTCTTCACACCTTTGATGCGATTTTTTGATGATCTCTCTCTGGATGTTGGCTTTGTTGCTCATAATATTCTGATTTTTGGAATTCTTATTTTATATCCTTCTAAGCCATTTAATTAGAATGACCTACAATATTTTTACGGCTGATGCCTTAAAACTTAACCAAACTTCTTTACCCGGAGCAAGGCCTAGTTTTTCTACCGATCTTTTACTTACAACTACTGAAAATATTTCGCCTGCATCAATGATCAGCTCCACACCATGGTTCAGAAAGTAAATTTCATTAATGATGCCTTCATATTGATTTATGGCGCTGGTTTCCAGTTTTCCCTCCGAAACTATGATGTCTTCTCCCGGAATCATCAGGTGGGCATTCTCTTTTCCCGGTTCATCGAGACAGCTTATAATGATATTCTTTTTTGTAAGACCATGATAAAGTCCGTTTTTTTCGGATGATTTGTCGAATTCGCAGAGAAAAATATTTTTAATGCCACTAAAGCGGGCTACAAACTCTGAAACCGGATTGCGGAATACTTCTTCGGGCTTACCCCATTGTATCAGTTCACCTTTTTCAATGATAGCAATCTTTTTGCTTAAGGTAGCCGCTTCCATGGGGTCATGGGTAACGTGTATTATGGTTTTCCCGCTCTGATTTATTTTTTTAAGCAGTTCGCGCAACTCCTGCCTGAGTTTTACATCAAGACTTGCCAGGGGTTCGTCAAGCAGTAAAACTTCAGGATCTGATGCCAGGGTGCGGGCCAGTGCTACCCTTTGTGCTTCCCCGCCCGAAAGGGTGCCGGGATGGCGGTCAAGCAAATGCTCCACCTGGGTCAGCCGGGCAAGTTCCAGGGCTTTTTCTTGTTGCTCCTTTCCTGACAGACCTTTACCTTTCAATGCATAAGCTATATTTTTCCGGACCGGCATATGCGGAAAAAGTGCCATATCCTGGTAAACGAGTCCGAAAGGTCTTTTTTGAATACTTTGATGACTGATATCTTTACCATCCAGAAAGATCTCGCCTGCTTCGGGTTTTACAAGGCCTGCAAGTACCTCCAATAGAACAGTCTTACCTGCTCCGGAAAGTCCGAGTACCGTGAGATAATCACCGGGTTCAAGTTCAAGTGAAATATTCTTCAACCGGAAGCCCCCCAATCTGACATTTATGTTTTTAATTTCTAACATGATATCTTTTTCCGGATAAAACTCTCATTGTAATAAAAATGGCAAGGCAAACCAGGATAAAAATGGCCGCCACCGGTCTGGCATATGACAAACCGAATGATGTAAATCTCTCCCAAATGAGTATCGGGGTAATCATGGGGTGATAGGCAATGATGATTACAGCTCCGAATTCGCTCAGGCCTCTTGCCCACATCATCACCAGCCCGCTGATTACCGATCTCTTTGCAAGTGGTAAGGATATACTGAAAAAAACTCTTTGGGGAGATGCGCCCAGATTGAGGGCTGCTTTTTCAAGTTTTTCGGGTACGGCAGCAAATCCGTCCCGCGCTGCATTAATGGCAAATGGCAGGCTGACAAAAGCCATGGCTACTACAATGCCGGCAACTCCCCCCACAAAGCTGATTCCCGCTGCTTCACCGGCCTGGCCTACCCATGTACCCCTTGATATTACTCCCAGCAATGCAATGCCTGCAGCCGAATGAGGAATTACAACCGGTAAATCAATAATTCCGTTTATCAGACCTTTAAAAGGAAAATCCCGTCGTGCCAGCAGGTATGCCAGAGGAACAGATAAAATTCCAAAAATCAAGGTGGCACCCATGGATGCTAAAAGTGTAAGCCCGATGCTTGAAGTTACTTCACTGTCCTGGATTGTGGCGGCATATTCGGCCGGAGAAGTCCGCAAAAGTAAACCGGCGATGGGTGCAACGATAAAAAGCAAGATAAATCCGCTAAAAAAAATAATAACCAGTTGAGTTCGCCAGTCTTTTAGCATGTAAAAATATTGTTAATATCTTGTATTTGTGTGTATTATGATGTTGGTTATGAAAACAGCCTTAATTTATAATCAATCTAAGCATAAATAGTTTTTAAATAAAAGTGATTTCATTTATTTTTGTGTTCAGTAACTTAACACTGTTAAGAAATACGACACAAATATAAACGGATTGTGTTCAGAAACCAAACAAAACAAATCTAATGTTACTGGATTAACATCTTGAAGTTATATGCATATGACGCTTGCTCAATATTTTATGTATTTTGGTTTAATGATTGCCTTATGAGGTTGTAAAAACTATTTCTTTTTTTATTAACTAAAAATAAAAAACCATGCACGGTTACAGAGGAAAAATCTTAAGAATTAATCTTTCTGACAAAACATGGAAGCTCGAAGAGCTGGACCATGCAGAAGCATTAAAGTATGTCGGGGGCCGCGGCTTCGGCTCAAAGATCATGTTTGATGAAGTGGATCCGAACATTGATGCATTTGACCCGGCTAACAAAATAATTATTGCTACCGGTCCTATGACAGGTACACCTACTCCTGCCGGTGGCAGGTATATGGTGGTTACCAAATCACCTCTCACGGGTACCATTGCCAGTTCCAATTCAGGTGGATACTGGGGTGCTGAAATGAAGTTTGCAGGTTATGATATGATAATTCTGGAAGGAAAGTCAGAAAAGCCTGTAAGCATTTTTATTGAAGATGATAAAATTGAATTCCGCGATGCCGGTCATCTTTGGGGAAAAACTACAATTGAAACTACCAATGCCCTGATGAAAGATGCGCCAGAAAAAGCTAAAGTGCTTTGCATTGGTCCTGCAGGTGAAAATCTATCGAAAATTGCTGCAGTAATGAATGACCTTAACCGCGCTGCCGGACGAAGCGGTGTAGGTGCAGTGGTTGGAAGTAAAAACCTGAAAGCTATCGTAATCAAAGGTTCATCAAAGCCAACGGTTGCGAATCCTGATGCCCTCAAAGAAGTTGTGAAAAGAGGCCGGGCCCAAATCAAGGACAACGGTGTTACCGGAGCAGGATTGCCAACTTATGGCACCAACGTGTTGGTAAATATCATCAATGAACTGGGTGTTTTCCCAACCAACAACTTCCAGGAGACTTATTTTGACAAAGCGGAAGAAGTGAGCGGCGAAACCATGAGCGAGCAGTTCCTGCTTAAAAGGGAGTCCTGCTTTGCATGCCCGATTGCCTGCGGACGCTATACAAAAGCTGACGAAATTGAAACAGGTGGGCCTGAGTATGAAAGTGTTTGGGCATTCAGTGCTGCCTGCGGTGTCTCTGACATGAAATCTGCAATCAAAGCCAATTTCTGGGCTAATGAAATGGGTCTTGACACCATTTCTGCGGGTGTTACCGTGGCTACTGCCATGGAACTCTACGAAAAAGGCCATATAAAGGATGATGAATTGAATGGCCTGGGACTGAAATTCGGCGATGGCGACAGTATGGTAGAATGGGTGAAAAAACTGGGTCGTCGCGATGGCGAACTGGCTAGTAAAATGGCTGAAGGTTCTTACCGTCTTGCAGAATCCTACGGACATCCTGATCTGGCTATGACGGTTAAAAAACAAGAGCTTCCTGCTTATGATCCGCGGGGAATTCAGGGGCAAGGACTGCAATATGCTACATCCAACAGGGGAGGTTGCCACGTGCGTGGTTATCTGATTTCCCCTGAAATTCTGGGATTACCGGAAAAACTTGACCGCCTCGAGATAAAAGGAAAACCCGGCTGGGCTAAAGTTTTCCAGGATCTTACCGCTTTCATCGACTCCTGCGGAATGTGTCTCTTTACATCATTTGCACTTTCTGCCGATGATTACGCCGAAATGTTCAGCGCCGTTACCGGTGAAAAACATTCGGCAGAGGATATCCTGAAGGCCGGCGACCGTATCTGGAATCTTGAAAGGATATGGAACCTGAAGGCAGGGATTGACCCATCACAGGATAAACTGCCAAAGCGCCTGATGGAAGAACCTATCCCATCAGGACCTTCAAAAGGTCATCTGTCGCGTCTTGCAGAAATGCTCCCTCTGTACTATCAGGAAAGAGGTTGGGATGAAAACGGAATACCAACGCCTGAGAAACTTAAAGAACTTGGTGTCCCCTCCTAGATAATTGTTCTGCATATTGGCCCGTTGCTCCTTTCCCTTTCTCTGTAAAGGAGCTTCGGGCTTTTTGATATTTAGCCGGTGAATTGATTATTATGCTTAAAAAAGTTTATCTCGAAATTACCGATAGTTGCAATCTGGAATGTGAAATCTGCTACCGTCATCAATGGGTGCAGGAACCTGTTGACATGAATGAAAGTTTATGGAAAAATGCCGTAAAGCAGATTCGAATGAATAAAACTATAGAAACTGTCGTTCTGGGTGGGATGGGCGAACCTCTTGTGTCTCCATTTTTTGCCAAAACGGTAGAGCTCCTCAGAGATAAACAAATCTGGGTTACATCTAATGCAACTCTTTTCAAAGAACATCTCGCTAAAGATATTGTATCGAAAATTCATCTTTTTGTAGTATCATGCGACGGAATGGAACAACAGATGGTAAAGGGCAGAGGGGTGGTTTTCGATGAACTCATGGCCAATATTGATCATCTTAACCGGCTGAAAGAAGAGATGGGTTTCGAAACACCATATCTCGACATTCAGTTTGTGGCATCAAAAAAGAATATTGATGACATTTTTCCACTAATGGATATCCTGGCAGAAAAAAAAGTCCGGAATCTGGTTATCTCACACCTTTTGCCCCAACTTACTGAACAGGCTGATGATATTCTTTACTCCCGTTATGAAAACCGCGAGATGAAAGAGAAGTTTCATAAAATCAGGAACTATTCATTCCGGAAAGGATTACGAATCATATTTCCTGAAGTGGAGTTGAAAACCGAACGTAAATGTGCTTTTGTAAATAATGACGCTACATATATAACTTCGCGGGGTGAAGTAGTTCCGTGTTACCGTCTTTCTCATCAGGGTAGTGAGGTAGTGTTCGGAAGATACAAAACTTTAAAGCAATACAGCTTCGGTAATCTTAATGAAAAGAGCCTGAATGAGATATGGAACGATAAAGAATATGTGAAATTCAGAAATAAGATTTACAATAATCATTATCCATCCTGCCCTGACTGCGATCTGGTAGATGGCTGCAGCCTTATTCATGATGTTGATTTCGATTGCCACGGCGAATCACCCAATTGCGCCGATTGTTTGTGGGCGAGAAAATTTGTATTTTGCAACTGATTGAAAACAGAAATGAAGGTAATTTTGTGTTAGATGTATTAAAAGAACCAGATTCTTAAGCATTCAATCAATTAGTTAAACCCTTACAACTAAAGCTAATTTTTCGAAAAATATGCAAATCAAAGTAAGATTATTCGCAACTTTGCGCGATGGAAGAGGCAAGGAATTAATGATGGACCTTGATTCCGGTACCACACCGCAAATGATCATTGATAAACTGGAAATCAAAAAAGAAGATGTTGCCATTTTACTTGTTAATGGTATGGATGGCAAGTTTGACCAGCAACTGAAAGATGGCGATACAGTAAGTATTTTCCCGCC
>REDJ01000202.1 GCA_007693555.1 Bacteroidota bacterium
CTCCGGAGCAGTCGGAATCAAAATAAACGGCTAAGTAACAAAACCAGAAAAAAGAAAAGCATGAATTGTGCAGCCCTTCAGAGTCTGCCGGATCGGCCTTGTAAAACCGAGTCCCTTTTTGGGACGAGCTCAATGCGACCTTTAAAAAAATAAAATAACCGCATTAAATTCTGGTAACAAACCAAGGGAAGTGGAGCGTTAAAAAAATTTGCAGTCACCATTCCGACGATAAACTAATCCCGAAGGATAAGAAGCAACTGCTGCTGAATGCATTACCAATTCCGCCAGGGTGACCTTTAATTTTTTAGCGAAACGACCGCAGGTTTGTCAGAATTTTTACGAAGCCTTGATTTTTGCTCCCCTTTTTATCAAGAAAAAGGGGAAACAATAAATATTAACCTGTCCATATTGCGCTGCAAAACCCATGTGGTTCTCACAACCGGCACTGCGTGCAGCGCCTGGAACCATTCATTCTGAATAATTCCACAAATGTTAAGCTTCTCCGGAGCAGTCGGAATCAGACGAACCAGCGCACAAGAAATCAAGACATTCCAGATAAAGTAGGATTTGAAAAAATAAGAATCAAATCATGCAGCCCGGAACCCCCTTCCCTTACTCGTAGGGGAGGGATGGGGATGGGTCAAAGTGAATAAAAAGTAATGAATAGCTCTCAAGAGTCTGCAAAACCGGCCTTGGGTGGTTCCCGGTAACAATGCAAGTGAAATAGCAGTTCAGCCGCATTGCGACGAAAGTATGGTAGAATAAATATTGGCACACCCATTCCAAGCCGCATCGCGGCGACATTATTTTTTGTCCCCCGCTGAGCGGAAATTAGCTTCGCTGAGCTCCCTTCGGTCGGTTGAATTTCCGCTTTGAACATTGTTGAAATTGTATTTCAATGTAAATTGCTTACTTTTTGGAGCATTGCGCTGCAAAACCATTTTCTTTCTATTTACCCAGCGCTTATGTTTTATTTATTCTGCATGATGCTATCAATATCAGGCTCCTCCGGAGCCATTGAAATCTGAAGATACAGCGCAATATAAACATTCTACATTAAGTGAATTGATATAATAGGAATAATTATATGCAGCCCGTAACTTGCTTTTCGTATGGACTGGACAGGTCTCTGCCCGCAGGGAAGGGATAGTGATTAATAATATTAGTGATGGCATGACTTGGAGTCATACCCTCACTGGGGCTTATTCAGGTACACTCCGGCCAGGGTTATATTTTACTGCCCGGTCTAAAAACATGTATCATTTGGAAAGAAAAACCAAACCCCCTAAAAACAGTAATGGGAATGACTCTGTTCGAATCATTCCCATTCACTTTGAAAAACTTGCGCCTTCCATCGTGGCAGGCTACTGTTATTGTGACCGGCTGACAACTGGTATCAGGTTCTGGGCCTGATGGTTGAAAGCCCTGAACAATCAGGAAGTATCCGCTAGGATATTTTCCGTCATGCTGTCTGCTGAAAATACCCGAAGGTATTTTTTCCCAGACGAAGTGTCGTTTTTGCAAGGACTTTGTAAAATCTTCTTTTTTTGTGTTGTTGCTGTGTTTCATTAAGCTTTCATTTCTTTTCAGAAAATCGGGCTGTCTTGAAAAAACAGCACACAAGAAAAGGGCTTTTTGCAAAGCAAGTCTTTATCAACCCTAAAGCCTTACAGACTTCAACATTTGCTATTTGAAACCGAAGCTTCATTTAGCATTTGCTGCCTTCGACTCAATCACTTTAAAGAACGCCAGGCGTTTTTTTAAGGTAACTGACCGTTTTCTCGTTAGAACAGGTTTTGCAACCTGTATCTTCGGAGAGCCCGGACTTCGGCTCCGCGAACAAGCAAATCTTGCGATTTGTGCGAATCTGTTAGTTGCTCAGCTAAGAACAGTAACTTCATCCTTGTTTTTTGGAGCGGCCTTTTATCGCTCACCTGCTGATACAAATATATAGTTTCTCAACCCCCGAAGTCAAGTTTTTTTTCTTGTATTTATTAACCTTAAATTAACATGAGTTATTAACAATTGTTGATAACCGCAAGGTGCTGGAAAGCATAAATTTAATTGCTTGTTTGCCGGGTTTGGGTATGCTTATCAACAATATGTTACATGAATATATAGCACTTTGTTAAAGTTTAATAGAATAAAATACTCAGAATAAATGTGATTTTTTTAGTTGAATTTTTCCTGAAAAAGGCATTTTTTGTTCCGGAGAGAAAAATTTTATGATTTAAACGTGATCTTTTTACAAATCAAAAACCGGTTTTGAAATACAATTTTTATGAGGAATCTTAATCTTTATTAAATAAGCTGGCATGCCATTACTAATAACTTTGATTCGATTGATTTTCGTATTTTTGAAGAGTTCATTGATTTGACTTTTTTAAAACAAAAGGGTTTCAAAAGAATATTTTCACTCTATAAATCATAAACATCTAAAAATTCAAACATCTAAAAATCAAATTATGTATAAATTACGAACACATTTAAAAGTTCTGCTTTTACTGGTATTGTTACCATTCGTAGCACAATCACATGAGGATGCCCGGATGATGCGGTTTCCCGATATCAATGGCGATCAGATTGTTTTTGTATATGCCGGAAATATCTGGACTGTACATTCAAACGGTGGTGATGCCCGCCAGCTAACATCGCACAAGGGCTTGGAATTATTTCCTAAAATTTCCCCCGACGGGCAGTGGATAGCTTTTTCAGGCGAATACAGTGGGAGTCGCCAGGTTTTTGTTATGCCTGCAGAAGGCGGTACACCAAAACAGCTCACATTCTATAATGATGTAGGGCCAATGCCTCCCAGGGGTGGCTTTGACAATGTGGTGCTGGGTTGGACATCCGACAGTAAAAACGTCTTCTTCCGCAGTAACCGCACTGAATACGGCGACCGGATGGGACGGTACTATACCATAAGTATTGATGGTGGGTTTGTTGAAGAACTGCCCATTCCTTATGGTGGGTTTGCTGATCTTTCGCCCGATGATAATAAAGTGGCATTTGTATATGTTGACAGGGAGTTCCGCACCTGGAAAAGATACAAAGGTGGTCGTGCCTCCAATTTGTGGATATATGACCTGGTTAATAATACTTCGGAAGAAATTACCGACTGGGTGGGTACCGATCATATTCCCACGTGGTATGGCGACAAAATTTATTTCGCATCCGACCGTGATTTGTGGTTAAATATTTATAGCTATGATGTAAACAGCAGGGAATTAAACCAGATGACTTTTCATGACAGGTTTGATGTAATGTGGCCCAGCGGAAACAACGGGCAGTTGATTTATGAAAATGGCGGATACTTATATAAACTTAACCTGGCAACCGGTGTAGAAGAGCGTGTAATTATAAACATTCGTTATGACAATCCAAATACATTACCTTATTTTAAAAATGTAAAGGATAATATACATAGCATGGCCATTTCTCCTTCAGGCAACAGGGTGTTGTTTGATGCCCGTGGTGATATCTTTTCAGTACCTGCAGGAGATGGAACTATTCATAATCTTACCAACAAGCAAGGCGTCAGAGCGGTTTACCCAACCTGGTCGCCCGACGGTAAATGGATTGCCTATTACACAGATGAAACCGATGAGTACGAAGTTTACCTGCTCGAAAACAAGGAATTTGCTACACCCAGGCAAATTACCAGCGGCTCAAAAGGATGGAAATACCAGGCCACATGGTCGCCCGACAGCCGGTACCTGGTATTTTTTGATCGCAGCATGAAATTGCAGTTGCTGGATGTAAACAACGGCAGGATAACAGAAATTGATACGCCCGGTGCATTTGAACTGCGCAGTTACAACTTTTCCCCCGACTCACGCTGGTTAACTTATACCAACAGCAATCCCAACGGGCGAAGTTCGGTATGGGTATACAATATAGAAAATGGAGTAAAACATCGTCTGACAGATCACACTTTTTTTGATGGCAATCCGGTTTTTTCAAAATGTGGGAATTACATTTTCTTTACTTCCAACCGTGATTTTAATCTTCAGTTCTCAGCCTTTGAGTTTAATTATCTGTACACCAATGCAACCCGTATTTATGCATTGCATCTTACCCATGACAGTCCAAGGCTTTTTGAACCTAAAGAGACCAAAGAAAAAACCAATAATGACAAAGAAAACGATTCATCTGCAAAACGCGAAAGGGTAGAAATTGATCCCGTCAATTCCGATCGCCGCATTGTGGCTTTCCCGCTTTCTTCAGGCAGTTACTGGGGTTTGCAGGCGGTTGACGACGGACTTGTTTACTTTACCGATTCAGGAATGAATCTCTACAAAGTAAAGGAGCAGAAAAATGAATTGATCATGGGCAATATACGCACTGGTATGGTTTCAGCCGATGGTAAGAAGTTTTTGTACAGCCACCGCGGTGATTACGGAGTTGCTGACCTGCGTCCCGGACAATCTGCCGGCGATGGTAAGCTTGATTTAGATAATATGACCATGCGCATTGAGCCACGTAAGGAGTGGGAACAGATATTTCGTGATGGATGGCGCATTTTCCGCGACTTCTTCTATGTGGGCAACCTGCATAATGTGGATTGGGATGGGTTTTATGAAAAATACTCTGAAATGCTTCCATACGTGAATCATCGCTTCGATCTGGATTATATTTTTGGTGAGATCATTGCCGAAACCAATACCGGACATGCTTATGTTGATTATGGCGACTTTGAAAGGGTAGATCGTATACAGAATGGATTATTTGGTGCACAAATCAAAGCTGACAGGCAAAACAATCGTTATTTCTTCAGTAAAATCTATGAAGGTGAAAACTGGGAAAGCTCGCGCCGCTCGCCACTTACCATGCAGGGTATTGATGTGAAGGAAGGTGATTACCTTATTTCCATTGAAGGGCAGCAGGTTACAATGGCAGATAATCCTTACAAATTCCTTGAAAACCGTGTAGATGTGGCAACACGCATTACGGTTAGCACCAGACCTGATGGCCGCGATGCACGCTCCTATACCATACACCCCATTGCCAGTGAGCTGGAGCTTAAATACCTGGATTGGGTAAATACCCGTCGCGCAATGGTAGATGAGCTTTCCGGCGGTCGTATCGGATATTTCCATGTTCCCAATACTGCCCAGGACGGAAACCGCGAACTGCACAGAGGTATGTATGCCTACCATGACAAAGACGCTCTTATTATTGATGAACGTTTTAATGGTGGGGGATTTATTCCCGACAGAATGGTGGAAATGCTCAGCCGTGAAACCCATGCCTACTGGCACCGCCACGGGCTCGATCCCATGCGCACACCCGGTATCGCTCACGACGGACCAAAAGCCATGCTGATCAATCAGTTTGCTTCATCAGGCGGAGATGCCTTCCCGTATTTTTTCCGTCAGAAGAACCTGGGTACTATTATCGGTACACGCACCTGGGGCGGACTGGTCGGTATGACAGGCAATGCACGTCTTTCAGATGGAGGATACATCGGCGTACCCCGCTTTGGTATTTACAACCAGGAAGGGGAATGGATCATAGAAGGTATAGGAATTTATCCCGATATTGAAGTGGTTGATGAGCCCCACCTGGTTGCTGCCGGCAGAGACCCATCATTGGAGAAGGCCGTTGAAATCCTTCTTAAAGAACTGGAAGAAAATCCGCCCAAACCCTGGATAACACCTGAAGACCCTGATCGGTCTGAATGGATTGAGGTGGAGATAGAATAGGTTTAGGCTGAACGATAGCGAAGTTGAACGAAGTGAAATCCCGCGACTGAAAGAATTCGGGACCCCCGGGAGCGATAGCGATTAAGGTTAAGGTTGAGATTAAGATTGAGATTAAGATTAAGATTGAGATTAAGATTGAGATAATTTTGCCTTACCTTGAATTTTTAAACATATAAGGCATATAAGGGAGTTTTTTTAAAACGAACTTATATGCCTTTTTTTAGTGATTTAGTGTAAGTTTAAAAGTGAAATAGTAAATCTGCTTCTAAAGTCGTTTAGTTAAGAGATAGAATGCAGATAACACTGATTTTCAAACGCAGATTAAATCTGCGAAAATTTGCGTTGCTGTGCATTTGCGCTATCTATGTTCCTGATATTTAATGATAGGAAAGCCAGGGTATGACTACAGCTCATGCCCTGGATGAATCGGATGCAAGCAAACTGACCTAAAAGGATTATGATAACAAGAAATATTATTTAGAATCAATATTAATTTCAAAAAACCATCATATAAATTTGGATAACATCATTTTTTTTTTATTTTACAGGGCAAAAGTTTTTAACCGGGCCCAAAAGAACCTATGCGGGCGGTAAACCGAAAAGCCCTGTAAAGGCTGTCGAACATTGGAAGGCGAAGTCTGGGAAGTAATTAATAGTTAAAAACTTCTATTATGACCTCTACTACAAGGAACTTAAATATTCTTCTTTCAGGAGTTTTGCAAATAACTTTGCTGGTCTTTTTTTGTAGCGCTTTCAGTTTTGGACAAACCACCATTCGTGGCACTGTCCTTAACGAACAATCAAAACCCATTGCCGATGCTTCCATAACTTTAATGCTTGCCAGAGACAGCACCGTTGTTGCCTTTAACTTCAGCAATGCCAATGGAGAGTTTTCTATCCTTTATCATGGCAATGAAACTGACTTGTTGTTGGGTGTAAGAGGGTTTAATATCAAACAAC
>REDJ01000203.1 GCA_007693555.1 Bacteroidota bacterium
GAAGATATTCGCAATACCCCCATTGACTTTGAAACGGATAACACATTGAGATTGCATGGTACAGCAACTTTTAACCTGAATCGCACAGTAGATGTATTTGAAATGACAGGCGGTACCATGAATATTTTTAATACTTCCGGCGGAGGGGGTTCCAGAGCGCTGAGGATCATGTCGGATGAAGCAAATATGGAATCCACCGGAGGAAATATTAATATTTTTATCAGACGGAATACGCAGCATGATATAGAAGTTCCTCATGGAATACTTCCCAATCTCACCATTCATAAGGAGGAAGACATCGGCAACAATGGATTTGCCAGGTTACGCTCACCTTTAAGAATCCAAAGAGATTTGAGTCTTACAGGATTTGCCAGGCTGAATGTAAATACGCAAAATTATAATGTAAGTGTGGGAAGGAACTTTTCTCTGGGGCCTGACGCTGTATATATACCACGGCAAAATACAACCATTTTTAACGGACATCAAAACGGTATTTTCTCTGTGGATGGTGAAATTGCTGACGGCCTGTACAATCTTACTGTTCAGAAATCAGAAAACCGTTCATTGATTATTGACGGAGAAAATGGAGATATATTTGTCAGGAGGTTGCTTTCTTTGCAGTCCGGGTTTTTAAACGATGGCGGGAAAACTATTACAGTACAACGAGATATCTTCAACTCCGCGCAGCATACCGGTTCGGGTCGTATATTGCTTTCAGGAGCATCTGTAAACAGGGTAATTGATGGTGATGGTAACGGGGAATTCGGCAATCTGGAGCTTGACGATTCTCCTCTGTTAACCACAACCCTGGCAGCATCTCAAAAAGTAAACGGGAACTTTACGCTCACCAACGGTATTCTGCACCTTGCAAATAATGAATTAAGACTGGAAAGCGAATTGCTCCCTTCAGATCCATTGCATTATAATGCTTCAAGAATGATAATGACAGCAGGGAACACTTCTGATGCAGGACTCATATTCAGGATTGATGAAAACCGTGACTATCTGTTCCCATTGGGTACTGATCGCGACGATATGACCAGATACACCCCGGCAATTGCAACGATAAGTGATTTTGCCGAAGAGGGATACCTGAGAGTTAACCCGGTTGGACATGAATTACCTACATTGAACCAGGAAAGCGATTCACTTGCATTGCAATATTTCTGGCGCATCCGTAATGAAGGGTTTGATTCATCACCTAATGTGGCCTGGGTATTTCATTATGATGAAAATGATGTACCTGTGGAAGATCATTTAGGTAATCCGGTGGAAAATGCCGATGAAAATTTTATACCCGGCAAGGTTGTGGGTGCCATCAGAAGCTTTGAAGAATCAGGGGTTGATGCATCATTAAAAACCATAACTTTTCCTCCGCACGCATTGGTAAACGGAAGTTATACAGCAGCTGAGAAAGAAAAATTTGAGGGGCAAGTACCGGTGTTTTACAGCAGACTGCCAGATAGTCAATGGTATAATCATTACTGGGACCAGGTTTCCAAATGGTCCAATGTGTCACATGATCCTTCGGCACCTCAAGCAAGCAGAATTCCCGGCCCTGGTGATATTGTGTATATAGGATATTGGGATTTCGCTTCAGGCAACAGGCTGCATTCCATGAATATCCGTAATGGTACAACAGCAGAGTGTGCCGAACTTATTATCCTGAAAAATCCTGCTGCGGGAACCGGGTCATCACGCCTGGTAATGAGGGAGAGTTCTTCGGCAAATTTCGATGTCATAAAAGGTACGGGCACCTTCCAGATGGATATGAATGCATCCAATGTTCCAAATGTTAATGCAGATTTTGGCGAGTTTGTCCAGGGAGAAACAAACATGTTTATTTACAGAATGGTAGGTAATGGCACTATGACAATCCCTGCTCATATAACTACTTATCCCAACTTAAGATTTGAAGCTGGAAATAATTCCAATTTAGCCAATAGAATTGCCCTGGTAAATGAAAATATTCATGTTTTAGGCAACCTGAATATTGACTGGGGAGCACGATTGCAAATGGGTCCTGGATTTTCAGGAACTTTTAGAGTAGATGAGACTACATTCCTGGGAACAGATGGCGGCACCATAACCGCCGGTTCGCTGGAATTCCCCACAGGAAGTGAATGGACTTTTGAAACTTCTGCACTGATTTTAAGATCTAATGCAAATAACCGGGTAATGGTTCACAACAATTCCGATGCCTTATTGCATAGATTGCAGATCAAAGGAAATGGCATTTCAATGGCAAACGGAACCTTCAACCTTTTCAACAACAATACCGGAGGAAACAATGCAGAACTCATTTTTACAGGTGAAGAAGATGCAAGTTTCATCCGAACGGGCGGTAATATACCCAGGTTATTCAATCTTATTCTGGACAAAGGGAACAACCAGACTCCGTTATTAAGGATGCAAACTGACTTCACTCTGCACGCCCCTACTGATATTGCACAAAAACCTATTCAGCTCAGGAATGGCACCCTAATGCTGGAACATGAGGATATAAATCTGCAAATGTCAACCGGTGGCGGTTTGTGGCAGGTTCCTGCTAACGCTGCATTGGTAGTGAATCAGGGTAGAGTTAATTTAACTGCAAACGGAATCAATCTGAGAGGAAAACTAAGAGTAGAAAATGAGGGTGGCCTGATCATGGGTGGGCAAAACAACAACCGCATCGTAATACAATATGAAGGACTTACTCCCGAACTTGAACTGGCCGGCAATGGAAGAATTGAAGTGAATTCACAAATCAGAAGACCCACCAACACTACCAACGGCTCATTAAGATACAGGCAGCACGGAGGGTTAATGATTATCCATGGTGCAAGAACACAAAACTCAAGGGCAAGGCTTGAGATAACCAATACGGGCAGCGAGTTTGCCATGTCAGACGGGCAAATCATTATTCGTCGTGGTAGCGGGAATATTTTCGGTGACCTTTTTCTGAATGCTCAAAGTTTCTCTGTAACTGGCGGTGATATCTGGTTGTCGCAGGGAGAAGTACCTGCCCAGGGTGGCTTTGACGCTTATCCGGCCATTAATGCACATTATAATTACAGGGTAAGTGCGTCAGGATTTCTGCATAATCTTTTTATTGGTAGTGATGAAGATCACAATCGCCGGGCTACAGCTGTTTTGTGGAGTCAACCCCTGAGAATTAATAATGAACTGGTTTTCAGAAATGATCTAAGCCAGATAAGCACAGCCAACCGTGATGTTGAAATAAAGGGTGATTTACATTTCCGTGGTTCATGGCTGCATGAAAATTCAGAAACAGTAAGCTTTACGGGAATAGACCAAAGCCTGTACGGGTCACCTGAGTTTAACCATATGCGTGTAAGTACAACGGGTGCGCTGAGTCTTCAACCCGATGCTTCACCTGTAATTCATGGCAATCTTATGCTTGACCAGGGGCAGCTGGTAGACGGAGGCAATGCAATTTGGGTGCGGGGTGATGTAATTAACAATGCAACATTAATTACCAGTGATCCTGCAAACTTCAACAGCGGGCTCAAGTTAACAGGCGAAACCACGCAACGCATTTCAGGCAACGGAGTATTCGGGTTGTTGGAAATGGATAATGTTATGGGAGTAAATTTGTTCAATGATATTCATTTGAATAATCACCTAATTCTTACTAGGGGTATATTTAACATAGGGAGCAATCTTTTATCCCTGGGCCTGGATGCCAATATTATTTCCTTTGATATATTCTCAGCAGAAAACATGATTCTTACAGATGGAATATTTGGAAATGAGGGAGGTATAAGGAAATCACTGTCCGGTGCCGCCACAGGTTTTGTTTTTCCCATCGGTGTTTATGGAAAATATACCCCAGTGGATTTAAGTGTTTTTGAAGCTGATTCTCCGGGACACGTATTGGTAAAACCCATAAATGATTTTCATCCCACAACCATGGACCCCGAAAATGTCCTGCAATATTACTGGTATATGGAAAGTGAAGGACTTGACGGATTTGCAGGAGAAGCCATAATGCATTATTTGGATTCGGATGTGCGTGGCGATGAAGAAAACTATCTTGCCACCCGGCTCAGGGAAAATATATGGCAGAAATTTCAGAATGAAGCCGGTTTTATTTATGTGGATACAGATGCAAAAACCATCAGATTTTTATTTGAAGATGATAATCTTTCAGGTGAATATTCTGCCGGTATTGATGAAGCATTCACTGACAGCATCCTTACCTTTACCTCTGTTAAAAGCGGTGAATGGACTGATCTGGATTTATGGGCCCGAAGTGATGGCGGAGAAGTAACTTTTATACCTGCTGGTGTAAATATTGTCATTTCAGAAGGCGATACTGTACTTACAGGTGGAAACCGCAGACAGGCCTATACCGTAACCATTAACGGCAGGCTTGAAATTGGTCAGACCTTTGGACATAATTTTGGAACGGTAGCAGGTGGGGGGACCCTTTCTTCCGGAAGAAATATTTTGCCTGCCGGAAAATATTCCGGGTTCTTCAATACTCCCGGTAATACGATGGAATACACCGGACCCCTGTCGTTTACAATTATTCCGGACTATACAACCCAATTTCAAAACCTTACTATAGCCGGCTCCGGCCTTAAACGTTTACCCAATCAGTTTATAAATATCCTGGGTAATCTGCGTGTTGAAGGCAATGCCCGCCTGGGTGCAAATAACAGCCAGACAGTCAATTTATCCGGTAACCTTGTCAAAGAAGATGAAGCCAGGCTGAATTTCGATTTACACCAGATGCAACTCAATATGACAGGAAGCTCTGTTCAGCTTATCAGTGGGAACTTCCAGGCGGCAGGCAACCATTTTCATACATTGAGTATTAACAATCCGGCCGGCGTAACAATAGAAGGTAATGTTGATATTGCCGGTACACTTAATCTTAACAACGGAATCGTTAATACCCATAATGCACAGTTGAGGCTCAACTGGGCCAACAACGGAGCCATTGGAGCATACAGCAATCAATCATTTATCGACGGACCGCTTACCCGCAGGCTGGCATTTGGAATGAATAACCTGTTTCCTGTTGGAAACAACGGTGTGATAAGGGAAATCCGCATTCTGCAGCCCAGTCTTAATGATTTATACTGGACTGCTGAGTATTTTAACGAAGAAAATATCAATGACCCTGACCTTATGGATACAGGTCAACTGAGCTGGGTAAATGCAAATGAATACTGGAAAGTGGACGGCCCCAACGGAGCACAGGCCCAAATACAACTTACAGCTGTTATGGATGATACATACCCCTGGTTTGAGCATCCCCAGCTTCCTGAATATTTGCATGTTGCCGAATGGAGCGGAGTGCAATGGATCAGCCGAGGCCAGTTACAGCATTCTGTTATGGCCGGAAACCGTATAAGTGTAACCGCCCAAAGTTTTTCGCCCTTCTCAACCAGATACTTTACCCTGGGGCAAAGTGCCGATGTGGATGGTGCACTTCCCATAGAACTGCTCTCATTTACAGCAACTGCCAAAGAGAATATGGTTTTGCTTGAATGGATAACTGCCGCCGAAATAAATAATGATTTCTTTACCATTGAAAGAAGTCGCGATGGCAGAAACTTTGAAATTGTTGCTGTAATTGCCAGCCAGGCAGAAGGCGGATTCAGCAACCAGGAACTTTATTACACCGCATGGGATATAAAACCTGAAATGGGCATAAATTATTACAGGTTGAAGCAAACAGACTTTGACGGAAGCTTTGAATACAGCGATATTGTTGGAGTGTTTTTTGAATTGCAATCCAATGTTGCTTTTAATCTTTTCCCTAATCCCAACAGTGGAAACGCATTTACTGTGAATCTGAGCGGCCTGAGACCCTATGAAAATATTGATCTTAGCATTGTTGATATGTTCGGTAAAATTGTTTTCAATTCTCCTTTTCGTGCAGACGATAATGGTGGTTTACACAGGTATATCGTTCCCTCCGGACGATTGAAGTCAGGAGTTTACATGGTAACCCTGACCGGCAATTCAGGAAAGTTCACTTTACGGATGGTCGTTAACTAATCGGATACATTTTTTTCTTGTGCAATTAACTATTTAAATTACACCTGCAATATTGAAGTTGCAGGTGTATTGTTGTTTTGTTCAAAAACGGACAGTGTATGACCTGTATCGTACACTAAAACACTGTTGTTGTTTGGGTTTAGTATAAAGGATTGCTTGTAATAGCCTCAAGGTAAATAAATTAAATCGTTTGGCACATCTTGTGATATTGATATGGTAGAACATTCAAAAAGAAACTCTAAAAAATAAAAACATAAAATAACAAAGTCATGAAAACACTTAAGCAAATAACCCTGACCGCAGCCATGATAATCCTGAGTGTAAACTTTACAATAGCAGGTAACACAAGAACTTTTGAAGTTCAATTGTCAAATGGCAAAGTAATGGAAATCATTTCCAAAGTAGAACAACTGGTAGAAGAAACTATCCCCGGATATGCTGAATTCATCAACAATTACAGGATGAGCAGGTTTGAAATCACCGAAATGCCGGTATATACAGAAAGCCTTGTTTTAGAAGAGCTTCCCGTATTCAATGTAAAAAAAGAGAACAACAATGATGAATACCTGGGAGTATTGCTGAGCAGCATCAGCAAACCTGAAGCAGAAGTAGAAGACA
>REDJ01000054.1 GCA_007693555.1 Bacteroidota bacterium
TAAGTAATGCTCCGCCCATAGGTGCACGGTTTTCAAACAGGGTTGACATGTAAAGCACACCCAGCACATCACGTTTTTCTTTGGATGGAATCAATCCGCCAAAACCATCCAGCTTAATTCCTTTCCAGTTTTTGAAACCCAGGGAAACTTCAACAATCTTTGCATACCTCAGGTGGGTGACCTTTTCCAGCTTTTCCTTTTCAATGAACGGAAAAACATCAGGTAACTCAAAGGAACCCCCGGTAAAAACCACCTGTCGGGCCATGACTTCCTGTTTTTCGCCCTTTACCTGCCAGCTGATTTTGTAGCCTTCGTTTACAGGCATAACCTGCAGTTTATTGGCATTGAAACTGAAATTTTCCTTTCCGGCATTTTCATACAGGGCATTTACGAGATTGGAAAGTCCGCCTTTGGCAGAAAACACCTTGCGGGTGATTTTCTTCTCGGCTTCGGTTTTCTTTTGAAATTGTTTTTTAACCGCGCCACCAATAAAACTGCCGTAATCCTGCTCAAGATTGTACAATTTGGGAAGGGCATATTTGGGAACCAGGATATCAGGATCACCGGCATACACCCCAATGATAAAGGGGTCTATTGCATAATCCAGGAAACTTTGCCCCATGCGGCGCTTTACCAGTTGCGATAAGGTTTCGTGGGGATTTTTCCCTTTGCTGCGGAAGGGCTCGCCCAGCAACCGGAATTTATCCTTCAATGTAAAAAGCGGGGTTTTAATTCCTGCCATTACACCCGATGGGAGTGGTTCCCATTTTCCGTTTTTCAGGATATAGCGTTTCTGCGCATTCTCGTTGGCGGTTTCCAGCTCGCATAGTCCGTTCAATTCTTCGAAAATTTCAGCTATTTCGCTGCTGCCGATCACTCCGGTGTTGGGACCCACTTCGTAAGTGAAATCATTTTCGGTTACCGTTTTTATTACCCCACCCGGCCCGGCATCCTTTTCAATTACATGAAACGGTATACCCGCTTTTTTCAGATAATGAGCCGTGCTGAGGCCGGTAAGGCCGGAACCGATGATGAGGGTGTGTATTTCAGATATCATATAGAATTAACAATCGGGTTATAGGGCTTGTTGTATTGCGTTTTTCTTTATTTGGTTTTTTTCTTTCATTTTCTTGTTAGCAGTCAACCGTGCGCTGGCCTTTTGCTCTTTGCCACCGCAGGAACGAGGATGGCAATGTGCAAAATCGGGCTGGCTGTTCATGAACCCATTTTGAGCCCTTTGTTAGCCCATTGAACCAATTATGAGCCAACTGATTTTCATATTCATTTACAGGTTTATTTTCCAATATCCCGCTTTTGTTGATCCAACCCTTTCCAATATTTCATCTTCTCGTAATTTTTTTATGGTTTTCTCCACCGTGCTTTGACTTCTATTTATTCTCTGTGCGACTTCTTCCATTGTGATTTCCGGTTTCAGGAGCATCCATGCCATGATTTCTTCCGTATTTCTTCCGTAAGTCTTCCGTATTTCTTCCGCAATTCTTCCGTAATCCTCTTCATTTTCCGAACTTCCCCCGAACTTTTCTCCGAACTTCCTCCGAACTTTTGTCCGAACCTCATCCCAATTTGAAGCTGAAACAGCTTCTTTGTCTTCTTCAGCTTTTAATGGAATGATCGTCCTGAAAACATCCTCCTCAATGAATTCCGGTTTGGTTCCAGGAGTATAAATACCGCAATATTTGAAAGTATTCCGAACGCCTGAGCCTAATTCGTCCACTCGGCCTATTTCCTTGAAAAACTTAGCGATTACGGGATTTTTTGGATAGGGTGAAAAATTAGCCGGATCAATTACACCACCGTCATGCGGACGATTCCAGTTTTCGGCCAGCACCCTATCTTTTTCAATGATGAATTTAGCCGGAAAAGCATTGGCAAATTCCCGATGGATCAGCAGATTTCCGACAACCTCCCGGAAAATACGGTCACGGAGGCTGACACGTTGATCTCCTTCCTGATAAAACTTGTCCGGCAAATGTTTTCGCACAAAAGCCATGAGCCGATCGTAGCTTTCTATGAGGTTGGTACGGATGTCGTCCCGGTCATCATAGCGGTCTACATTTTCTACCCGGAGTATGGCATCTGTTTTATGATGAGGCAGGACGCTTTGAATCACTTCATCTTTTCCGAGCAGCAGGACGGCAGCCAAAGTATAACCGTCTTTTCCGGTCTGATGATCGTGCTTGAACAATCCCGCTGAACGCAACAGTTCTTCATCCGACAAATCCTGCCAGGGATGGTCTGCCCGTTCGTTTTTGGCAAGCGTTCGGACCCGGCTGAATAATTCTTGTTTGAAATCGGAAAGTTTCAGGTAGGGATAAATCCGGTTTTCGGAATAAGTGGCTTGTTTTCGCAGGTAGAGTTGGGTGACCTGTTCAGTTTGCCGGGTAATGTCAAAGTCTCCGTCTTCATTTCGGTCGAAGATCTTTCCATTGGTACTGTGCACCTGTGAACTTTCCGGCACATAGACATAGATCACTTTCTTACCTTCAAATTCTATTACCTGTGCTGACAGGTAAAATGGCGGACTCAGTTTTTGTGGGTTATTGGCGCTGGTGACAATGTTATTGATAATGTCCTTTACGCAACCTTCGATCACTCCTTCCACCGTTCCGTCATTCTTAATCCCCAACAGCAAATACCCGCCCCTGCGGTTCAAAAATGCGCAAATGGATTCAAAAGCATCTTTGCTCAGTTCAAAGTGAGAGGTTTTGAACTCGACTTCAATGCCTTCTCCTTTTTGTAGTATTTCTTTGAGTTTTTCAGGTGTCATTTAAAACGGTGTTTCTTCTTCATCTTTTGTTAAATTTTCAATGAGTTCTTTGAGTTTTGCTGCTTCATTACCCAAGTAATTCTGAAAAAAGTCTGATGTCGAGGTTTCTGAAATAATATAAACCTTGCTTGTGTCAACAGTTTTCAAATTTAAAAATCCTGTGTGAATTCATTGTCTTGTATTGCCCGGATTTTATTGATAAATTTTTCTGCCTCTTGTTTTTTTATATATCAACGATTATGATTTTCTTATCAGGGTCTTGGTTGACGCCCTGTAGAATGATATTATTGATGTATGTGTCGAAAAAGCTGTATCCTATGACAATATAAAAGTCAGCTTCCTCCAGTAAAACCTCGCCGGGGTGGATATTGGGTAGCTTTTTCATGATACTGTTTTTTTATGATAATCCATAATTTCAACAGCATGTGTATTTTTGTTGATCCACTGAAATACAATTCTCCATTGGAAATTGATCTTGATACTGTAAAAATCTGAACCTTGTAATTTTTCAAGCCGGTTTGATGGAGTAAAAGTAATACTATATTGATTCTTCAATAATTTTGATTTCTTCTGGATTTAATTCATAAATCTGATAAACCAATTTATCAATTCTATTATCAATGTCCTTAAAATCAATTTTTTTATCATCTATTTCCTTTTTCTTGCTTTCAAAAATTTCAAACCATTCCATTTCCTGATGCTTTGTTAGTTTATTAATACTTTTTTGCTTTAAAGCACTATTTATTTCTTTTGCAAATTCAGAAAATTCTAATTCATGCCAATTCTCCAACTTATTAGATATTTCAATTTTCAAAAGATTAGAAAAGTAATTACTAAAATTATGAATCATAATTTTTTTGCTAGTAGAGATATCAATTGCTGAATTAACAAGGTTCTCAAGTTCTGTTAAGTCAGATTCTTTAATTGAATTCTTTACAGGGAATTTTTTGCAATTTGCAATAAGAATTTTTTGAAACAGTTCTTTCTCTAAATCAAGATATGAGTACTTATGGTAGAATGTAATTAATTTTGAGTTGATGATCCCTAAAAGTACTTTAATGTTAATTGTGTTTGGTTTTGGTATTATTCCAAAACCTATTTGAGTATAATACAATTTTTCGTCGGAATAACCTGCGTAAATTCTAGGAGGTATGCCTGATACTATTTGCCGAATTAATATTCTTGGTTCAGTAAAAAACCTTTCTTCTCTTGGTGCTCCAAGCCAATTACCATATTTTATGTATTCAGTTATTTTCTTCGAAACCAGGTATCGTGTAATATTGCTTCCACTTATCAATGGTTTATAAGTATTGTCAACTTTTTCCTTAGAATGAAATTGTCTGTTCTTAATTAATTCTTCCGAATGCCCTTTGTATTTATCATATGGAGTAATTCCTAATGTGAAATCAGCAATCTCACCTAATTCAGTTGAGTTAGTTCTGATTTTATTTAGTAAAATCATCTGGTTTTCATTCACATAAATATTGAAATTATAAGCTTTATTTGATTTCCAATTCTCTTTTTTTACGATTCTTGCAACCGAATTATCTATATATGAAATTCTGGAGTTTTTTGGAAAAACTATAGTATTGATTTCGGGTAGATTAGAGTCTTTTCTTAATTCAAATATTATGGTCTCAACAATAGCATCTTTAAAAACACCATCAGGAAGTTTAACAATGGTTGTCATATGTTCAAGAAGAAGCTTTCTAATCTTTGTATATGAAGAGTTTACAAGTATTGAGTTTGGATTTATATATGATAAATACCCTTTTGGTCGGACAATTTCAAAACCTTTCTCAATAAAGATTGAATAAAGGTTTATCCTGTTCTCGGTGGTCTTGAATATTTTGAATAATGCTTTTGTAATTTCAGGCTCTAATCCTTTAATGTCAACATACGGCGGATTCCCAATCACCACATCAAAACCCCCTCTGGCAAATATTTCGGGAAATTCATTTTGCCAGTTAAATGCTTTATCACCTGCAATCTCCGGGTCGTCAATCAATGAGTTTCCGCATTTTATGTTGTTGCTCAGTGTATTTAGTTTTCTGCCTTTACGAGCGGTGCGCAACCAAAGGGAAAGTTTAGCAATTTCAACCGATTCTTCGTTGATATCCACGCCGTAAATATTCTTTTCAAGAATGTCAGTTGAAATGTCGGAGAAAACAATGGCACCGCCAAAGAGTTGCGCCCGCAGCTCGTCAATTTTTCTGTGCTCCTCAATCAGGAATTCCAGTGCCTGGTTTAAGAAAGCACCCGAACCACAGGCCGGGTCAAGTATGGTTAGCGTCAGCAACCATTCCTGGTATTTTATTAGTTTTTCCTCCAGTTCTTTTATGATTTCCCTTCTTCTGTTCTTTCGGCCTTTGGCGTATTCTTCATCAACTATTTCCAGTTCATTACGCTTTTCTTCGCAAAGTTTACCTACGGTGTTCTCTACAATGTATTTGGTAATGTATTTGGGTGTGTAAAAAATGCCGTCCTTCTTTCGCCTGGTTTTTTGTGTATCAACTTTTTCACCTTTTATTTCTGCCTGTACGTTCTCAATTTCACCCAATGAATGCTCAAAGATATGGCCCAGTATATTTACATCCACTTCGGTGTCGAAATCGTAATTGCTTAGTTTTAAGCTGTGTGTTTTTAAAACATCATCGTCAATCTTTACATTTTCCAGTACTTCATCCGTTTGAAATAATCCACCGTTGTAACCGTAAATCTCCTGCCGTTTCCCGCTTTTGGGTCTGCCCACATTCAGAATGTGGAAATATTTTCTGAAAATGGAGTAAAGCGGTTTTACATCGCCAAAATCCACATCATCTTTCCACTTTTCGATGATTTGAATAATTGAATTGGATGGTAACAGTTGTTTGTCCTCAGCAAAGAAGATAAATAAAAACCGGTCAATCAGCTTTTGGGTTTTCTTAAAGAGCGTTAGTTTGTCAATCTCCGGATTATTCTTAACCAGATTCTGGTACAGAGTTTCACGAAATTTTGAATAATCTGCATAGAGTTGTTTTGTAATATTCTCTTCCTGTGCCAGGGAGCTTTCCTTGATTTTTAGCGGTACATCATTGAGCAGATTGTCCTTTGCAAGGCACAGCCATAGCAGTGCAAATTCTTCCCGGGTGAGTTTAAACAGGTCAAACTCCAGGTGATTTACCGCATTCTGAATGTAAAAGCGAAGCTTTTCAAAATTTGAAGTGATAACATAAACGCACTTCGGGTGATAGTTTTTATATCCGAAGGCTTGCGTTTCAACCGATTTTAAATCGGTAGTGTTGGTTGATTTTAATTCAATAACGGCAATGGCATTATCATTTTTCAGGATGGCACCATCGGCTTTTCTGCTATCACTCACGTTCTTTAATTCGGTGGTTAAATTAAAGTCCGGTTGCGGATTCAGCGTATAACCCAGTATTTTTACAAAAAGCTCTCTCAAAAAACCTTCCTGGAACTGTTCCTCCTTTGAATTCCTGATGTTTTCCTGGATTTCCACATTACCAAAATAAGCTTTAAACTCAGCAAATTTTTTGTCAATCAATGCTGCGTCCAGTTCGTTTAAGTGTTTCTTTTCTACGGATTTTTGAAAGAGGGTCATGGGGTTTGGGTTCTATGTGGGTTTCTGGAGTTATAACTGTATTCGTTGCTAAAATAACTTTAAGTGTGCTAAAGAATTAGGACAATTAGTGATACTTTTGTCTTTGACATATTGGTACTTATTTGTTATCTTCTCCATTGTTTTAAATCCTTACTAAAGTAAAGGTCTGATTTGAACCCTGTTTCTTTTAGCTTCTTAAAAATTAGGAAAAAATCCTTAAGTTTTCCATCAATCTTCTTAACATCAG
>REDJ01000068.1 GCA_007693555.1 Bacteroidota bacterium
TAAAGGATGATATTGCTTATGGGATTGATAACATCATACCTTTGTGGTGCTTTGGATTTATATATTAAAATTGTTGTCCGGTTAAAAAAATGCATAAGTCTATTGCAATTTCTTAAAATTTCATTGTTTTTCCCACAAATAGAGGTGATGTTTTTTGTGGTGATGTATTTCATCTCGTCCTTTCATTGAGTGGTTTGGTCAAGTTATTTTTTGCATGGGTTTTCGAACCACAATAAGCTGTTTTTTAGTTTCGGGGTTTTGGACATATTATTTTGGGACTTGAAAGCCTATAATTGAAGTTTCTACTAAACCATAAGCCTTCTCAACAGCTTAAACCAACGGTATAACTTTAATAACAACATCGGGGCTATTGCCTCTTTTTTAATGTTTTTTTATCTTGTGTATGGAGCTAAAACCACATTATGTAATTACTCAGCTATTTTTTTAAAAAAATTAACATATATTTTGATTTTTTAATATTTTATTGTAGGTTTGTTGTATTGGTTTTCTTTGATAAACCTATTCAATGATGCGTTTTCTTACACACACACACACACACACACACACACACACAGTGCACCATTGAGTTTGTTATATACTGCCACAAATCATTATTTTATATCTTCCTTATTGCTTCACGGCGACACCTGACATGGATAGGCAAGAACAAATTTGATATACTTTGGCCATCGCCAAATGCACAATTTTTATTAAAGCAATCGCGATGGCCATATTTCTTTTTTAGCTCTATCTAATTTTCAATCAAAAATCGAAAGCTATGAAAAAAAAGTTTATAAATATAAATTCAATTGCCATCATAGCCTTAATCTTCTTAACCATTGCAGGTTGTACAAAAACAGAGATCGAGTTTCCTGAAAATGAGTTAGAAGAAAAGGTTAAACTTATGAAAGATGTGGCATTACTTACTGGTAATGTTTTAAATAATCCTGACTTACAAAAGGGGCTTGTGGAAGTCATTAATGAGGTGGGTCATTATGATAATACCCTTACATTTGCCTTCTTGTTTGGTATTGATGATAAAATTCAAATTCCCGAACAGAAATACCTAAATAAAAAAAGAGAATTTGACAGAAAAAATTTAGCATCTTTGGCTTCTGCTTTTAAAAAGGAATATATAATAAATACAAAAAAGTACATGTCAATTTCTGCAAATTTAGAAAGAAGGAATGCTTCAAAAAGTAATGTATTAAAAGAGGGTTTACCTGACAATTTTGATGACCTTGCAACATTATTTGCTGATGAAGGGCTCAAGATTTATTTTCCTTTTGGAGAAAATGGATCGCAAGATAATATGGAGGTCATATATGTAACTTACGACCCGCTTGTTTTTGTGGAAACTCATTACGGCTTTCGTTTTGAAACCGGGGTTGAAGGATATGAGAATGTTGATTTAATTGATGAAGAATTCATTGAAACAGAGCCAACTTTTATTATTTCTGCTCTAGAGCCATGGGAATACCCCAATTCAGGCTATGAAGTATATTATTTAGAGCGAACCTATGTTTGTCCGATAACCGGTGACCTTAACCCTTACGGTTATGATGATTTTGAAATACTTCCCCCGGGTGAACCTGGTGAACCTGGAGGACCCGGCGGAGGCTTTCAAGAACCGTATAATCCTCCACCTCCACCACCTCCACCTCCACCAATTACATGCCCACAAGAATTTGAGTACATGCAAGTAACACCTATGGTGTGTAATGTAAACCATTTTCTTTTGCCGACAAATGATATTGTTGAAGTAAGAATTGCTAAGATTAGAATAAACTCACGAAAATGGTTAAGATGGTTGGCATCATCACAAAAGTTCTCCATTTGGAGAGCTACTGCGGATGGAGCAGTTCAATATGTTGATGGACAGATTGTTCCGTCTGCGAATTCATACGATGTATTACAGAATGCTGTTATTCCCAGGAAAGATATAGGAACAGATGGTAATAAAGGTAAATGGTTTAATTATAATTACGAGTTCTCCCCTGATTGGAGATACAGTGAACATACTCAAAATTTAGCGTTTTTTACTCACCATACTTTTTCCGGTTCTGACGAAGTAACCTTTACCCCTAAGTATGGGGTAAAAGGAGGTCCTGACAATTCTTTTGAATGGTATTATGATGTATCTGTGTCCATATCATACAAACTTGTGCTTAATACAGCAAAGTTCAGATCAAAGATACAAATGCCGCGTCAAAGCTATCTTGCTAATATTACCGGTACTGGTTTTACTGGGTTGCAAGTTTTAGATAATGGTGTTAATTACAATGTTAAACAAATTGACAACGGTACAGTTGAGTTTTATATGAAATATCAATACCAGAGCCTTACACATGACGAATAATTTTATAACCCTGCCACGAATTAAAGTAATTTGTGGCAGGGATTTTACACAATCAATTTATTAAACTCAATGAAAAATAAGTTTAATTACCTCTTACTTTTAGGATTTCTTTCACCTAGCCTATTGTATAGCCAACCAGAGAGTAAACATGCTGTTTTTTTAACTACCGGTAAGGTTTCTTATATGTATGAGGAGCCCGAAAGAAATTATTCGGCAGGCCTAACATACCAATACAGGCCTTTTAAGGCCTTTAGCTTCGATGGTTTTTATTCGTACAGCCAATCAAACAGCTTCCCCAGCTTTTTTGAGGACAAGGCCAAATTACACAACTACATCCTGAGTCTAAGTGCTAGAGATTTCATTGCCTGGTCAGAGATTTATACCCATTCTTTAGGTCTGCGGCCGAACTATTCTATTATTAATACAAACACATGGCACCTTTCGCTAAACTTCGCTTTTGGAGTTTCTTTCTCAAGATACTCCTCGCAGAGTTCTAAAAGATTAACCTGGAGTTTAATAACCGGACAGATAATTGACTACGAGTTGCACGAACATGAAAAAGGGTCTATTTCCGGTATTTTTGTTTCACCGGGTTTGCAGGTGCACTTTAATTTCTATAAAGACTTTATTTTTGGCCTTAATCCCCATGTGCATTACTTCAGGCCGGGTGCTGATGCCGAAATCCTGAACTCAGTGCCGGTTTGGCCCGAATTTATTAATCTCTCAATAATGATAGGAAAGAAACTTTAAAAGGATTTTGGGCTCATTTTATTTCAATATAAATATTGTCTGAGTTTTTTAACCCATTGATATTCAGTAATAATGAAAAAAATTAAACTATCTTTCTTTTTTATTTCTTTGCTTTCCTGCCATTTATGGGCCCAAGATGTTTCGAAAGAATATCAACATAATACAAAGCAAAATATATTGAATATATCATTTTCACAGGGTATTGCATATGGTATGCCAAGCAATTGGAGACCTATTGATCCAAATATGTCGATTCAATTTGATTCTCCCAAAATAGGCACCCAGTTTGGTGTTTCCATTGGTATCAGACTGACCGATATTAATTATTTAAATATTAGCTATGCTAACCAATACAATGGAAAAAAATTTTCCGAGAAATATTACGACCAATATTACAAAACATGGTTTCATTTAAATAATTTTGATTTTTATCAAAGACGGCAATTTTTGAGTTTGAAATACATTACAAAACTCACCACCAATATTGAGTTTGGAGCCGGTTTTTCCTATATGTTCGTAAGAAGTTCCAGAGTTTACATAACTCCTTCTTTCAACCAAAACGGAGATATTGTGAATTATAATATTGCTTTATATGGCAGACAATCATTACGTTCAGATGATGCAATGTCAATTACAGCAATGGTAGGGTATATCTATCCCATAAATGATTATGTTGAACTTGGTTTAAAAATGGGGGGCCATTTAGCTATTGTTGGTTTTGAATCAGTTTATTTAACTCCGTTTTTGCGAGTAAATTTATAGAATTTCTGGCTTTTCATTATTTCATACACCTTTTTTTGTGGTATTGAAGTTGACACTTTTTAAATACCCCTATTTTTTTGATGGGCTACAAACAAATCTCCATAAAAGCACCCACAGCATACAATGAAGATATGCTGCGGCAAATGATTGCCCGGCAATTGAAAATCCGAAGGTTTACCTTCCAGGTGGAAGGGAAAAGTCTGGATGCCCGCAATAAACGCAATATTCATTGGTTATTGCGGATAGCGGTTGTTTCGGATGAGATAAAAGGGGGAGATATACCCAGCGCCAAAAGTCTGGATATTCCTTTCAGAAAACGTAAGGAAAAAATTCTGGTTGTGGGAAGCGGGCCCGCGGGGTTCTTTTCGGCTTTTGTATTGCAGAAGGCCGGTTACAAAACTACCCTTATTGACCGTGGTTCGGAAGTTCTGAAACGGAACAGGTCCATACAAAACTTTGAGCGCAACGGCATTTTCGACCCGCAAAACAATTATGCTTTTGGTGAAGGTGGTGCTGGAACTTTCTCCGACGGAAAACTCACATCGCGCTCCAAACATATCAGCAAGGAGCGGCAGTTTATCCTTCAGAGTTATATTGATGCAGGCGGCCCTGAAGAGATTGCTTATATGGCTCATCCACATTTGGGTACTGATAATCTTATCAGAATCGTAAAAAACCTGCGACAACAATACCAGGACCTGGACGGTGAGATGCAGTTCGAGACCATGCTGGAAGATATCATTGTTAAGGATGGCAGGGTTCAGGAAGTAATTACATCAAACGGAACCATTTCTGCCGACGCTGTTTTCATAGCACCGGGTCATTCAGCTTACGAAACCTACCGGATGCTGATTAAACGCGGAGTGCAGTTTCGTACCAAGAATTTTGCCCTGGGCAGCCGTATGGAGCACCCGCAGGAAATCATTAACCTGGCTCAATGGGGCAAGGAAAGTCTGCCGGGTGTCAAAGCGGCCGAGTACCGGCTTACATCGCCCGGTGATGGCAAGCACCAGGTGTATTCTTTCTGTATGTGTCCCGGTGGCATGGTGGTTCCCGCAAATGCTTATGCCGACTCCAATATCGTAAATGGCATGAGCTTTTACAAACGCGACGGACAGTTTGCCAATGCGGCCTGTGTGGCAGGACTGCACCCCAACGAGCTGGCAGGTCGCGAAATCTCAGCCCCGGAAGCTCTGGATATGGTGGAGCAACTGGAACGGTCATTTTATGATTTTGCAGGTGGTTACAAGGCTCCATCCTGCAGCATTCAGGATTTCATTGAAGGTAAGCTGAAGTCAACAAATCTTGAGAGCAGCTACCCGCTGGGACTTACTCCTGCACCACTGTGGGAAATGCTTCCGGCAAATATTGTTTCGGCAATGCGTGCCGGGCTCAGGGATTTCGGCCGCAAGATGCCCCGCTTTGAAAGCGGCAATCTCATTGGTCTGGAAAGCAAAACATCTGCTCCCATACAGGTGCTGCGCGAAGAGGGCGGATTATGCACGGGTTTTGAGAATCTTTATTTAATCGGCGAGGGGAGCGGCTATGCCGGCGGTATCATCTCCAGTGCTGCCGATGGGGTGAAATCGGCAATGAGGTTTATAAACTCATAAAACAATTTTGCCCCCGACCATTACGCTTACCGGCTTTCCGGTGATTTCCAAACCTTCATAAATATTGATATCACAGTTCTGGTATTGGGTGGCAGCTGACAATGTATGTTTCTGGTCGGGATTGAATATGACCAGGTCTGCATCCTTTCCTGTTCCAATACTACCCTTGTTTTTTAATCCAAAAATATTTGCCGCATTTGAAGACGATAGCTGTATCCATTGCTGAGCGCTGATTTTATTTTGCTTTACACCGTAATGGTACAGAAGAGGTATCCTGAATTCAAGACCACCGGCGCCATTGGGGATAAGAGTGAAGTTATCTATCCCGGCCTTTTTTTGCTGCATGGTAAACGGGCAATGGTCGGTGGCTACCGTGTTAAAAGTATCATGGCTGAGATGATTCCACAGGATTTCCTTATGTCCGGGCGGCCGGGCCGGCGGACTGAAAACGAAGGGGGCTGTTTCTTCAAAGCTTCCTTCATAAACCCCGGTATCGTGCATTAGATATTGCGGACAGGTTTCGGCGTATAATGGCAATCCCTTTTTTCGCGCTTCTGCAATGTGTTCAGCCGATTCGGCAGCAGAAATGTGCACGAGATATGTGGCACATTGGGTCTTTTCAACCAATTCAATGACCCTTTGCACTGCCCGGCTTTCTGATTCCGGTGGTCGCGACATGGCATGGTACCGTGGATGAGTCATCCCTTTTGCAACGAACTCCTGGCGCAAATTTTCAATGGTGTCATCTTCTTCGGCATGCACAAGTACGATAACTCCCAGTCTGGCAGCTATTTGCATAACCTTTTCCAGTTCATCATAATCAATACCGATGTTTTTACGGTAGGCAAGGTAGGTTTTGAAGGATTTGATGCCGTGCTCTTTCACACAAATTTCCATTTGCTTTTCCATATCAGGGAGCCAGCCGCTGATGCCCATATGGAAATCCAGTCCGGTGATGCAGTCTTTTGCTTCCAGTTTTCTTTGCTGAAGCGCTTCTGCAAGTCCCTGGCCGCGGAGAGGAGTAACAAAATCGATGATATGGGTAACACCCCCGGCCAGTGCAGCGCGGCTGCCGGTTTTGAAATCATC
>REDJ01000155.1 GCA_007693555.1 Bacteroidota bacterium
CGACAGGTACAGGGCCGGATACAATCCTGCCAGCACCCCGGTAAGCACTACAAAGCCCAGAACTGCCAGCAACAAGCCCGGCTTCTGCCAGTAGGCAAGACTAAAATTCTCATCAAGCAATTGTGAAAAAGGATGTATCAGCAATTCATTGAGCAGCAACGCAAATACGAAAGCCATGGAAGCCAGCAACAGCGATTCGCCGATAAACTGAAACACCATATCCTTGCGTTGTGCGCCCATTACTTTGCGCATGCCTATTTCACGGGCACGCTTTTCACTCTGAACCGTAATGATGTTTACAAAATTGAAGACTGCAATGATAATCACTACCAAGGCAAGAAAGGAAAAAATATACACATTGCGGATATCGCCGCTCACCATATTTCCGGCCACATCGTTGCCATAGGTAAAGTTTGAATGGAGAAAAATCCTGCTGAGCGGCTGGAGGGAGTGGGCAATACTGAGCCCATGAGGTCTGAAGCGCTCATTGATATAGTGGTCAGCAACTCCTGCCACATCACGCTCAAAGGTTTGCGCGTCAGCCTCGGGATGGCGAAGCAAATAGGTGAAAAACGAAATACCGTTCCTTTCTACAATATTCTCATGAGGCCCCGTAAGCGTGCTGAAGGAGGCAAGCATATCAAACTGCAAATGCGAGTTGGATGGCAGATCCTCTGCCACCCCGGTAATGCGGTAATGAAACCTGCCTGCCCACAGGGTTTGGTCCATGGGGTCTTCGTTACCAAAGTATCTTTCGGCCAGCTTGCGGGTAATAACCAGTGTATTGGGTTCAGTAAGTGCTGTTTGTGGATCACCGGAGATTAACGGCAGGTCAAAAATTTGGAAAAAACCGGCATCGGCCCACAACAGATATTGATCAGGAAACCGTACTTCGGTCATTTCCACTTCCACTTCCATTACTCCTTCATCGTAAAACCGGCAGATGGCCTCTACGGACGGCACTTCATCCTTTACAAAACCTGCAATATCCCCTGCAGTAAAGGGTACATGAGCTGATGTGCCATCGGGCATATTTACATCAATCACAAGGCGGCTGATGCGGTCGTAATTGCTGTGATACTTATCAAAACTTTGCTGGTGCCACACATAAATCATCATGAGGATGGAAATGGAGAAACCCAGTCCCAGGCCGATGATGTTGATGGCCGTATTGGTTTTATTACGCATAAGGATGCGCAAGGCGATTTTCAGGTAGTTTTTTTTCATCACCGACTCTAATTATTTCTTATAAAACAGATCTTTAATACTGTAATGTCTGCGATGAAGCAACCACACGACGATGAGTCCAAAAATAAAGGTAGAAGTGGCAGTTTCAATCATGTGGCTAAGCCTTACACTGGCTATAGGCATCAATGGATTGGGCATTAAATGACCTAAATGGGGTACTGCCAATAGAAATGCAACCAATAAACCGGTTAGCCAGGGCTTAACGTTTGATCCAATAATCAGGGGTAGTACGATAAGGCCAAATAATACCCCTCTGACCAATTGCAGCAAAACAAGGCCAGGCGATTGGGTAAATGTCTTAACAGTATGTGCAATGAAAGGTGTTATCTTGCCAGGGCTACCATAAAATGCCCTGAGTTCAGGATTTTGCCATGCTATAAAATAACCGGCCAGCCAATATATTACCAGATAAACAATAGCTAAAACACCAAGCTTTATAAGCAATTGACTTAAAGGCATCAGGTTTCTTGCTTTCTCAATATGGGCTTCATCATAACCTTTTCTTTTCCATTTATCGCAAATCAAAATGGCAATGGGTATATAAATTAGTGGAATGGATAAACCCATTAAAAATAAACGGGGGAGTAACTCTGGCGACACTGTTATTTGGGTAAGAAAATACCACGTTTCAATTTGAGTCATGAAAGTAAAGGAGCCATAATATGCCAAAGCGAGAAATGCCATTAGTCGCCATCCATACCATCGTGAAGAAACAATAAGCCCGACTATCAGGACTGTATTTATCAATCCTAAAGTAAGCATCCCGCTCGCGTCACTCATCAAACCGGGTTCTGAGTATGTATCCGGGATCAGGTCTCCTATTACAAGTGTGCCCAGTATCCAAATGGGAAAATAAAGGATGGTTAGTATGATTAACCGAAAAGTCAAGATTAGTATTCGTTTTGCGTTCATATTGTCTTGTGGTTATTGAGGTAATAGTTTAAGGAATATACTAAATTGGCATAAAAGTCCGGATGAGATCATACCATTTGCATCACATAAAACACATAGCTGTAAAAGTCTTTGTACTTCTGATACAGGCTCATTTCCAGCTCCATCTCCGATTCCACCACCTGGCGGGCTTCCTCCACATGGCCGTACTGATTGAGATAATGCTGTTTCTGAGTTTCCATCAGATCGTAGTAGTTTTGCTGCCAGCCGGATTCGGGCAGGGTGAGAAAGGCCAACGGCCTGTATCCGCATTTTTCAATTACAGAAAGTTTTTTGGACACGTAACCGATCTCGGGATAAGCGGCATTCCAGAAGTCCAGGATCTCTGCCGGGATATCTTTGCGCAGCCAGGTAATTTCTGATGCTACCAGGTAACCGCCGGGCTTCAGGAAACGCTTCCACTCCTTCAGCCCCTTTTCAAATCCCATGATGTAGATGGAGCCTTCCGACCAGATAAGATCAAATTGCGCCGCTTCAAAAGGAAGCTCAAACATGGAGGCATTGAGAGTATTAATGGTGCCTTTGAGGGTTTCTTTTTGTGCGTTTTCATTGAGCTTGTTCAACAGACAGTCGTACACATCCACAGCGGTGATTTCGCAAGGGGCCATGCGTGCCAATGCCAGGGTCTGGCTGCCCGAGCCGCAACCCACGTCGAGAATGCGTGGGTTGGGGGGCAGATTTTCCAGCAGACGGAAGGCCATTTCGGTGTATTTATCATCACCCGGGCCTTGCCTGTCGAGTCGTTTGTAGAATTCAATAAAATAGTCAAACATGGTTGCAAAGGGTTTCTTATTATCTTAATGTAGTATTGAGTCTTTAAGTCTAAATCAGTCTATCTGGTTAAGTTGACAGGGTTCTTCTCTAAAAAACTATTATGTTAGCAATAACCAGTACAACATGGATAAAAATATGGGCTACAAAAGCACTTTCCAGCCCTTTCTTCCAGTATAACCAGCCGAAGATCAATCCTCCGACAGAATTGCCAATCAATACATAGGTCAATATTATGATGCCGGGGTTTTCAATGGTATTGAATACTACCGGGAAATGCCCCACAGCAAAAATGATTGCTGCCAGAATAATCCCAATCCAGTAAGCTGCAGGTTTATTTCCTTTAAGTACTTTGGAGCTTATCCAAACAATAAGGGTCATCAGGCCAAATCTCAGGTATATTTCTTCTGTAATGCCCCCATACAAAAATCTGGCAGCAAGAGAGGGCTGAAGCACCTGAGTTAATTGTTCGTATTCGGATGCCATGAAAGGTTTGAATAGTAGCACTACCAATACCACAACCAATCCGGAAACGATACCGCCAATGGCTCCGGACTTCAGTATTTCTGTGTAGTCCACAGTTTCATTGCTGATACCTACCCAATTCTCAATAACAGGCACCCTGAGATTGACTTTCTGATACAGAAGGGTTCCTACGGCCACAGCTATGATGAGCAAAATAAGGGGATTGATCAATATCAGTAGCTTAATCTGTGCCGGGCTAAAACGCTCATTCATAAGTTCCTGGATTTCGGGTGGCAAAGGAATATCCATAGTGAGTATGGAAAGCATGCCCATAATTCCCAGAGAGAACAGGACTAAAGCTAAGTATAGTTTTTTTCTGTTCATGACTTTAATGTTTTAAACATGATTATTAATTAAGGATTTCTTCAATGGCTCTTTCCAGTATTTCATCTTTGGTTAAATCAGACCAATCAAAGTTCACAGCAATATCAGGCTCTACTCCTTCTTCGGCATAGTTGTTACCATTTAAATCCAGAACCTGGGATATACTAAAACGGTAGGTCCATCCATTGGGGAGTTGCCCGCCTGCAGGAATACCACCTCCACCACCAGTTGTGTCGCCGATTAAGGTGATGTTTGGAAATGACTTGGTTGTCAGGGCAAAAAAGGTGGTAGCACTATAAGATGCTCTGTCGATTAAGACCATAACTGGCTTATTGTAAGATATTCCATTGTGCGTACCAATGTAAAATGGTTCTCTTGGACCAAAATCACCCTTATTAGGTCCATTTCGTGTAATGGTGTAAGCAACTAAGGTATTTTGCTGGTTAAAACGTTCTAAAATTTTAGGAATGTTAAATATGGAGCCACCACCGTTGGCTCGCAAATCAAGAATCAGGCCCTCGGTATCTTTGTAACGGGTAAGCACATGATCCAACACTTTTTCGTCCACATCACTTGTGAAGCTTCCGTATCTCATATACCCTATCCTATTATCGGCAAGGAAAGTATGTGCAAATGGTCCGGTATAATGAGCATTACCCATGTAATGCTCCCTTAGTGTTCTAAAATCGAGATTACTGGGGCCGGTGAGATCAACATTGTAAAAAGATATATTGAAAGGGGCCACCAGATTTACATGGTCGTCTCTGAGTTTGTTTAGCATTGCTGCCAAAACATTAAAGAGAGAGTCTTCGCTCATGCCAGGATGCAATTTGGCTTTGTATTCCACCTTTATTGCGTCCCAGTCTACCCCTTTTAAGTCGTGGTAGCTGTACTTTTTATCCACTTCATTCCACAGATACTCAAAATTATCAAAGGGATCGCTGCTGGCATAGTCTTTTTCAAAAAGAACTTTTTCGCAGGAAGAAAAAAGGGCTATTAAAAAAATGATTGTCAGAAATCTTCTCATGACTGAAATATATTTATCGGTTATTGTTAATAAGAATAGTGTATTCAATGCGGTGTATGCCCATTTGATAAGCGGCATGTTTACCCGGAGCATGCATAGCATCCCAAACGTATGCTAAGCGGCGGCCATTGCCACTTGAGGAAAACTGGGTAAACTCCAGCTTAGAACGAAGTCGCCAGCCGTTCATTGACCACGAATATTGGTCCCATACATAAGAAAACATAGTAGTGTTGGTTCCGTCCACTGGACCGTCATAGAAGAAATTATAACCGGGTCGCCGGTTGAAGCTCAATACACCCGTATCCAATTGAAAAGCAAGGGTACGTCGAACCGGCCTGTTTCTTATGGTCAGAAACAAGAAATTGGAAACAGTCTCTTCCCTCCTACTGATGTCTCTCTGTACTTTTCCGGAAAGCATCAGGTTTACTATCGTCTCAAGCCCTAATGTAGAATTATCAAGGGCAGGATTTATCCGCATATTTTGGTTCCCAATTAAGGTGCCACCCAGTTTGAAGTCATATTTTCCGTTGAAATCAGGTGTAAGATTTCGAAGATAAGATACACTGCCCTCCAATCCGGAATAAACTCCAAACGTATTCGCTTCATAAAAGTCGCTTTTGGGAGTATTGGCCAGCGTTAAATTGACCAAAAAATCCACACCCATGGTCAACTCCCAATTGTCATTTAGGGTTTGCCAACCCAGATATAAATTGGTCCCCCCTCCTTCATAAAAAAGTGGAGATGTGGCAAAGTCGCGATAGCGCGCAAAGCTTAGGCTTGTTGTAACCAAAATATTTTTCTGGTTAATGGGTTTGAAAGTTTGCTCTGCTTGAGCATTGGAATAGAACGGCACAGACATAAGCAATGCCATACTTAGAGTTTTTAATTTTCTCATGCTTTTCAATATCTTTAATATTTCTGTGTTATTTCCCTTACAATTGAGTTGAACTTCTCCACCTCCTCCTTTAGGGGGCTGTGGGCTGAATTCTCAAAGGTGAAAAAAGCTTTCTCCTGAACCTTGAGCTGATGATAAAAATCTTTTGATACACAATATGGTGTTGTATAATCATACTTGCCATGAAAAATATACACAGATACCTGCATACTGTCAATCTGGTTAAAAAGATTCGTATGAATTACCTCATCCCACATTTTTCTTAGTGAAAACATATTGCCTCTCATGTAATTCAGTTTATCTCTCAGGGTGTATTCCTTTGCTTTAAACACTATACTTACCAAAGGCAACATTCCTCTTATCTCTCTTGTGGTTCCACCTCCGTATTTATTTACATATAATCTTTGTGTAGTCATATAGTCCAGCCATGCCTTGTTGTCAGCCAGGGAATCAGGAAAGTTTAGTTTGCCCAAAGCTTTAATGGCTTTTTTATCCTGATTCTTTTGAGCCTGTTCCACAACCCATTCCAATCCAACCTTTTCTCCTCTGAATTGATCAGCAACCTGACCAATACCGAAATAGGCATGAAATAGTTCAGGATATTGATATGCCGTCATAATCCCCAATAATGAACCCCAGGAATGGCCCATAATAAAAATCCTATCCTGGTTGAATTTTTGAGAAAGGTATTCACTGAGCTCACGAGTATCTGAAACGAACTGCTCCAAACTCATGCTTTCATTGGGTACATTTTTTGAGTAAGATTTGCCGGCTCCGCGCTGTTCCCAGTAAACCATTACAAAGTCCTTTTCTATGTCAGTATTAAAATGCTTCATAAATGCAACTTGTGGACTACCGGGCCCACCATGCAGGAAAAGCATTACAGGTTTGGTTGCATCTTGTCCTCTGATTACTAAATACTGTTCCACACCCCCCAAACTGATCTTCTCAATGGTAGAGATGCTACCCTCAACAGCCTTTCCTGATGCATCGGTTATGGGGTCAGCCTTGCCGGGGCTGAGTATCCACAGAACCAAGATCAGCCCTAAGAATATGGTTATTATTCCTCCGATAATGTACATTACTACTTTAACTGTTTTTCTCATTGCATGATGGATTAAAACGGATTCTTTCTTTGTTGGTCGGGATGCCATTGGTTACAGCCACCCAATTGTTCGGTCTCGTGGCTTGGCACTTTAGTGCCCGGTGTATTAGGAGATAACCATTCCCCTCTTAACGGGAATTCAATAATTATCGGTTTCTCTGAATGCATTTAATTGTTGTTTTTATTCGTGATAAATCAATTCCTTATCATCCTCTAAGGCATATTTCGTCCGTTTCAGATCGAATCTTGTGCCACAGATGTTATATTTGTGAAAACATGATAATTACACACTCAACACCCATGGATTTTTTTTTACTAGATTGACCAATCATGAACAAAACTGTTCGATTTCGGGCACAGCAACTTCTTTCTGATCGCTATTTGCAAACAACTCATCCAGCCACTCAAAAGTGGTTTCGCGGATCATACTGAAATTGGGCATCATGTTTTTACCACCTGCACCCAGGGAAGCGCTTCCCACAATCATTTTCTTGTTGGGATGCTTTATTTTCGCCATGGCCTCATCATGGAAGCGCTTGCTGTTTGCAAATGCCAGTTCATCCTCGCCCACAAGCAACAGGATGGGGACATCAATTTCAGACGGATCAAGGACGTATTCTTTGCATACTTCAAGCCATTCTGCCAGGGTGTTTACACCCCACTTCCATTTCCAGGTGTCCATAACGTTGTACAATCCGGCAAGCCAGGAACCAAAAAACCTTGCTGCCATTTTGAACCAGAAAGTATTCTCGTATTTAGCCAGAGTCTCCACTTCTTTTACCTGTACATAATACTCATTCAGGTTCAGGATGATACTGTTGGCAATAACGGCCTTTATCCTTTTATCGTAAATGGCTGCCCTGGGAACGTTGTAACCGCTGAGACTTGCGCCCCAAACGGCCAGTCTTTCAGGGTCCACATCGGGCCGTGCAAGGATATGGTCAATAACGGCCGACATTGCCTTTTCGGGCCTTGGGGTCATCAACATGCCGTCCAGGGCAGTGCTTCCCATACCCGGCAAGTCAACCGATATAATATTGTACCCTCTTTCCTGGTCATTCAATCCAAACAACAGACAAATATCCTCACAAACAGAGTCACCACCGCCCAACGTAATCAGGGTGGCCCTTTTAGTATTGCTGTTGTCGGGCTTCATAAAATAGCCGGGGAGGGTTTTCCCTTCAAAAGGAATTTCAAGCACTTCAACGGGATGGTCAAACAGGGATATGGCCTTGCGAAACCGGTCCTGTGAACTTATTCTGTGCTTTCTGTAACGATCCGGATATTTCAGCGGGCTGAGCTGGAACAATGCTGCACGCTCATGTGCAAAAGCCCTCAGGTAGCGGTCGCGGGCGGTTACCAGGTGCCCTTTGGCCAGCGCATCATCGGCCATGGCAGCAACCTTGTCGCCCATGCCGACAAACTCTCTGACCCATGCTTCGGTATCGTACTGCGAAATGCGCCCTGCGGCAGCATAGACTTCTCCCAGGTCAGCACCACCGCGGGTACTATAGGCAAGCACACCGGCAAAATAGGCATCCACGATAGGATTTTTAAAGTAAAACTTCATACGGCCCACCAGGGGCTTGTTTTTCTCTTTCTTCTTCTTGGAAGAAGATTGGTTTTGGAAATCATTTTGGGCTTTCATCTTTTTGTGGTTTAAAGTGATTAATTGATTGAATCACTGCAAATTTGGTCACAAAAAGATGTGTGGGATTGGTAAAAAAATGGGATAGTTTGGTAAAAATTCAGGTTGGCAGTTTATTCGCCTCCGGATGATTTAACTTTGCTGAACAGGCTGTACGGTATTGGTCATTGTAGCTTTTGCACTCAGCGGGTCTATCACTTCCCTGGAAACATAAGGATTAAGCAGAGCAGAGGGAAACCAAACCATTTCACCAAGATAGCGTTGCAGTGTAGCCTCATCCATTTTTGCTCCGCTCTCTTTACCCAGGCTTATAAGGGAATACATTTTCATTTGCTGCGAATTTAGTCTTTCAGAATTCTTCCTGTGCGAACCCACTTCGACTGCATGTGCCATCCACCTTCCGGATCAATTTGCAATTCAGCATCCCACTGGTATGTGGTTGGCCATTTCCTGAAAACCCTGGCAACGGTAAATAAAAATCTTGTGGAGAATTTGGTCGTTTTAGGCTTCCAGCCTTTTGACGGAACCGCCCTGATGGTAACAGATTCATGGTCTGATTGAACATGATATTCACCCGATATAGTGCCGACTGACTCATGCCCGGAGATTATAAAGCGGCCCTTATATTCGGTATTTGCTGGAAATGCATTCAAACACGGGAAAGAGGGGCTGAAACTCATTGTAAGCAAATGGATATTGTTTTTAGCGCTGAATGACCTGATTGAAGGTGAGTGGTTATTCCAGTCGATTTTGTAGACATAGTCCCCTTTTTCAAAGGTACTCTGTCCTGTTTCCAGTTCAAAAGTATGCAACTCTCCATCGTTTGCCGGATTTATTGTTGCAATCAATGGCTTGGGGCTGTAACGGGCAAAGGTCATTTTTTTCCTGTCCATCCGAATTGGAAGCTCATCCGGTTTATGCAATCTATTGTTGATTTCAACTTTAATGTCAGTGTTGTTTTTTCTGACGAAATAGAAATCATGCAGTATGACAAGCGGAAGTGATGAAGGGTTGGCTGCGGCATCACCCATAGGGGCCAGCAGCCCGAATGGTTTTCTTTTCCGGGGATTGTTCTCATTGATCACAATTTCAACTTCTCTTCCCGAAATATCTGTGAATTTGTAATGGGCTTGCACACCAAATTCGTCAACCTGGAAAAATGCCTTTTCCATATCAACGGGAATCATCCTGTTCAATCCGGCGCCTGCAATGTCGTACTTTGAAGTATCCGGATATAGCGATTTTTCATGGTAAACATCGATCTTTTTATCTGTTCTCCATCCAATTATCAGATGCCCGGTGCCGTTGATTTCATCATCAAATACCTGCGGTTCAAATCCTACATAAACTGAGTCCGGATCTTTCTCAAAATTTACCAGAAGTAATCTTTCCATCGGGTCGATATTTATCGAAAATGGAAAAACAACTTCGATGATTCTGTTGTCATCATTAGTGTTTTGTGAATATGTATCATTCATAATCAGCAATAATAAAATTATTAATAAAGCGTTTCGTTTCATATTTACCAGGCTTACTTATCTTTTTGTATCAATTATTTTTTCAGTAATTATTTGTAACAATAGCTGGTTAAACTCATCAGGCTTGTCCAGATTGGCAATATGACCGGCACCCTTAAGCTGAACTACTTCTGCCTTGTCGTTTTTTGACATAGCCTCTAAGGTCGTCTTCAGGGCTTTATTGATATCCTTGTCATATTCGCACTGAATCAAATAATAGGGAATGGGCAGCTTTTCTATTTCGGCCAGAAAGTTATAATTCACCAGGTGAGCCCTCAAATGCGGAATAGCATCTGCTGCTTTCAGAAACATCTGAAATACCTTTTCTTTGGCTTCTTTGCTTTTTACTGCGTATCCTGCAGTGAATGCCAGATACTTATTCCTGAAAAGCTTTATCATAAATGCATCATAAGCAGACACCATTCCGGCTGACCAGGCGGGCAAAGTCATTTGCCCCGTGGTTCCAAAGGTTGTAAGGCTTAAAAAACGATCCGCCATGCGGGTACAAACAATATAGCCAAGAACTCCGCCTGTTGAATTGCCCACGTAATGAATATTGTCAAGCTTTAGTTTTTCAATAAGCCCGATTATATCATTTACATTATGCTCCAAAGAATAAAGCGGTGTAACATTGGGTGAGGGCAAAGGGGAGCCACCATGCCCCCTGATTGACAACGATACCACTTTATATCTGTCAGAAAAAAATTGATACTGTTTTTCGAACTGACTTGCATTGGCACCTGCACCATGCACAAACAGGATGGTTTCCTTGTTTGAAGTTCCGCTGATAAAATAATCCAGTTTCATTTTTTTAATTGTGTTTAGTAATTTACTCATGAATAATTCCTTTTTTTAACTTCTGTATATATTGTCTTTTGATTTAAAACCTGAAGCCCACCATCAATTGAGGTACAAATATGGTTTCGTTACGAATAAGCTCAAAGAAGCTATCATATTCCTCCACCCCCGGCCACTTGTTTTGCATCCAAACGGGATGACCTATACCAGGTTGTATATTCAGGTAAAATCGTTGGCCCAAATCCAATCGATAACCTATCTTATATTCTACCCAAAGCTCCAGCCCTTTGTAGGTATCATTGTCTATGAATGACACAAAGTGGTTCCATGCCGGCCATAATTCCACTTCCACATTAAATTGTCTCCAGAAATAGTACCTGTATGATAAGAGTAAGGTATAGGCATTTGCCTGCCCGAGAAATGACTCTTCTTCGTTTTTCCAGTTCTGAAAAGCAGGCCCAATACCCAGTTCCACCCTGTCGGAATACTTATATGAAAACTTCAGCATGTAAATTCTTACAATATGAAAGGTCAGGCTGGTTTCAGCTGCCCAGCGACTTTGCCGGTCACTACCCAAAGAGTAGGCGGAATTATTTCTCACCAGAAAAGAAAATTCCGGATCAGCAAGAGAGGAGGGTGTTACGGCATGAAGCTGTAAACTCTTCAAAAGAAAAACTAAAAGGATTCCGGCAGTAATAATTGTTCTTTGCATCGTTTCAAAATTTTGTGTTATTTATTTCGATGCAAATTAAATACTATTTCATTTTAGAATGGTATCATTTTGTGATATTGAGGTCTCAACTTGCAGAATTCAGGGTCTCAGGATACTGATACCTTGCAGAAATACTCAATTGGCGTGCAATCCATGTCTCTTCTAAACACAAGGTTAAAGGTAGCCTTGGAGTTAAATCCGCTTCAGTGCACTTATTAAGACAAATGTTTGTGCATTTTCATGGGGAACCTTACAGCATCATGCAAAAAAAGTTCATTGCCAGGCTTATTAATAACAATTTGATTGTATTTTTACCTCCTATGTAGAACCAAAAAACTTCATGAACATGAACCGCATTTTTGTCTTACTGACCCTAATGGGCCTGGCAGTTTTTATCAATACCCAGGCTGTTGATGCAAACAGTCATAATCATACGAGCCATGCAGAATTATCTGAAATGGGTCGTTTTATCCATGATCAGATGATTGCTTACGTGAATAAAAGCCATATCCCCAATGCTGTAATGGCCATTGTTACGGCAAACGGCGAGACCTTCATGAAAGGATACGGCCAAAGCAGTTTGCATAACGGAGAGCCAACTGACCCGGAGAAACACCTTTTCCGCACCGGCTCGGTATCAAAGATTTTTGCATGGACAGCCGTCATGCAACTTTACGAAAGAGGCCTGGTGGATCTGGATGAAGACATTAACACCTACCTGGATGTTGAATTTAACCACCGGATACTTTACAAAGGTGATGAAGCCCCCATTTCGCTGCGGCACCTGCTGAATCATACCGCGGGGTTCGAAGATGTGCTGCAGAATTTATTCAGCTTTAGTCCGCAGCCTGCTTTGAGGGAACAACTCCTTGACATGGTTCCGGCACGTATCTTTCCGCCCGGTGAGGTAATGGCCTACTCCAACTGGGGGACATCACTTACCGGCTATATTGTGGAATGTGTTACAGGACTATCCTTTGAAGATTATGTTGAGCAATATATTTTTGAGCCGCTGGGAATGATGTCCAGCAGCTTCCGCCAGCCGCTGCCTGACGATTTAAAGAAAAACTTTGTAACCGCCTATCGCTGGGTTGATGGCACGTTTATGGAAGGACATTTTGAATACATGGCTGCGCCGGCCGGCGGAGTCAGCACTACTGCCCGCGACATGTTACTATTCCTGCATGCACAACTGAACGGCGGCGAAAATGAGTACGGCCGGTTCATGGATGCTTCCACCCTGCAAAGCATGCATACAAACAGCTTCAGCTATCACCCACTAACGGCAGGTGTGGCCCACGGTTTATTGGAATGGTATAAAAACGGACAGCGCATCATCTGGCACGGTGGCAGCTCCACTGTGTTTGATTCTGGTTTTTACCTGCTTCCCGAAGCCGGGCTGGGCCTGTTTTTTGCTTACAGTGGCGGAAGCTATACCGGTCATGCCCGCATAATGCACAAGTTCATGGATGCATTTTTTCCACAAAAAGTTGCTCATGAAAAAGATTATGAACCCCTTCTGGCCAAGGAAATAGCACAATTGGAAGGCTTTTACCAGCAAAGCCGGATGATGAGGACAAGCTCCGATAAAATGCTTAACCTGGTTATGGGCAGTTTGCAACTGCGAGCCACCTCTGAAAACATAATCGAATTCTCTCTTTATGATGAAGATTATATTTTTGAACAGGTAGTTCCCGGAGTTTTCAGACGGGTTTCGGAGAAAATCAGCTATCCTTTCGGGCCGCTCGACTACCTGGTTGTGGGCAAAGCGCCCAACGGCCGGACCATGCTTATTGTCGATGGTCCAATGACGTTTATGAAAACCAGTTGGCACGAAACACCCACTTTTGCTGCCCTGATCTTTATCCCCTCATTGTTTTTGGCTTTTACTGTGCTGCTTTTTCTGAATATAAGACTCGTGGTGAAGAAAGTGCGCCGTAGTATGCCGGACTTTAATGCCGAAACCATCATCATTAACCGGGTAATGGGCTTTCACGCAGCGGCATTTCTGCTTTCGCTCATCCTTTTTATGGTAACGGCGCAGCCACACCCGGTACATCAGCTGCCAAAATCGTTTTTTGAGCCCAACCAGGCCCTCGATCTGTTAATCAGCATGGGATTATGGATCACGGGCATTCTGTCAGTTGCTCTTTTGGTTATGATGATCTGGCGAGTCAGGGTTACCGGCTTCCGCCCCTTGCCCTCTTTTATTGTCCAGGGATTATACACTTTATGGGCGGTTGCACTTGTATGGTTGCTGCAGTTTTATACCCTGATTGGTTTTTAGACCAACTGAAACCGGGAAGCTTGCAGCTGCTATCGCACGCTGGAAATTCCCTCTTCAGAGGGACTGGAAGGTTAAGTTAGCAACTTCAAGCTTCCGGCAGATTATCCGATAGCAGGAATAATTACAGCAACAAGAATAACAATAAATGCTACTTGCAAGTAATAGTTTTTGATAAATAAACCATATAATATAAGCAGTCCATTGTCTGTGTCAGCATCAATATGCCCTTTGGTTGTTGAACTGGTGAATTTGACAGATGTTCCATTGGAGTCAGAGATGCTCCATCGGGTGCTCCATAAGTTATCGTATTTCCAGTTAAATCTTCTTCCATTAACGGTTATTGTCGCTTTGCTTCTCCAACTATTATAATCAATTCTTCCTATTACTTTGTTGTCTGAGCAATCAATTATCTCTGTGTGCTGTTTGAAAAAGCCTGAATTTCGAAACAAATACTCTTTGCCGTTAAACATTCCTTTTGTAGTGCGCGATAATGGCTTATCCGTTAAGTTGCCAAGTTGCTTCCCATTTGAGTATATCTGATAACGGCTGGAAAATAAGCCTTTAGACCATGTGAGATTCATTTTCATATACTGATTTTTTTGAATGATCCTTCACTTTATCGAAATTTTAAACGGTTGAAGTTTTAAATAAGTTAGCGATCGCCAACACCATTCAAATGGGCCAAACCTGAAATGCTTAAGCCAAATGATGCTAAATGGTATCTGAAGGGCATAGATCAGAAACGATATGAGTATACCATGCCAAAGTTCAATTTTCCCAAAAAGTCCAAACCCGATTGAATGGAAAAGTATTACAGCAATTATGGAATGCAGAAGGTAGTTGGTGAGAGCCATCCTCCCCACAGGAGCAATTAGTTTCATTAAGCCATCAGCTTTTCCCCTTGCATGGAGCAGCACGATGGCAGAAACATAGCATAAACCCAGAAACACACCCCCCAGAGTATGCGATGCTGCATTGATCGCTTCCCAGGTTCCTGGAAATGATGGAATTGCATATTGGAAGGAGATAGTATAAAGGGTGCTTGTGGTCACACCAACCCCGAGCCCCCACCAAAACACCTTCCTTAAGAAAGGGATGTGATTTGAGTAGTCAGATATTATGCCTCTGCGGGCAGCCCAAAACCCCACAAGGAACATGGATAGGACAACGGGGTAGAAGAAAAGCAGTCCGGGTAATAGCATTCTATACTCCGCAAGTCTTATCTTAATAATTTCTGTAAAAGTTCCAGAAGAATAAATATGAGAAACCCTTTGAATAAAACTCTCTAAGTGGGCATAACTCTCGGCAAAACCCGCTTTAATTTCAGCTGAAATCTCGGGGTTAACAGATGCAAGCCCAACCATAGCCGCACTAAGTGCAGCCAGAACAGTAGGGATAGAACCAATCCATATGGCCCATTTTATCAACCCCCTGTCGGAAACACGCCTGAATAACAATAGTATGAAACCAAACAAAGCATAATATGTCAAAATATCACCTGCCCAAAGCAGAACAACATGAAGTGCGCCAAACAGGAACAGGAAAAGTAATCTGCGCATGAATAGTGGAGTAATTCTCTTACCATTATTCGGCTTTTTATTCAAAAACAACCAGAATCCGTAACCAAAAAGCATTGAGAAGATTACGTAGAACTTCCCCTCGAAGAAGAATTTAATGAACCATTCGGATAGGTTGTAAAGTGTGGAGCCATCCGATTGAGAGCCCATGAGTACTGATGTAACTGGATGATACATTATAGGAAAGTTAACCATTAGTATCCCAAATATGGCAAAGCCACGTAGCGCATCAAGAAGGATAATCCTATTTACCTGTTTAACAGGCGACAAAGTTGAATTCATAAATTAATTTTTATAGTTTGTACTCAGTTTTAGCTGTCCTTTTCGAACTCTTTTAGCCTTGCAATTATCTTCTCCACATCCTTGATTCTTTTGTCATACAGATGCTTGTGGATTAATAAAACAATCAGATATGCCACCCCCAGTGCTACAGCAAACTTCCCTGCAAACTGGGTCAAATTGCTAAATACATCCAAATTGTAAAATGTTTTTGATGTTAATGCTGCCAGAGGAAGAAGATAAAGGGGGAAAAGCAACAGCTCCGTCTTTCGGAACTTCAGAATTCTTTTTTTTATTCGGGCCAGCTCTGCCTGCAGTTTAACTACAGGCGTGTCATAGTAGTTAACCTGCTTTAAAAGTATAATCTTTTTCACTGCAAATTTTATGTATAGCAATCCAACCAATACTCCTATTAGGCCCAATAGTAAATAGATTGGTTCTTCTTTCAGGCGAATAGACATGACTACTACAGCTGCAGCAACCAACGCACCTCCAATCAGTTCTACCATTTCCGAAATATATGGGTATTCCATCTGGTCTTTGGTCCTATCGAGGTTAACTATCCTAAGGGACTCCTCATCAATCCTTAGTTTACTGGTAAGGCTCTGGTCGTATTGCGCCCAGGTGTTTTTAATATCATCTGGTTCCATCGCTGTAAATTTTTAGTTGTTTTGAAAATAAACTTTTAGTTTGTTCTTTATCCGGCTGATTTTAGTAGCCACGTTGGTTTCAGTTATACCCAGGATCTCAGCAATCTCCTTATACTTGCTTTCCTCAAGGTAGAGCATCATTAGTGCCTTGTCGAGTTCATCAAGGTTGTAAATGAAGCGATACAACATCTCTATTTTCTCATCAAGTTCTGATGCATCGGTGGTTTCGGCAATGAAAAAAACAGAATTGTCCATATCTACCTTATTCTCTTTATGTTTTGACTCGTTGCGGTGGAAAAGGAAGGCAGTATTCAGTGCAACCCTATATATCCAGGTTGATATCTTCACCCGGCCATCAAATCGTGGCAATGATTTCCAGAGTTGAACCAGTATTTCCTGCTCCAGGTCCTTTCGTAGTTCGCTGTTATTGCAATAGGTGAGGCAAACCTTATAGATTAACCGCTGGTTGTCCTTTACAATCGATATATACTTCTCTCTATCCACTCAACGAAAATATTTTTTCAACCTATTATTTGCAGAAAACTCGAAATAATCACAAGGATTAAAATTTTTTTTAAAATTATGCGAATAAAAATAAAACTTTTGTGAAAGGTATCCGGCAACTATTTTGCATTTAAAAAAACTTTATTTCCTTCAGTGCTCCCCTCCAATACTCAAAATCACCCCCGTGCAAATGCCAGATTGCAAATACTTCACGGGCAATTTTTATATCACCTTGCTGCTGATAACCAAGTACCTCGATTGAATAGTCTTTTTGCTCATAGCCTCCATTGGGTGAAGTGTAAGGACGCTCGTTGGTGGTAAAACGAATATACTCACCCAGCTCATTAAAATGAAAAGTACCCCCCACATCTATCCCATTGTGGATCAACCTGGCCCTGGCGGTCAGTTCATCAACCGCCTCCCAGTGGATGTAGGGTTGAATGGCGTAGGATGGTACCAGCAAGGCCTCTGCCAATACAACTATAGCTGCCCCTTTTGCAGTTTCTTCATCACGGGCATCAAAAACTTTGATCATCCTGCCCAAAGTGCCAAACATGTGCCCTTTGCCATCATCATATCTGTCCCTTCCCTCAAATGGTATAAAGCCGAACATATTGGCACGCATATAGGCCAGACGGGATGGTTCCTGAACAAAGTTGTGCTGAAAAGTTTTCAATTTCATCCATCTTTGACCGGGCTTCATTCGGATATGGCTGTTTTGCCAGATAATCTCCGCGTGATTAGACAAAGGGGTTCCTACAAAACCACAATAGTGGAAATAGCGCTGAACGGGCTCAGGCAGATGGGCAATACTTTCAGGGTTTAACACTTTGTTAGAGTTAGAAACCTCAGATTGAAATTCAGCCACCTCTTTCTCAAATAGTTTTTTGGGTGAATGGCAAGAAATAATCATAATGGGAATTATAAAATAAATAAAAACGATTGTTTTTCTCATGTTTGCTGACTTATAAATGACTATTGATTTCGTGCACCAATTGCGACACTTTCGTTTCATCAATTTTTGATACATTTTGGCTGATACCCGAAACCTTTTTCACAATAAGTTTTTCAATAAAATTCATTTTTTCGAACAGGAACTCACCTCCGACGCATTTTGAAGTGATTGCGTGTTTACGCAGAAGTTCAGGAAAGGCATTGTTAAACTCGTTTTCAAATTCGGGTTCGTTCATGCCTACCATGAAAAGTCCTACACGTTTCTGGAGCAAATCGACCATATTGTTTTTACAGAACCTTTTCACTTTGCCCTGCATTTGCCCTGCGTGAATGGAGCCTCCGATTACCAGTATATCAAACCGGCTGAGGTCAATGGTTTTTATTGATTTCAGATTGAAAAGGTGCGTATTTTCAGCACCTAACTCATGCTGTATCTGTATTGCCACTTTCTCAGTTGTACCGTGGCTGCTGGCATAAATAATTGCTGTTTCCATTTGCTATTTTTTTTGATAGAACGCTGATAAAGCAGATTGACACTTTTTTTTCAGTGACTTTTCTCAATGCAAAGGAAATGCTGGTTCAATTCATAAAGGTATCATGAAGTAGTATTGAGGTCTCAACTTCCGGAATTTGAGGTATCAGGAAGCTGAGACACTATTATAATACTCACTGGGTGTGCAGTTCATCTCTTTCTTGAATACCCGGTTAAATGTTGCCTTGGAGTTGAAACCGCTGTCATAGGCCAGGCTGATGATGGTAAGTTTTTTACTTTCAGGAGCTTTGCAAATTTGCTTAAACTCCTCAATACGGTAATGATTGATAAAATCATAAAAGTTTTTATTCAACCTTGAGTTGATAATATCTGACAAATATTCGGGGCTGACTTTTAGTTTACTGCTAAGCAGCGCAAGATTGATATTAGGATCCAGATGTGGTTTTTCCGATTTCATAAACTCCAGAAGTCTGTGCACAAAAATTTCTTCTTCGCCGGTGAGTTTTGGTGGAACCTCATCTTCATCATCTATGGCCCTTTCCATGTCAAAGTCGATGTTGGATGAGGTAAAAATGCTTCCTTTTCTAATACCGAAAAAACCAATTACCAATACAAGCAAGGCTGCAATACCGTAACCTGCCTGCTGAAGCACTTGGTAGCTCATGAATTCGAATACTCCGTTGATAATATACAAGCCACTTATACTGGTATACGCTATAAGTGCAACGATATGAATAAACTCAAGCCACTGAAGATTTATCTTTTCTGTTGAAGAAAAGAAGGTTTTGAGTGCCCTTTTATACCGTCGGATGAGCAAAAGCCCCCACAAGGTATATCCCAAATTTGAGAGTGCAATTAATCCTGTGATAATAAAGAAAAAGATTTGATTAAATAACGGTTCTGCAGTTGGTGTACCAGTAACTACCTGGTGAGTCTGGAGAAAGTCTCGCACTGTAAGCAATCCCAGAACCAGCAGGAAAGGGATCAGCGTAAGCAGGTATTTGGGTTTAAACCTGAAATGCTGGTCGGTAATTGATTTTACATAAAGCCATAATATGGGCCCGATCAAAAGAATTAAGGGCGTTCGTAAATTAGTCAGCCAAAGAATCTGAAGGTCATTATTACGGCTCCAGATTTCAAGCCAGGTGAAAAAAATCAACAGTGCAGAAAGGGAAAGATATCCTGCCAGAATATAGTCAGGAGTGCTCTTGTTACGCTTCGTAAGCAGCAGAAGTACCAGCAATGCTGCCTGAAATATTCCGATAACCAGTAAACCTATCATCTGTATGTTTCTGTTAAAACGATAGTATGCTAATTGCCAAACAAATATTACTTATGTGAACTGACAACTTACAAAGTTAATTTTTTCGACCCGATTATTTTCTGTACTTTCAACCCAACCCGTAAGCTTCCAGTTGCTGGGCAAGCTGAAAGTTCCAACCGTCAGGAACTGGAAACTTGCGGAGCAATTTCAAACTTCCGGTTTCGATGCATGCAACCCGGAAGCTTCCAGTTGCTGGGCAAGCTGGAAGTTCCTATCCTACTTTTTCACCTGCTTCCTGAATTCCGCCGGCGACACTCCGCTCATCTTTTTGAAAAACTTCACAAAGTGGCTGTAATCATCAAAGTTTAATGACCAGGCCAATTCTTTGATGCCGGTATCGGTTGAGGAGAGAAGTGTTTTTGCGTGCAGAAAAATGATCTCGTTGATGATGTCTTTGGGGGTGGTATGGTAAACCTTTTTTACTGCTTCACCAAGGTAGGCCGGGGTTACTCCCAGTAAGGATGCGTACCAGGCTACTGTCTTATTTTTTACGTAATGCTCAAAAACCAGGCTTTTAAACCTGGTGGCAACCTTCTGATATTGCAGTTCTACAAAGCTACCGGTGGTTTTCATTTGCGATACGATGCGGTTGATATACACTATCATAACCTGTAAAAGATTGCGGATCACCAGGATGTTCTCTTCCTTCATTTCATGTTGTTCCAGGAGCATGAGCTCGAAAAGATTACTCAATACCTGGTAGTCAGCCTTTCGCAGGTTAAAAACCAAAGGCTGCATCCGGTGCAAAAAACCATAGCTTTCAGTAAGGTGCGAAATGCTTCCCAGATTTAAAAAGCTTTCCTTCACATTGATCAGATAGCCGTCCCAGTCACCGGTTTTTTCCCAGTGAATGATCTGTCCGGGCAAATACACCACCATGGAGTACTTTTCGGTTACGTTGCGGGTGTCAAAAACCCCAATCTTTGCAGATAGTAATCGTCCTAAGGCAAAATGATAATAGGATTTGCGGAAGGGGCCCATTTTCGGAACAAGATCATCGCCCGCTTCGCTGAAGCGAAACACATGAAAATCATCATGCCTGGCCCTTACTACTGAATTGGCATCGGCATAATAGTCGTTGAAGTTGTTGTAGGTTTTTATCTCTGACCCCGGTTCCATGATTCATTTTTTCAAAGATAAAAAAAACCTGTTTTTATTTCTGAAAAGCATTTCAAAAAATTAATTCAAAATATCTGAAGTTCTTTTAACCTTAATGCAAACCTTATAATCCTTTTAATTCGATAAAAAGAAACTGCATATGCAAATCCGTCCATTTTCGTGCATATCTTTACAAAACCGAACACTTTCCGGGAATAGTTTTATCAGTTAAAAACACTATCTATCTGATATAATCACACTTACACACATTGGCATAAATTTTATTGAATTTACATATTTACAGTTTTTCGATTATCAACCCAAAAATCTTAAGAAATATGATTCTCTCAACAACACACACTGTTCCCGGAAGAGAAATATCCGAAATAGTTGGTCTGGTGCGTGGTAGTACCGTAAGAGCCCGCAATGTGGGCCGTGATATTGTGGCCGGTCTGAAAAACATAGTAGGTGGCGAAATAGAAGAATATACCCAGTTACAGGCCGATGCACGTGAACAGGCTCTGGAACGCATGATTGCTGATGCCCGAAGACTTAATGCGGATGCCGTTGTGGGTATTCAAATCTCTACTGCTATGGTCAGCCGCGGTGCTGCAGAAATACTCTTCTATGGAACCGCCGTAAAGCTTAAATAAAATGGGAATCGCTTATTTTATTTTGGGTTTATATGCCCTGGCTACTGTGGGAGCAATAGCCGGCATTATTTACCTTATCATCAGGAGAAGAAGGGTAACTAAAAGTGAAAAATTTGAAAGAAGGAGCAACTGATCTGACATTTTTCGACATATTAATAATACTGATTTGCTGATTGATGTGCTATTTTCAAACAATCAGCTTCTGTAATTATTTCCAATCCACAAAATCATACCATGAAAAAAATTACACAAAAAATCAAACTCCGCTTTCAATCTTTAAAGGCTAAATTAAAGAAAAACTTTTCCCCAGACAAAAAAACCCTTGCCGGTGCTACCCTGGGAATTTTCGTGGGATTTGCAATTGCAGTGCTTGCTTCAGGCTTTGTTTATGTAAATGCCATTGGCTGGTTGCCTGTTCTGATCATGACGGTTTCCATCCTTATCATTTCATTTATTGCGGCCTTTTTAACCATTTCGTTGCTGAGACTACTTGCACGAATTCATTTCTGGCTTTTCGTTGCCCTGGTAACGGGTATTCCGGGATTAATGATGTTTTTTCATCTTACCACGCCCGGTACATTGCTGGTTTTTATTACCATAGCATTATGCTGTGCTCTTGTGGGTGGTGCTTTATGGCAGTTCAATAAGAAATGGGTTGATTTAAAAAAACTTCACAGGGTAGTGGCAATTATCAGTTTTGTTGTGGGTATTTTCGGTTTGACTGGTGGCCTGATCTGGTTACTGCATCCCGGTCAGCCGGTTGAAATGCTCTCCAACGCGGCCATGTCAGTTGAAAACCTGCCGCCGGTTCTGGAAATGGAAAATCCCGGTGAACCCGGAACCTATAGAGTTGCATTTCTCACCTACGGCAGCGGTGAAGACCAAAGACGCAAAGAGTTCGGTTCAGACGCTTATCTGATAACCGAACCGGTTGATGGCTCCACCTTCCTCGAATCTTGGACAGGTTTCAGCGGGAAAATGCGTACCCGCTATTTTGGCTTTGATCAGAAAAGCCTTCCACTCAATGCCAAAGTTTGGTATCCCGAAGGGGAAGGTCCGTTTCCTTTGGTGCTGATTGTGCATGGCAACCACCTGGCACAGAATTACTCCGATCCGGGTTATGCTTACCTGGGTGAACTGCTGGCATCAAGGGGATATATCCTGGCATCTGTCGATCAAAACTTTTTGAATGGTTCCTACACTGATCTTCCCAAAGGACTCAACAATGAAAATGACGCTCGCGGATGGCTGCTGCTGAAACACATACAGGCATGGCAGCAATGGAATGAACAGGAAGAAAATCCTTTCTACCGGAAGGTTGACATGGAAAATATTGCACTCATAGGTCATTCCCGGGGTGGTGAAGCTGTGGGACATGCGGCGCTGTTCAATCGCCTGCCCTACTACCCCGATGATGCCAATGAAATATTCGATTTCAATTTTAACATTCGCTCCATCATCGCCATAGCACCTTCAGATGGTCAATACCAGCCCGCGCGCACACGCACACCGCTTTCTGATGTCAACTACCTGGCCATTCAGGGTTCGCATGATGCTGATGTGTCATCCTACCAGGCAATGCGTCAGTTCAACCGTATCAGCTTCTCCGATGATTTTGACGGTTTCAAAGCCGGTGTTTATATCTGGGCAGCCAACCATGGGCAGTTTAACAGCATATGGGGTGATAAAGACGGACCAAGTCCACGCATCAACTTTTATAATCTGGGGCAGCTGATGCCCGAAGAGGAGCAGCAAACCATCTCCGGGGTTTATATCAGTGCTTTTCTGGATGCCACCCTGCGTAATGAAAGGGATTTGCGTAAGATGTTCATGGATTATCGCCATGCACGTCACTGGCTGCCGGAAACCATCTTCATAAGCCAGTATGAACAAGCCGCTACTGAATATATATGCACTTTCATGGAAGATGTTGATCTTAGTACAGGTACCATAGCGCAAAGTACGGTTCAAACCAGTGATTTGAGCATCTGGCGGGAGCAAACTCTTTTCTTAAACTGGGGCGATTATAATACACGCGCTCTGTTCCTGGGATGGAATACCACAGAAAGTGATACGCTTCTGCCTGCATATCACATCAGCTGGCCTGCTAATACATTAAATACAGGAAAACAATCCAAACTCATCTTCTCACTGGCCGAATCAACGGAGAAGGCAAATCCTCCCGGAAAGGATGATCAGGAAAATAATGAAGGTGAAGATGAGAAAGAAGACGAACCTGCATCTGAGGAAAATGATGAAGCAGAACTGGAAAACGATCACCCAGATGAAGATAATGAAAAAGAAGAGTTCATTGATTTTACCATACGTATGGCCGACATCAACGGAGTTGTCCTGGAATTTCCACTGAGTAGTTTTGCCCCTGTGCAACCCACACTCAAACGTGAATTCACCAAACTACCCTTTATGCAAAATCAGTCCGAATCGGAGACCATCCTCCAGACCTTTATTTTTCCGCTCGGGCACTTTGCAGATGACCATCCCGATTTTGATTTCGAAAATATCAACTGCATAAGCTTCATTTTTGATATTACCCAGGAAGGAGTTGTAATTGTAAATAATATTGGATTTTTTAATTAGCGAATAACTAGTCCGGGCGCGACTTTGAGTCGCACCCGGACTTCAAAACCCTTTGCGCTCTTCGCGCATCCTTTGCGCCATTGCGTGAAGCCAAAATAACTTTACAATCCAAAACTAATGTCCAGATATAAAACCACACGCTTCCCCGCATCCAGGATTGCCAGCATTGATGTATGCGATATTGGTAAACAAAAACACCATGTATCTGCATTGATAGAAATGGATGTTACACAATCGCGCGAGAAGATCAGGCAGTTGAAAATCAGCAAAAGCAGAATATCATTTACGGCCTGGCTAATTAAGGTAATCAGCCTTACCATCAGGGAAGTGCTGAGCATGACCATTCTCATGGATCATGATGTGATAGACGGTGCTTTAATGGCACGATTCATCAGCGATCTTACAAAAAATATTGAGAACGGGAAGGGGTTGTAAAGCACTTATAAAACGGTTTCCAAATATCCGCTTTACACAATGTTATGGAATAAGTAAATTAAAATCTGTACAAATTTTCTTGCAGAAAATTACTGAATAACAATCCGATTGAAAGATGTACTTCCCTTGATGCTTATTCCAAGCAGGTAAACACCTGCAGGCAGATTACCCAATCGCAAAGTATGGGAACCACTATTTAAAGCAAGTTCATTGATAACCATTCTACCCGACAGATCTGTTAAAACCAGGTATGATAGCTGATTAGTTGGCAGGCCTTCAATTATTATATGATCTCCCGCAGGATTGGGATAAATAATAAACTGCGGTATTTCATCTGCTGTGATAATGGTTGGTTCATCAATTTCCACTTCAAAGGTTTCAGATACATTAGAACATGTGTTTTCAGGATTGGTAACCTCAACCGAATAAACACCCGATTCGGTTACTTCCAGAATATGGGATGATTCGCCAGGCATGGGTTCAGCGTCCCGCAACCATTGATAATCAAGATTGGGATGATACAGGGCATGGAGTGTGAAAGTATCACCAGGCTCCAGATTTATAAACGAACCCTCTTCCATTATTTTTGCCACAGGCCGGCAATCGGAGACTTCCGTAATTTTTTGAATTTCCCCTGCACCCCGAAGACTGATGTATAATTCACCATATTGATCCTCACCAAAGGTGGCATACTGGAAAGGGGTGAACGTTCCCAGTTCGGACCCTTCAAAGCCATCTTCGGTTTGCTGTACCATGTAAAACTTCCCTGTGCAATAATCAGCAGCCAGGTATACTCCATACAAACCATTATACAATGCACCACGGTAAACATATCCACCTGTAACTGATCCTGAACAACCCGAACCTTCGTGTTCATAATCAAAAACCGGAAAGGTGTAATACTCTTCATCTCCGCAACCACTCAGGTTATAGGGGATGTTACCTTCATAACACCGCCAGCCGTAGTTTTCGCCACCCGGGCTGTCGGCAGGTTGAAAGTTGATTTCTTCGCGTGCACTCTGCCCCACATCGGCTATCCATAAATCGCCGGTATAGCGGTCGAAACTGTTCCGCCAGTGATTGCGAAGCCCCAGTGCCCATATTTCATCCAGGGTAAAATCATCCCATGCAAAGGGATTATCTTCAGGGATCAGATATGGGATTTCATCGTCTTCCACATCTATAGCAATTCGCAGCATTTTGCCAAGATGAGTTGTGTGGGTTTGGGCGTAATCATCAGGATCACCACCGTGGCCACCGTCACCCACGGCAATATACAGATAGCCATCGGGCCCGAATAATATATTTCCGCCGTTGTGGTTGGAATAGGGTTGCTGAATGGTCATAACTATTTTCAGGCTTTCAGGATCCGCCTGCCCGGCATCATCCGCATCAACCGAAAACCGGGCAACTACAGTAGCTCCATCTGAAGTGCGCGTATAATTGACAAAAAAGTATCCGTTTTGGGAATACTCCGGGTGAAATGCCAGTCCAAGCAGGCCTCTTTCATTGGCAGATTGACTTACCAAACCAGATAGGTCAAGAAAGGGTTCCGACTGAACAGTACCGTCTGAGTTAATAATCCTGATCAGCCCTCTCTGTTGCACTATAAAAAGTCTTTCATCACCGGCATCAGCAATGTCGATGGGATTACTCAGTCCGCTTGCAAATGGTACTAATTCAATCTCTGGTTGCGAATAAGCGGTTAAAAATACATAGGAAAACAGTATCTGTAATAATAGAGTTTTATATGTCATAATTGAAAAATTTTAAAATTGAAACCTCAGTCTTCATGAATTAGTTTGTTTGAAATGCCTTAAATAAAGGCAGGAATAACTTTATCAGGCCAGTGGTCGCGATTGACCCAGATAATTGTTATTAAAGTACTTTTTCAAAAAGGAAAGCACATTTTTGCTGATGATCATTTCTGACAGTTCTTCCGGATCATAATCATACATAAGTTTCTTCACTTCAGATGCATTCAAACCGATTTCCTTAAGATCAAAGGGCCGGTGAAAAAACTGTGTAAGATGTGTGCCAAGAATACCCAGGTTTTCATAACGAGTATAGGGTTTCAGGGGCTCAATAACACCATCCATGTCTGTACCCAGGCAAATCCGGTCCCATGCACTTTTCTCTCCCACTGCTCTTACAAAATGCAAAATATTGCTCATAATGAGTTTTACGGCAGCATCCCTTATTCTGTCATTATTGCGCGATCTTTCCGCTTCCTTCAGCTGGTTTTTTGCAAGGCCGCCCGGAAGCCGGCCGCCGTGTAATACCATCCCCACCAATCCACCGGAGCGGGCAATGATACGAGCTTCTTCATCACTCATATTAATTGCCTGCATGCTCAGGAAATTCTTTTTCCAGCGTTCGCGGCTATCCGGGCGGTTGGAATCCTGAAGGGATTTATATCCGCTCAGTGCAGCATGGCTGCAAATTACGGGTAACTCCTCCCCTTTCGACCAGTATTTTTCGTCAAGCAGTTTAAAGAATTCGATTCGTGCTTTTACACTCATGTGTTTAACATCGGGCAGCACCCTTCTGCCATTGAATTTGCTGAGAAGAAGTTCCATTACATCCCGGCCAAGCCTGCTGAAACCTTCATCTTTACCTCTTCGCTGATCCAGAAGATCATCCATGCCGGGCATAACAGATGTGCCGGAAGCAAAACTTTTTGCGTGTCCGGCCAGCAGATTCCCAAAATGATGACAAAAAGTTATGAAAAGCGGGGTATGGCGCCCACCACCCCACTGCTTCATATCATTAATATGGGATTCAAAATAAGGCATCAGCCGGTTGTAGATATCAGGTGAATCTGCATCCTTTATGTCTCTCGAAAAATCGCTGTGGAACTCATAATTACCCAGTGAATGTGCCCCTTC
>REDJ01000204.1 GCA_007693555.1 Bacteroidota bacterium
GAAAGTCAATCCCGGGGAAATGATACAATTCAACCTGGTAATGGAAAACAGAACCGCTGAGGTTGTCGAGGATGTGTATGTTGCGTTAAGCACAGAATCTGAATACATTACAGTTGCAGACAGCATAGCCTTTATTGGAGATTTCCAGGCAGGCGAATTAAAGACCGTTGAGAATGTTTTTGCAGTTAAAGCAGCTGATGATATTCCCGGAAACTATATAATTGATTTTGTGCTCTCTGCCTATTCTTCCCATGATGAAAGCCAAAGGTGGATCAATAGGTTTAATGAAATGGCCCATGCTCCCTACCTGGCGATTTCCAATTTACAAATCCTGGATCATGAAAACACCAAAAGCCAGAATGGCAGCCTTAGGCCGGGAGAAGATGCTCTTGTTCAAATAGATATTACCAATACCGGCCAATTGGCAACCACGGATGTTCAAGTGGTTTTGGAGTCTGAAAATGATATGCTGACAGTTCTGAATTATGAAGGAGTAGATTTGCCTCCCATTGCCCCGGGAGAAACAGCACAAGCAGCTTTTTTGGTAAATGCATTCCCTTTGATGCCCCCTGAAACAATTGTTGAGGTTGGTTTTACAGCTCAAACCGGGGCTCATGAGTTTGTGCAGGCTAAAGAAATCATCGTTGGGGAGTATCCAACCTATGCAGAAGGTGAAATCCCTACTACATTAAAAACGAATGTAACAACCGAAAGCAATGCACTTGAACCCGGCTCAATGACCCTGACTATTCCAGAGGGGGCGGTGATCACCGGTGTTGACGTTCAGTACAGGCTGCATTCGCAAACCGGCGCCTGGATGAATGAACAACGTTCATTTTTGCGCTGCGTTTCAGAAGGAGGCGATACGGAGGCCACTGTATCATTTGGATCAGGATCTTCCGGCGGCACTTTTTATTATGATCGAACAGGACTGGATATTGCCAACAATGTGGAAGGGGGCGGTGATATCACTTTTGAGCTTCATGCATTCCGCACCTGGGGCGGTTCAGGCTCCGGCACCCAGTTCGTGTATGTGCCAAACAACACCTGGAAAATCTTTGTGCACTATGAGCTGCCAACCTATCCGGTTACTTTTCTGGTTGAAAACCAGTTTGGTGAGCGGGTTGAAGATGCTACTGTAAATGTTTCAGGTATTGCAACAGTTACTAACCAACAGGGAGAAGCTTTTATGGACTTACCAAAAGGAGTTCTTTATCACAGCGTTACTGCCAGTAGTCACAGGCCTATAGTTGTTCAGGGTTTTGAGGTTACATCGGGAGAAAACCTGGTAGACGTTTTCTTGACCAAAGTTTTTGAAGCGGCATTCAACGTTACCAATTCCTATGGTGATGAAATAAACCACGCCATCATAACCCTGCAGGGTGAAAGCTTTGATCCGGGGCATTACAATATTGGTGATCTTGAAGATGGTGTTTATCAATACGCGGTTGAAGCCGATGCGCATCTGCCCCAGGAAGACGTATTTGAAATCATTGACCAGAATGTTCAAATCAATGTTGTTTTACAACCAGACGGCACCCAAGTGAGCGATATTTCCGAGGAAGGGTTTCACATCTTTCCCAATCCGGCACAAACCATGGTTCATATTCATTCTTCGGAGGAGATCCGGGAAATTCGCCTGGTGAATCTTTTGGGCCAGGTGATATACACAACCCGGGTGCAAGGTTTTGAATACAACCTGAATGTAGCCGGCTATGAAAACGGGATGTATTTTATCCAGGTTTCAACCAATAAGGGATATAAAACCAAAAGACTGCAGATCATTAATTAAACAATTGCCATGCAGTCCTGGTTTTTCAGGTATGGTAGTTTTGATTTCCAGATTTGTGCCCTGATGATGTGATTCGGTTGACAGAATGCCAATCAACAACAGCTCTTCAATACCATCGCGGGTTTCCCGGATCTTAAAACTGATACCTGATTGCTCTGTGTGAATCTCCATAAGCTCTTTATAAACCCTTTTCGGCAAATGGCTGTAGAGGCTGCTTCTTTAAGCCGGACTCGCCGATTCGGACTTAAACATGCTGACCCGGTTGATGTTGTTCAGCAGATGGCTATCGGCTTCCTGGTTCTTTAACAAGAAGCGAAACAGCGAAGTGGACAGATCAAAACTCTCAACTCCGGCATCGCTCCGGTGCTTGTTGTAAAAACGCTGAAAGTCTTTCCGGGCATAGGAAAAACTGCCCGACAGTATAATGCACAATGTCGCGGGCGTCTTCCGCATCATACACCATCCGTCCGGCAAACCGAAAAACCTTGTTTTGCAAAGCGTCAAAAGATATGGGGAGCTCTTGGTCCATCTTTTTATAATACGACTGAAATAATAAAATGTAACATCCTGAAGTGTAAAAATTAGCAACAATTATTTCTCGCAGCTATATATTCCGGTTTGCTGACGGCAGGGAATTGCTCAAAACCTTTAAGTTTGTTATTCACAAACACTGCTGTCTGAATAAATTTCGATCTTTTTTTGCCACAGAAGCACCCTTCGACTACGCTCAGGGCAGGCCAACACAAAATAACACTAAATCAGGTACTTGCTTTCCGTGTGGATTTCGTGTTTTCGTGTTTTAGTGGCAAAAAGAAAAACAACCCTATTCTATGATTGATTTTAATTAGGACAAAAAAGCAGCAAGCCCAAATCGACTGGATTAGAGCCAAATTAGAAAAAGCTGAAAACACCGGCTTTACGAATGACAGCAAAGAACAAATTTTAAGTCAATCAAAGTCGTTGCCTAATGGCTAAATATCGGTTAAGCCGGACGGGCTGGTGGTTATTGGCATTCATCAAATGATTGACTGAAAAGCAGTTGTAGATTAATCCGTGTTTTCACAACAATGCAAAGAGGCCGCTGCTTAAGCTTTATCAGGGTGGCCTTTTGCTTTTTTGATTATCCGGTTAGGAGAAACTTATACATGAATAATCCCTTCTTTTATGCAATGTTTTAAAAGGGATATGGCAGAGTTTGTATTGGTTTTGGCAAAGATGTTTTTTCGATGTGTTTCTACGGTCCTTTCACTGATAAAAAGTTTTTCGGCGATTTTCTTATTAGAAAACTCTTTTATGATCAGCATCAATATTTCAACCTCCCTTTTGGTAAGTGAGCTTCTGCGAATGTCTTCCGTTTCTTCAATGCGGTGGATGGTTCCGATTTTGCTTACCACAGTCTCCTGTATGCTTTCGGAAATGAATTTTTTGCCCCTGGCAACTGATTTTATGGCTTTTATAAGTTCTTTTATGTTGTCAGATTTAAGAGAGTATCCCAGGGCACCACTTTTTATCATTTTTTCAATGTGTCGATAATCATTGTACATGGTTAGGGCAAGAATTCTTGCTTCAGGCCTTTTATTAATGATTAGTTTGGAAAGAGCTATTCCTGTCATCTCCGGCATATTTATGTCCACCAAAAAAACATCAGCTTCAATTTGGTTTAAATTTTCAAGAAAATCATTGGGGTCTGTTGAGCAGCCGGTTATTTCTAAACATTCCTCCTCAGAAAGTAAAGCATATAAACCTTCAATAAAAAGGTGGTGGTCATCAATGATATAAATTTTAACAGGATCCATTGCGCATAATTTAATTGTTGGGAAGCGGCATAATCACCGTAATAAACGTCCCTTTGCCTGGAATACTGTCAATCAGGAACTCCCCATTTAAGCTTTCAATTCTCGAGGACGCATTTTTTAATCCCATTCCTTTATGGTTATCAAGGGCATTCATATTAAAGCCCTGCCCGTCGTCTTCTATCATAATGTTAATTTCATCCCTGGTGCGGATTACCTGAATGTTAACCTCACTGCATTGGGCATGCTTGGCAATGTTATTTAGCGCTTCCTGAATCGTGCGGTACAGGGCATGTTCTAAATAAGGCTTCAATGGCCCGTTTAATCCGTTTATACTGAGGTTTACCTTAAACTGGGTTATTTTCCCCACCAGCTCTTTTATAGCCTCATTAAAACCCTTTTCTGAAAGGGCAATAGGGGTCATATTGTTGGAGATGTTTTTGACCTCATTGATTACCTCATCTATGTTATTAACGGAGTTAACAAGCAAAGTATTTCTCTTTTCTTTTTGCAGGTCATATTTGTCCAGAATGTTGGTCATGTTTAGTTTGGTAAGTGAAAGCAGGGTGCCGATACCGTCATGCAAATCAGAACCCAGGCGTTTCCTCTCATTGATTTCTGCCTCCATAACTGCCCGGTTCTTTTCAAAAGAATGCCTGATTTTGTTTTGATGGAGTTTTTCTCTTTGAGCCTGTTTTACCTTATTTATATAGAAGTAATAAAGAAGTGACAAAATAATTAGTAAAGAAAGGGAGGTCACCAATATCAGGTACATGGTGTTTTTCCTTTTGCTGAGCAACAACTCCTTTCTTTCCATTTCCAGTTCCTTTAGTTCCACCTGCCGTGTTAGCAAGTCTATCTCAACATTATATACCTGGGAAATTTCGGCCTGATCTGTAAATATTGACTTGTTTTTTTTCGCATAATTAAGATATCTGAAGGCTTCTTCAATATTTCCTAGTTGTTCAAAAATTCTTGAAAATGTTTCATTGACGCGGTAAAAGACTTTCTCATTTTGGAGCTTTTCGGCAAATTCAGATGCCAGATTTGCATAATACAAAGCGTGTTCAGTATTCCCTTGAGCCAGAAAGGTATTTGACAAACCCAGCAGGGCGTAACAGTTTTGGAGCGTAAAGCCAAACCTTTGCGCCAGGGAATCGCTTTTTTGATAATTTAAAATCGCTGTTGGAAAATCCCCCGTTTCAACGAAATAATTCCCCATATCGTAATACACGATTGTAAGTCCATAGTTGTTGTCGAATTCTCTGGCAATCTCAATAGACTTCTTGAAATAAAAAAAGGCCGAATCTGGTTTGTTCATTTTCAAGAATAGTTTTGCCTTATGATTGGCAACAGAAGATATCCTTTCATGATTCATTTCTTCAAAGCCTTTATAAGCTTCTTGGAAATAAGCATTTGCCTTTTCCAAATCATCAATTTCAAGGTAAACAGCCCCCAAATTGTTTTTTGCAGTAAGAAGACTTGCCCTGTTATTTGTTTGTTCATACAAGTCAATGGCCATTAAAAAATAGTCAACAGCGTCCCGGTATTTGTTGATAAAGTAATTGACAAGCCCAATATTTTGATAAGCATGAGCCGTGTAGATTAATTCTTTTTCCTCATAGGATAGCTCCAGTGCCCGATGAAGGTTTTGTATTGCTTGGTTGTATTCTGACTGATAAGTATATAAAACCCCCAATAAGTTATAGAAAGGAATCATTTCCCTTTTTCTGCCAGATCCTTGAAGAGCCCTGATCCTTTCTTGCGATATTATCTTCGAGCTGTCAGGGTTTGAGTGAACCAAACTAATTGCCTTTTCAAGATATTGCTGGTTTTTGTTTGCCTTTTCCTCGATAGCTTTTTGTTCAGCAACTGCAGTGGGGTCTTCTTTTTCAAAAAGAATCGTCATGGCAAAATAAATAAGCAGGCCAAGGACTATCAAAGCTGGGTATAACAATTTTTTTGAGTGTTTTCGCCAATACCAGTTAACGGGCTTGAAGGTGTATGCTGTCATGGACGTAAATTTTCTTTAAATCTGATAAAATGTTTGTAATAGAGCTTTTAACTTTACAAAAGTCTTGAAAAAGAATAACATATAAAATACCATGACCATGGTATTGTTTGGTTTTTTTTTAACAGATACATTTGTTCTGTTGATTCATATACCAAATTCATCTAAAACAGAAAAATCTGATATTATTAATCCAAACCAACCCATTATGAAAAAAATTACTTTTTTGTTTATGTTTATGTTTGTTATTACGAACCTAAACGCTCAGGATCCGGATATTACCTTGCGCTTTACAGCAAACCACACCTGTTCCTATGCGCAGCTGGACAGCATTTTTATTGAAAACCTAAGCCAGGGAGGGTCAACAGTTTTATATTACCCTGACACAATTCTATCGCTTATTCACACAGGTATTGATGTGATTAATGACAGTCACAACAGCTTTCACGTTTCGCAGAATTACCCAAACCCCTTTGCAGGGAAAACCAACATTAATATAGTGGTACCCGAACGGGATAATTTCAACATCAGTATTTATGACATTACAGGGCTTAAATTGGTTACCCAGGAGATTATTCTCGATCAGGGGAAACATCACTTCACGTTTTTTGCATGCGACAAGCAAAGTTACATTCTTGTCGTTAATGCTCGAAACCATAGCGAGCGACAGATTATGATTCAAACAGTAAAAGGGTCAGGTTCCATGCCAGTTATAACCTATCAGGGAGCTTCTTTCAATAACCAAACCATGGATGGGTCTGTTACAAAAGACTTCGATTATGCCCCCGGTAATGAACTGCGTTTTACAGGGTATGCAAAGGGAGATTTTGATATTATTACAGATACCCCGGAAAGCGATCAGGATTATATATTTGAAATAGCCGCAGAAGTTCCCGGCCAGCCTTCGGAAATATCTGGAGAAACAACGGTAACCCCAAATGAAACAGGATTGATTTATGAAGTTGAGGAAA
>REDJ01000205.1 GCA_007693555.1 Bacteroidota bacterium
ACAATTAACTCAGGTATGATTGGCACAACTTAATCCGGTATATGTGGCACAAGTTGGAGCGGTTTATCCAATTTGTATGCAATAAACCCAATGAATCTTTTAAAAGACTACTCTTGGTATGGAAAATTCTCCTTCAACCCAATATGTTACATCGCCTCCGCAGCACTCAACCAGTTTAGCTTTGAACTGTCCACATATGCGACTTTCATCGAGCCATGTAATCCTAAAGGAAGAATCAGTAGCATTAGTACCAAGATATCTGTAAAATGCACCGGTGCTGTCAGCGGGGCTGAAAAATTGAATACTGGCTCCGGATATACTATACCATGGATTTCCAAATCGATACTTTGCAATTTGAAATATGAAAGTGGAGTCTTCCTCATGCTTATAAAACCCCACCTCAGCACTTTCAGAAGAAGATTTGTTACGAAAACTATATCCTCTCCCAATCATATTCCCAAAGCCTGAAGAATAAGAAGGACCTGAACTAATAATTGAATCCGAAAAAGAGTAATATAGTTCAGAATCTTCAAATTTTATCCAGATGAAATATGGCGAATCACAAAAGATTGTATCTGTTGGAGATAAAATGTAAGGTTCTGATGGTTCTTCTGGGTGTTCAAAATCTAATTCTTCGAGGCAGCCCATAATAAAAATCAGAGGAAAAATAAACAACAATACAATAGTAGCAAATGTTTTTATTTTTGTTTTCATATCGATGGGTTTTTTACTTGAACCATACGTCAATTCAATACAATTCAAATTATGTTGGGTAATGACAGTTTGTTCTACAACCATCGCCGAATATCCAATTTTTTCCAAATATAAATATAAAGAACAAATATTGGTTGTTTTTATCACAAAAACACTGAGGCTTGTATACATAAAACCTGCAGATCCTTATAAGGTTTGGTTTTAACGATTATGCACGTGAAAGGATAGGGATTAAAAACCCTTATGCTTTGATGCTCCACAAAATGAGAATGCAAAGGCAAGGAAAAAACTTGCTTTTTTCTGGAAATGGGCTAAAGTATCTGCCTGAATTGGAGATGTTTTTCCTTTATTTTTAATTCCCATAATATTTTTTGGGTTTTGTTGAAAGGTAAGTGTGCTCTGTATCGCCGAATTTGAAAGGGTTGGCTATACCATTTTACTAAGGTTGAACGCTACCCAATCCGATTCTTTTCGGGTAGTACTGCAGAATGTGCTGCTGAAAATTCTAAAATTTTCTGATATCCGAACTGCCCGAAGTGCTCACCTTTATCACCGGCGACCCGCTTATATGAAGATCGGAAGAACCGGACAGGTTGCCGCTGACTTCTTCCCTGATGATGGCATACATGTCGGATGAGCCGCTGAGCCTGACCTCAGCTTCGTCGCAGGTAAACGCTTTCCCCTTGAAGTCGCTTGAACCACTGGCTGATACCTTCGCAAACCTGGAATACCCGCTGATGTAAATATCAGAAGACCCTGAACAGCTAACGGTTAGTTTGTCGAGATTCACTTTCAGGTGCACATCACTCGAACCGCTGGCCCTGACCGACAAATCAGACTGAGCGATTTCAGAGTCAATGGTTATGGTCGATGCACCTGATCCTGTTATTTCGAATATAGCAGGCATAACAACCCTGACAAGCACCTTATTGGTTGGGCGCAGGTTTACCATTTCCCTGTTTCTGATGCGCAAGGCCCCGTTTTCGACAGATAACTCCACATATTCGTGCAGGTTATCGTCTGTGATCAGTTCCACATGCCAGTGATCACCCAGGGTAACCTGAACATCCGACGCCCCTCCGGCCTTTATGGCGGAGAACCCTGACAGATCATGAACCTCTGCCACGATATTTCCACTGCCACGAATGGTGTCCATAAGTGGGCAAGCCCACATAGTCAATAATAATGCAATCGACATAAACAGCATGATTGCGGTTTTTCTCAAATGTTTTCCTGTGTTTTTCATTTTCTTTGGTTTTTAATAAGAGGGGTTCTAAAACTTGTATCTATGATAGAGACAAGTCCTTCTTGCGTTAATCCCTTAAAGATTCTTTGTTCTTTTATGTATTCTCCGATTGTCATGTTTTTTTACAAAGATCAACAATTATCAATTACAAAGTAACTACATCTTTATGAAATTTTTACGACATTATAAAGACATATAATTTATCAAATCTGCAGTCTATACAAATGCTTATGTCAGTTGAGATTCTCTTTTCAACCGGTCTTTTTTGGCCTGATAGCTCTCAGCACATTTTTTGTCAGAAATAGCGCAACAAATATGCTCTTTGTCAATGATAGACTTGTCTAATGATATAATTTTTTCCATAATTTATATTGAAGTTACATTGTATATTATCTGAAAATAATCTGTTTTGCCTGGTGGGTGGTGAAGCGGAAATGCAACCGACCGAAGGGAGCTCAGTGAAGCTAATTTCTGGTTAGCGGGGGTAATATTAGTAATCAGTTTTTCCTTACGTTTCTGTTATGGTAAATATTCATAAAAATCAAAACCTTGATCCCCACCAGATGGATATATTTCTCCTCCACCTAAGTATGCTTTTCCATTTAAAGAAAAAGAAAAATGATTTGCCCTGGGGATATTTCCAATATCTTCGATTTGAGTCCAATTATCCATTAAAGGGTCATATCTCCAACAATCCTTTGTATTACTCCCAGCTACTGGTGTGCCACAAGTGGTATATCCAAATCCATTAAGTTCAAATGAAGCAGTATAAAGTCTCGCATCAGGGAAATCTGCAACTCTAATCCATTCATCTGTATCAGGATGATAAGACCAATAATCAAACATTCCTGTATTGGTAGCTCCATTACCCATATAAGCTATATTATTAATGGTAAATGTAGATGTTTCAGCACGATAGAATTGGGTTTGGTAAGTAAATTCAGCAATTTGATTCCAGCTATTCGTTGCAGTTGAATATTTGAAAAAATCCCAATAGTTTACTGCTGGTATAACATCATAATCAGCACCCATTCCAATATAAATATCACCATTTATTGAAAAATGGGTTGGAAGGTCGCGTTTTGCCCCGGGATAAGCTGCCATTTGGCTCCATTGTTCGGTTATCGGATCAAATTCCCAAAAATCATTGTCATTTTCTGCATTATAAATATAGATTTTATCACCGTTTGAAACCATAACAGCAGTCCAATGGATCGAAAAAGGAAGTGTTAATTGATCCCAGCTAAAATCATCAGGATTTAATCTCCATAAATAAAAATTATTGTCATCGTAACTTGAAGCATGTGCAATTACAAAAGCTTTATCATTGGCAACGGCAGCATTATTTATAAACCTCCAGTACCTAAATGGTAGGTTATCGGATACCATAACCCAAGCATCTAAAATATTAAGATCTATTTCGTATTCAACAACCAGGTCTAATAACTGAATTTCTACTTTTGCTTTTCTTCTTGGGAAAGGACCCATTGGGATTCGGATGTTAAGGTTTTGGGCATCTCCCGCCACGGAATTTACTTTTATATTTTCAATCGTAATAATATTCCTGTTTATGATCGGGTGAAAATAAGACCCTTGAATCGTAATAAGCTGATCAGTATACACGTTTTCAGGAATAAAATTGATTTCCGGTGGAATAAGTTGAAAGTTTTCATTAAACACCGCTTCCTGAAGATATGCTAATACTTTTACAGGTACGGAACTACTCTCTAAATCATCTGGTACAGTTACTTTTAATGTATTTCTGTCAGCATAGGTAATGGTTGCCTCTATGTTTCCAAAGTAAATTTTATTGCCGGATATTTCAGCTTGAAAATTATTTCCGGTGATTGTTATTTCATCTCTAAATGTTGCATTTAAAGGAGAAATAGAGTTAATTTCTGGTGTTGGCAATTGAAATGGAGTATGGTATGTTACATTCTGCAATTGAGCATTTAATATAATTAACTCAACAGGACTTTCAAGATTCTCTGGTACTAATACTTTTAAGCTTTCTCTTTGCGATTCAATAACTGTAGATTGAATATTACCAAAAAGCACTTTATTTCTTGAATTATCAGTATCAAAATGGTTTCCATTTATTAATAAAGTGTCACCAAATTTACCAACGATGGGGTTAATGGTTTCTATAATAGGTCCAAAAAGAGTAAATGAAGAGTAATAACCTACTCTGTTATATACCCTTACACGTATTTCATTGATTACATTGTTGATATCTAATGGGACTTTGCATAGTATTATGGTGTCATTTAATGAAATTATTGGCGCATTAATATCAGAGAAATCTACAAAGGTTTGATGATTGATGTCTTTAAAATTTTTTCCGTATATCTCTAATGTGTCTGCTATATGACCAAAATTGTTTGAGATAGAATATATTTCAGGTGCTACACTTCCATCTGATATGAAACTTTTGGTGTTTCCATAAAAATATTTATCCGATGATTTTACGAAAGCTTTGAAAAAATATTTGACATCTTCATCAATTCCGTAAGAAAGAAAATATTCTATTTCATTATCTGAACTCATTTCGGAGTTAAGGATAATCTCATCAGTAAAAAGGCTATCTTTTGAATATGTAAAACCTGTCTCTGAAATTTCCCTCCCGGTAGATGTGTAATTTCCTGAAAGATAAACTCCCCCATTTGATCCTATCATTGCGCTTAAAGTAAAAACTTCAGGTTCCGGGTATTTTTCATCATCTTTATTACAAGAGATAAATACAAGTAATAATATTGAAATGGGCAATAGGTGTATGTATTTATTCATATTATAAACTCTTAGTCCAATTTCATGATAAGGCCTGGTTTCATGATAAGTCAATATGCCACTTTCATGCTTTTTGCAATAGTGCTAACTCATTTACACCCACAAATATATACCACATTTTTAATTTCCATCATATTTTTCGGGTTTTGTTGAAAGACAGAAGTACTCTATGCGGTTTTTATTTGGATGCAAAAAGCAGGTATTTGTTTGTGGAAAGGTTATTGGAGGTTTGGTATTGTTTTGGGTGATGGGGTGGTGGAGCGGAAATGTAATTTCCGCTTAGCAGGGGAAGCTCAGCGAAGCTAATTTCCGCTTAGCCATAGGGGACAAAAATCAGCCCATTTACACCGTCTTCGAGTACTGCCCCTTACCCTGGCTAAGCAACGAATCAAATTCCATGGCAATGTTGCGTACTACAAGGAAACCGTTTTGCAACAACTGGATGCAGTTGCCGTCGATTTGCAGCAATCCGTCATCGGCAAAGGGTTTGAGTTTTTCGGGGTTGTAGCCGGTGATGGTTTTCAGTTGGGCAACGCCGGTATCCAGTTCTTTTGCCAGGGCGTCGAAATCCAGGAATCCATTGCACATGATCTGGTTGATGACTGTGCGGCGGATTTCATCTTCGCGCGTGAGTTCATAGCCTTTTTCGGTGGCAAAGCCGTTTTGCTCAATGGCTTCGATGTATTTTTTATGACTTTTGATGTTCTGGTAATACCCACCCTGCAACTGGCTGATGGATGTGGCTCCAAATCCGTAAACCTGGCCTGTGGTTTCCTGTGTGCAATACCCCTGGAAGTTGCGGTGCAGCTTTTTGTTTTTCAGTGCCACCGAGAGTTCGTCACCGGGTTTGGCATAATGGTCCATACCGATGGCTTCGTAGCCGTTTTGGGTGAGCAGATTATATGCTGTTTCAAACATCGCCAGCTTTTCTTCAGGAGCCGGCAGACCGATTTCTTCCAGTTTCATTTGGGCAGATTTTACCCATGGCACGTGCGCATAGGAGAACGTTACCAGTCTGTCGGGTGAAATGGCAATAGCCTTTTCAATGGTGTTTTGGAAAGATGCAGGTGTTTGTCCTGGCAGACCATAAATCAGGTCGATATTTACTCCGTCCATTTTATTGGCTTTCATACGGGCGATGAGTTCTTCTACCGGATATTTCGAGGGTCTGCGGTTTACCAGCTTCAGCACTTCTTCATTGAAATCCTGTATTCCCAGGCTAAGGCGGTTGAAACCCATGGCAGCCAGTTGATCAATATGTTCCGGTTCAAGGTAGGCGGGGTTGCACTCCATGGCGATTTCGGCCTTGGCAACGGGCTTGTAAATGCTGAGCAATTCTTTCATTACTTTTTCCACAAACGAAAGGTCAATGGAATTGGGTGTACCGCCACCCCAGTGGATCTGGGTGAGGGGACGATCGGTATCCAGCAGCCCTGAAACAGAGTGTATCTCTTTGATCAGGGCATCTATATAGCGGCTTACCAATTCGTCGCCGGGGTAGCAAGTGGTATTGCAGCCACAGAAATAGCAAAGCTGTCTGCAAAAGGGGATATGGATGTATAGAGAAATGTTTTCCGGCTGCTGATGATTGGATTGCACAAGCATATCCTGATAGCTTTCCACATTTATACCATCATGAAAAAATGTGGCCGGCGGATAGCTGGTGTAGCGCGGGCCGGGTTTGTTGTATTTTTGAAGAAGCTTAACGTTCATTGTTATTTATTAAATCCGAAATTGACCGTTAACTACTAATCACTCCCAATGCACCTGCTTCACAAAATCCACCACAAATTTTACATTTTCAACGGGAATGCCGGGTA
>REDJ01000207.1 GCA_007693555.1 Bacteroidota bacterium
ACCACCGAAATTAATTTTGACTGTGAAGTACCATCACCCAATCGCAGATGGCAAATGTACATACCGCCTGCCAGTGCGGAGCCGTCAAACACAATAGTGTGTAATCCGGGTTCAAAGGGGTGGTTTTCTATAATACTTTTTATTCTGCGGCCTGTAAGGTCATAGATTTCAACCGTGACGCCGATGGCTTTGTCCAGTTCAAACTGAATATTTGTATATGACCGGAAAGGATTGGGGTAGGTTCGGAAAAACAACTTTCCTTCGGGAGTTTCATTTTTTATTTCATCAATGGATGTGGAAACTTCAAACTGCTCCTCCCCTCCTGCCTGCCAGTAGCGGGCTGCGAATTCCTGGAAATATTCATTGGCAACCCGCGGATGATGAATAATGAGCGTATTTTCATCGTTGGTAAAATTGGCATTGGCCGACCAGTTGTGCGAACCGGTTATTACTTTTGAGTTATGGCCGGTAACTTCACCATCCACAATGCCATATTTGTGGTGAAGCAATCCGAAGGCAGCCTGTGAAAAATGATGTACATCGGCCCAGGTGCTCAGGTAACTGAATTGGCTGTTGGGCCCCACATCGCCAATTACTCCCCTCACCTTAACACCCTCGTTAAACCGGTCAAGCATGGTGTTGGAAAGGGTTCGGCGTGTTATTAAATTCAAACCCAGGTCAATTGTGCTTTGGGATGAGCCCAGTGCGCGCATGATATGCGATTCGGTGTTTGCCTGCGGGCTGAAATAAACTTCCACCCGCGCCTGGTCTTCACCGATCCAGAAAACCGAGGGATTTGCTATTGCCTTATCGGGGCCGAAAAGTGCATTACCGGCTTGAAAAGAACCTGATTCGGCTCCCCACATTTGGTTAAACTCATACCAGTATGCCCTGGCCAGGGCCACATCCTGGATGATCACCATATTCTGAAACTGGTCATAGGTGCCCTGGTCGGTTGCATTCCACGAACTGGTAATTACCCATGTTTTGGAAGGATCAGAATGATGTGCATCAAATACTGCAAACTTATTGTGCATCTGACCGCTGCTTGTGCTTTGCACAGCTTTTACTCCCGCATTGGCAAGTTCAGTTATAACAGGATTTACATTACCCGTATGGCCCGATGCAATTACCCTGACATCCACTCCCCGGTTATGCGCATCAATTATTTCATTTGCAATATTGCTTCCGACACCGCCACTTATACTGTAAAATGCAAACTCGGCTGTTTCTTCTGCCGTTTGTATGTATTGGATCAGTTTATCGGCAAAATTGATATTTTCATCCGCTTCTCTGTAAGTGGCCAGTTCATGAGCCACGTCTTTATTGAAAAAAGTTAAGATTTCACCGGTAGTTCCGGGAGGCGAGCCTGTGGAAGTAAGATAAACGGATGTGGCACTTGTATCGGCATCAAAGGCTGAGCGAAACTGAACCTTGTACAAAGTTGCCGGCAGCAGGTCTGAAAGTGTAATATTGTGCTGAGTCTTATGTTCCTCATCAACTACAGCACCCATTTCGAAGTCAGAGGTTACCCCGTAGCGAATTTCCGAATGTCCGGCTTTCTCGGTTTCCCATTGAAAAGTAATGGAACTTGCCGTAGAAGAAACTTCATAAGGCGGAGTAGAGATGATGATGGGTCCGCTGAGTATTTTGATATCACCGGTAAACCTGGGCAGCAACTGGTGCATGTTCTGGAACCGCCCTGCAACACCTGTAATTTCTGTGATGGTATTGGGTATGTTGGTACCGGGAATATTTGTAAATTCAGAAATTCTGACCTGGCCTTCTGCGGTGGGGTCTGTAACAGTATAATTGGCGTTTCCGGAGAAGGTGGTTCCGGTGGCCTCAAATTCCAGATTGGAGATACGCACCAGCCAGCTTTCATAGGCACCGCTGTTCAAATCTTCAAGTGTAATATCCAGGGGTTCCTGCTGTACGTTGGATTCGGGAAAAACTTCAAAATCAGTGTCATTCACAATTTGCAGGAGATTATTGAAATTGCCCATTTCGCCGGTAACCAAAATTGAATCGCCAATTACCGCTCCCACAAGCCACTCATCGCGCATGATAGCGCCGTTGTACCAGGCAATACCTCCCGTTTCGTCCTGAAAATAAACCGGACCGGCAAACTGGCTGGCCACGGTAACCCATCCTGCCACCGTTACAGTAGTGCCTTGTGGCAATTGCCGGGCTTCAATGATAGGTACAGGAGCATTGGTGTCAAGGGTTTCAGCGGTGAAATAAATGGTAAACTGGCTGTTTTGAGGATCGTTGGAGTTTATGGTGATTGAACCTGTATTGATACCCGGTGTGGTGGATTCATAGATTAATGTATAACTTGCGGTTCCAAGGCTGGAAAGAGTTACATCCATTTCCCCGTCAAGGGAAAATCCTTCACCTGCAATTTCATGGGAAGAAATAACCAGGTCTTCCTCTCCCCCGTTTCTGATTTGCAATGTGGCAGTCGCGATGCCGGTATTCAGGCCAAAATCAAAAGTACTTCCCGGTGCCATAAAATCCCGGTTAACCCGGGCAAGCAAACGGGGCTGTTCCGATAGCTCTATATAATCTGCAATAAATACGTCATCCACGTTGATCCGGTTGCCTGCACTTCTGGCAAACCGCAGTCTTATGTTGCCTTCAATATTTTCAAAAATGCCGTATTTCGTAAGGGTTGAAGTAAGACTTACGGATGTTCCCAAAGGCAACCATGTTTCGCCGCCATTGGAGGAATAACTCACCTGGACAGCACCGTTGGAATCATTGCTGAAGTTGGCTGCAAAAAAAGATACCTCCGACAATCCGCCCGGGTAATCGAAATTCATTTCAATGTAACCGTTCTGAATGCGGGCTGATTTTAAACCATTTTTTTTATCCCCGGGAGTATTGCCAATAAGTGCATTGTTGAAAATCCATTCACCGGTTTCAAGTGTATCGGGGCCCATTCCGTAAAAATTTTTTGTGCCTTGCTCAAAATCTTCAAAAAACTGAGCATGAACCGTAAGGGTTTGCAATATAATTACCTGAACCAATAAGAGTTTGACTAATTTCTTCATTGTGAGTTTTTTCTGTGCCTGAAAAGACAGGATTATGTTTTTGTTTTCCTCCCGTATATGGAATATCTTCACAAAAGTATAAATAAGTTTGGAAGAATAGTGAATGGGTTTTAAAAAGGATAGGCCAAAGCGTCAACCGGAATTTGAGCAAAGCGAAGCATCTGGTTATTTTAGCGGACATTACCAATAAATTATCAGTTGCACAGGCCCAGCGCATTAAAAATCTAATAAATACAGTTAATATTTTTCATTCCGGGGCGGGCGCATCAAAACTATAAACGGATTCTTTTGCTCCATAACCTTATTATCTTAGTAACCTGAGTTGCAACGTTAAATTTTAACCTTATTACCTTATTTTATTTATGATATTGATATTCGAAAAAAGAACGAATAAGGTAATAAGGTTCGATGTTAAATCTATCAATCCTGATTACTAAGGTAATAAGGTTTAAATTGGAATATAGAATAGGATTTTAATGCGTTGACCCTGATCAATTACAAGAAAAGAACACTCCCTAAAAATAAAATCCTTAATTTTGCACCCGAAAATTTACATATTTTGAATTACATATTTTTATGGCAACAACTTCGGATATAAAAAACGGACTTTGCATTGAGCTCAACAACGAATTGTATTCGGTGGTGGAGTTTCTGCATGTGAAACCCGGTAAGGGTGGTGCTTTTGTGCGTACCAAGCTGAAAAACCTGAAATCAGGAAAGGTTATCCCCCATACTTTCAATGCGGGTGTAAAAATCAATGTGCAACGGGTAGAGCGACGCCCTTTTCAGTTTTTGTATAAAGACGATATGGGATACAACTTCATGCACAGGGAGACCTACGAGCAAATCCCCATTCCGGAAGAGATTATCAGTGCGCCCGGCCTTATGAAGGAAGGTCAGGAGGTGGAAATTGTTTTCCATGCCGATACTGAAACTCCTTTAAGTTGCGATTTGCCTCCATTTGTGGAGCTGGAGATCACCTATTCCGAGCCCGGAGTAAGAGGTGATACCGCCACAAACACTCTCAAACCTGCCACTGTTGAGACCGGAGCTATTGTAAACGTACCGCTCTTTATAGAAACAGGTGAAAAGATCAGGGTAGATACCCGCGATGGCTCCTATTCTGAGCGCGTTAAGTAAATAAAATTTAATCATTTAGAATGAGATTAAACCCGTCCCAAAGCCTGCAGCAAATTGCGGGCATGATCAATGCACGCTTTGCAGGCAGTCCGGATTTTGAGATCACCGGTATCAATGAAATACACAAAGTTGAACCTGGTGATCTTACTTTTGTTGATCATCCAAAATACTATGATAAAGCGCTGAAGTCAAAAGCCACCACCATAATCATCAACAAGGAAATGGAATGCCCCCCTGGCAAGGCACTGATTTTTTCCGAAGATCCTTTCCGCGATTATGTGCACCTTACCAAACATTTTCGACCTTTTGAGTCATCGCAAAGCATGATAAGCCCCACTGCCATTATTGGTGAAGGAACCATTTTACAACCCAACGTTTTTGTGGGCAATCATGTAATCATCGGCCGAAACTGTATCATACACCCCAGTGTAAGTATTTATGACCACAGTGTAATAGGTGATAATGTGATTATTCATTCAGGCACAGTAATCGGTGCCGATGCTTTTTATTTCAAACGCAGACCCGATTACTGGGACAAAATGGAATCCTGTGGCAGGGCTGTCATAGAAGACAATGTGGAAATTGGTGCTTCATGTACCATAGACAAAGGTGTATCGGGCGATACCATTATCGGAGAAGGCAGCAAGCTTGATAATCTGATACAGATTGGTCATGATACCGTTATTGGGAAAAACTGTTTATTCGCATCACAGGTGGGTGTTGCCGGCTGTGTGATTGTAGAAGATGATGTGATACTTTGGGGGCAGGTGGGTGTACAAAAAGACCTCACCATTGGTAAAGGTGCAGTAGTACTGGGTCAATCAGGCCTTTCAAAAAGCATTGAAGGGGGTAAAACCTATTTTGGCTCACCTGTTAAGGAAGCTCGTGAAAAGATGAAAGAACTGGCCCTGATGAAAAGACTTCCGGATATTATTGAAAAGTTATAATTCTCCTGGTATTGCTTGCACAGGCAAATTAACCCGGGGAGTGCTGCTTATTGCTGATGAAATCAGCTATTCCATTCTGATTTTTTATTCATAAGAAACTTGCCCGGTATCGGCAAACTCGTCGGGACGGTATTTTGACGGACATTTGAGCAGCAGTTGTGATGCCACAAAAGTATCTTCATTGTAAGAGCCTACAAGGACAATCTGATCCAGTTTTTCAAAATCCTGCGGCTTTCCTCCGAAATAGAGTACTTTGGATTCCATCCCATCACTGTCAAACATGTAGAAAGAAAAGGTGAGAGTATTTTGCTCAATTTTTTCCTCGATGGGCTTCTCTGTATTCAGTTCGCCAATGATATGAAACTGCCTTCCGGGGTTTTCCCTGGCTTCGGCAAAGCTTGAATAGGTATCGGCATCATAAACCGTAGTTATAATGGCTGCAATAGCTATAACAATGAAAACGAGTGCTGCTATGTGGGTTTTTTTCATATTAACCTTATTATTTACTGCATTATAAGAATAAACCGGTAAAACTGATTTTTATTTCTTATTGTCAGCATTTTCCTTTTCAAGCATGTCTGCTTTTTTTTCCAGTCCGGAAATTTTACGTTCCAGGTAGAAAAGGAACAGGCCCAATCCTGCAAAGATAATCGCCAGCACCAGTGCTACAACATATATCTTACCGTGTATTTCCATCATAACTCGCATTGATTTGATTTAATTTATCAGTAACATTATCAATCCTGTAAACCAGGGTATAAATCCAGTAAGAAAACAGAATCCATCCCAGAATGGCCGGATAAAAAACTTTTCGCATCATGGGGTCCAAATCTCCGGTGGCAAGTGCCGGATTGCCATCCACACCCGGATGGATTGAGGCTCCCGAGAGCCTTGGCAATATCATAATGAATACAAACATAATCACGAAAGCGAAAATCTTATATACTGCTGCCAGCCGGGCTCTCCTTTCGGGGTCATCCAGTGAAGCTCTTAATACCATATAAGCCAGGTAAACCAATATACCTACAGCAGCGCCGTTAAGCTTGGGATCATTTAACCAAAATGCACCCCATGTGTTTTGTGCCCATATCATACCGGTTACTATTCCCAAAAGGCCAAAAACCAACCCGGTTTTAACCGTGGCAAGTGCCATCCGGTCATACTTTTGTTTAAAACCCCTCAGGTAAATCAGGCTGAAGATGAAACCCAGAAACAGGATGAATATCATGGAAAACCACATGCCCACATGAAAGTAAATATTACGGATGGTTTGATGTATCACGGGCAAAACAGGCACTTCAAACAACATCCCCCCAATGATCACATAAAGCATGATGACCACAGTTAATATCTTCCACGCGTATCCAAAGGTTTTTTTGTTCATTTACTGAGGTTATTGGGTTA
>REDJ01000063.1 GCA_007693555.1 Bacteroidota bacterium
CCCATGAAAAGAAGTTTCGCCTCCGATAACAACGCACCAGTCCATCCGCTCGTAATGCAGGCCATAGTGGATGCCAATCATGAGGATTATGTTTCCTACGGAGATGATCCCTATACAGAAGAAGCCAAAAGACTGTTCAATGAAAAGTTTGGCCATGAAGTAAAAGTCTTTTTTGTTTGCAACGGCACCGGTGCCAATGTCTCTGCCGTATCGCATCTGATCAGGCCCTGGCAAACCATCATGTGCGCATCTACAGCCCATATTCATAATGATGAATGCGGTGCCCCGGAAAAGTTTACCGGCAGCAAGCTGCTTACAGTTCCATCGGAAGATGGCAAGCTACGGGTGAAACAGCTGGAATCTTTCCTTCACTCCGTAGGTTTTGAGCACCATGCCCAACCCGGCATTATTTCCATTACCCAGAGCACCGAACTGGGCATGGTATATACTCCCGATGAAATCAGGGAAATATCGGACTTTGCAAAGAAAAACAACATCTACCTGCACGTTGATGGCGCACGTATTGCCAATGCAGTTGCGGCATCAAATATCACACTTGAAGAAATGATCACCCAAACCGGTGTGGACGTGATGTCATTCGGTGCCACCAAAAACGGGCTTATGATGGGTGAAGTCGTGGTTTTCATTAATCCTGATCTGGCCAGGGACTTTGAATATGTGCGCAAACAATCCATGCAACTGGCTTCCAAAATGCGGTATATGTCGGCACAGTTTATTGCCCATTTCAAAGACGACCTCTGGCTGAAAACCGCAACCCATGCCAACCGCATGGCGCAATTGCTGGCAGATAAAATCCGGCATATCCCCCAGGTGAAACTTACCATGCCTGTGCAGACCAACGCGGTATTTGCATCCATTCCGCCTGAGATCATCCAGCCTTTGAAAGAGAAATACTACTTCTATGTTTGGAATGAAAAAATCAATGAAGTGCGTTGGATGACTCATTTCCAGACTACGGAACAGGATGTTGAGGACTTTGTGAAGGCGCTAAAAGAGCTGGTGTAAATAGGGAGAAGAAAAATGGGGCGGCTGCGCCGCCCCATTTTTCTTCTTTTCCCCTATCCTTCTGACGATACCTGTCATCCTGAGTGCAGCGCAGCAAAACGAAGGATCCCGTAGCCTTTGCAGCCCTGTTACAGAAATTATAAACCAAGTAATCTGTAATCCGGGCACGAACTTTAGTCGTACCCGGAGGGTAGATAATACATTTGATTCTGCATAGATGGGGTTTCCAGCCTTTGGTTATCAGCATTACAACCTCCCTCTCACAAACCTCTCTTTCTCATGAATATCCCTGTTTATTTCCACCTGTGAGAAGCCATGTTTTTCAAATAATGAGGCTGTTTCTTTTCCAAGAGCTTCGTTAATTTCGGTGTACAACCATCCCCCATCAACAAGACACTTCTTTGAAGTTTCAGCGAGTGACCGGTAAAAAACCAGGGGATCGTCATCGCTCACAAAAAGGGCATGATGGGGTTCGTAGTCAAGTACATTGCTCATCATTGCGGCCTTTTCAGACTCTCTCACATAGGGAGGATTACTCACAATACAATCAAACTGCTTTTCCAGTAGCGGGGTTTTCAGTATATCATGTACAAAAAAATCTATATTTACGTTGTTAAGCATAGCATTTTTGCGGGCGGTTTCCAGAATTTTTTCGCTGAAATCACTGGCAGTAACCTGTGCATAGTTCAGTTCTTTAGCCAGGCTTATAGCAATGGCACCGCTACCTGTTCCGATATCCCAGAAACTGATTTTACCGGTTTTCCCGTTTTTCAAAATTGCTTCATCATCCAGTATCCATTGCACAAGTTCTTCAGTTTCATTGCGAGGTATGAGCACATCAGTATTTACCTCCAGCACCAGATCACGAAAAAATGCCTGACCTGTTATATATTGAACCGGGATACTTTTGTTAAGTTGCATAGCGGCATTATGCAACAATACAATATCCGATTCATTGATACGGATATCCCTGTTAATAAAAAAATCAGCTGTTGATGTATTCAAATAATGTTCGAATATCAATCTCCCAACAGCTCTGGCTTCCATGGGATTAAACCCGGGAGATATCAGCTCAATAAACCACTCCCAGACAACTCCAAGGGTATTGTTTTTTAAACCTTTCATATGTCATTAAACAAAATTGTGTCTGCAAAAGCCATTTTACCAAAGATTAATATTTATTTAGAATAAATTAAAATTATAATCTTAACATATACCTCACTGAAAAATGTATATATTGCACAAGAAATTTATCTCCAAAAGTAAATGTTTTTCTTTTATTTATTCATCATACACTGCCTCCGTAATAAACCAAAACATTATGAGAACTTTGATTTTGATACTAATCACAACAAGCGTATTTCTGATTAATCCATTAAACGCTGAGCCACCCTTCGATTTCGGAAGAATAAGTGCTTCTGAAATGGACCTGGAGTATTTTCGTGAGAAATATCCGGGCGAGCCGGCTGTAATAATAGGTGACTTTGCAGATTGCAGGTTCAATTATGATGACCATAAGGGATTCCAGTTTGTAATCAGACGCCATTACCGGATCATCATTTTAAATGAAGCCGGACTGGATTATGGTAATTTTTCTATTCCCTATTATAAATCTCCTGACAGAGAGGAAATTATTCGTCGTTTTCGTGCTCACGTTTATAATAAAGATGGTAACAGGGTGAACCGAACAAGAATAAGAGACAGGGAAGGTTTTACAAATGACAGGGGGAATAACTGGAAGGAACTGACCTTTGCTTTTCCTGAAGTGAAGGTAGGAAGTGTAATTGAAGTACGCTACGATCTGATTTCTGATTTCCTCTTTCAGCTCAGATCCTGGCAGTTTCAGCATGAAATACCGGTCATGCACAGTGAATACCAGATAAACCTGCCTTCCTTTTATGTTTATTATGCCAGTTTAAGGGGATTTATTGATCTGGATGTCAGAGATGAAAAATCAGCAATTGATTCCTGGCAAATCAGAAGAAAAATTAATTCAGCCTACGGACAAGTTGACGGAGGCTTAATCAATCTTACCGCAAGGAGCACTCAATATCGCTGGGTAGCAAAAAATGTTCCCGGTATGAAGCCAGAGCCTTATACTGACAATATCCGAAACTATCTGTCTACCATGTTTTTTGAATTTGCACATAAACAATGGCCTGATGAAGAACCTAAACATTTTACTACCACCTGGGAAGACATCATGAATTATCTTGAGGATCATAAGTATTTCGGAAAATATCTCAAGGATAGTTATCTTGCCCTTCATCAGTTTTTACCGGAACAAAATCCTGAAGAACCTGAAGAAATCATTTGGTATGCTCTGGAAACTATTCACGATAATGTTCGCTGGAATAATGATGCATCTTTTTTTACCGATGACTCTCCGGAGGAAGTTTTGCAAAAAGGAAGCGGCAACTCTTCAGAAATCAACATGTTATTGGTAGGATTATTAAGAATTATGGGGATGGAAGCATATCCGGTTGCAGTAAGCACTGTAAGTAACGGTTCTCTTCAAAGTGAAAGACCTACACTCATTCAATGGAATTACCTGGTGGCACTTGCCAGGCTACCCGATGATACCTTTGTACTCCTTGATGCAACTGTACCTAAACCCATTCCTGGCTTTCTGCCGCAAAGAGCAATCAACGGCAGAGGACGAGCCTTTGATCCGGCCTTTAACAACTGGGTAAACCTGGAAACGAAAATTCAAATAAACCAGGAAAACATTTACAACCTGAGATTAAATGAGCAAGGTGATATAACCGGAAATATTGAGATTAAGATCAATAATTTTGGAAAATATCAGTTAATACAACGACTTGCCGGTCAGGATGAAGAAAGATTCTGGAACGCTCTGATCGGAGGAGCCGACGTAACATTTACCAATCGAAACATTGCCTATGACCACAAAGACGAAAAACCATTGGTTGTTACCGCAGATATTCATATTCCATCATATGCTATGCGTATAGGTGATGAGCTGGTTTTACCGGCACTGTTTTTTGAAACCCTTGAAGAAAATGTTTTTCAGGCAGAAGAAAGGCTTTACCCCGTATTCTTTGATAATACATTGAATAATATCATGAGGATCAATCTTGAATTACCTGAAAATATATCAATATCATATATGCCTGAAGCCAGAAACCGCAGATGGGGTCGTTTATCTTATACTCTCCTGGCAGATGAAACAGATACCGGCCTGCAAATCATATGGACAAATAACCGTCTTATTCGCATTATTCAGCCAGAAAGTTATACAGGTTTCAGAAGATTTTACAGTCAAATGATCGAAGACAATCTGGAAAACATCATTTTAAAAGTAGAATAAAAACCAAATAGACAAAAGTATGAAGTGTAGATTCTTTAATATTTTCATACTGTTGCTGATAACTCTCTCCTCGTCAGGTTCGGGAAAATATTCCGTTGACAGGATTGATCCCTCTTTGCTTGAAAATGCAAATGCAGTAATCAGGCAGGATTCAACTCTTTGGGAAATCAGAGGCCGAGAGAGAGCACGCATGACCCGAAAACTTGCTATTACAATTATAGAAGCGGAGGGCCTGGCAAAAGCAGATATTTCCATCTATCATGACTCATTCAGGAGGGTTCGAAACATCAAAGGAAGTTTATATGATGCACGGGGAAGAAAAATCCGCGATCTGAAAGATGATGAATTCGAAGATACCCATCTCGCCGCAGGTGTATCAGTTTATGCAGATGCCAGGATAATTCAAACCGATCTGTATATGAACCGATATCCTTTTACAGTAGTATATGAATACACTATTGATGAGTCAGTTGTATATCCCAATCGCACCTGGATGCCGGTTTCCCGCACAAAGACCTCTCTGGAAAGGGCAAGTCTCTCCTATATTGTTCCGGAAGAGTACAGTTTCAGATATAAAACAGGAAATCATCCCGCACTTGAGCCGGAAATTACTCCTTCAGGCAGAAGAAATCTACAATACCGCTGGGAGCTGACAGACATGGTAGCTTTTGCCCATGAGCCCTATATGCCTCCCCGCAACTACATATTCCCTTATGTGCAAACGGGTGCCAATGAATTTATATACGGCGGCTACCCGGGCAGCATGAAAAGCTGGAATGATTTCGGAAAATGGATCAACGATTTGAATCGCGACAGACAAAATCTGAGTAATGCCGTAATTGCTGACATAAAGAGCATATCTGATAACACACCCGACACACTTGAAAAGATCAGAAAGATTTACGAATACATGCAATCACGCACCCGATATGTAAGCATCCAATTGGGTATTGGGGGATTTCAACCTGATGATGTCAGGAGTGTGGAAAGAAATGCATATGGCGATTGCAAGGCGCTGTCAAATTTTACCCAGGCATTGCTTGATGTTGCAGGAATCAGATCTCATTATACATTGATTTACAGTGGGCGAAGATTTCAGGAGGTAGATACTGATTTTCCATTTCAATATTTTAATCATGCAATAATCTGTGTTCCACTTCAGAATGATACCATATGGCTTGAAACTACAAGTAGCATATTGCCCATGGGATTTATCGGGGAAAGCAATTCTGACAGACGGGTTTTGCTGGTAACGGAAAACGGGGGTACACTAGCCCGAACACCCCCAATAAATCCGGTGGAAAATTCAGTAAATCAACACATCTTTTTAAATGCAGATAACAGTTTTAATGTTTCCGGAAAACTCACCAAAGAACTTTCCGGGCTTGCTTTGAGTAATTTATTGGGAGTAAGCCTTTTGGGTGAAGCCCGTCAGAGGGATTATTTAAACAATCGAATCAGGATAAATAACTTTCAGCTTCACTCCTTCATCTTTTCTGAAGACAAATCTCCTCCCGGCCGCATAGAAAAAAGCATGGAATTCGGAATAAATAATTATTTCAGACGGGCGGGCCAAAGATTCATCTTTCAACCGTTATTGCTGCACAGACCGGTGGATTTGCCCAGGCATAGCGGAGAAAGGATTTATGATTTTCATACAAATTTTTACCTTTCATATAATGACACCCTAATCTGGGCTTTACCGTCAGGTTTTCAAATCACCCAGTTGCCCGATAACTTTGAAAATGATACTCCTTTTGGGTATTACAGTATTGAGTTTATCTATGAAAAAGAAAACGGGACGCTGCAGGTAATCCGAAAATTTCACGGAATGAAAGGGAAATTCCCGGCCTATCAATGGGACGATTTTATGACCTTTCTGAGAGAAGCCCAAAACAGGGATCGTACACAGCTGATGATTGTTCCTGAATGATCATCAGAAAAGGTATTGAATTCAAATATAAAACGTATTAACAAAACAAGACTATAGAAATTAAAAACTAACCTAACCTTAGAAAAAAAAACCCACAAATTCATGAAACTTACCTTTTTATTGTCAATATTGTTTTTTATTATCACAGCGGAAATATATGCCGACATACCCTTTCGCTTTGGAAGAATCTCAGTTTCAGAAATGGATTTGGAGTATTATCGTGAAAAATTCCCTGGTGAACCTGCTATAGTCATTGGAGATATCGCCGATTGTCGATTTGGTTATGATTTTCATAAAGGTTTTCAATTTAATCTGGACCGTAAAATCCGGATAATTATATTAACAGAGGCGGGACTTGATTATGGTAATTTTTCTATCCCATATTATGGTTCAACAGGCAGGCAGGAAGAAATCAGCAGATTCAGAGCACATGTTTTCAACATTGAAGATGGCAGGGTAAGGAGAACACGAGTGCGGGAGAGTGAAGGTTTTATTCAGGAAAGACAAAATAATTGGAAAGAACTTAGCTTTGCGTTACCTGAAATAAAGGTTGGGAGTGTAATAGAAGTACGTTACAGAATTATTTCCGATTTTTTATTCCAATTGCGCGATTGGCGATTCCAGCGCGAAATACCTGTATTACATAGTGATTACAGCTTAAATCTGCCATCCTTTTTTATTTATTACGGAAGATATAACGGTTTAGTAGAACTTGATATCAGAGAACAGGAAGATAGCCAGGACAGATGGCGTATCTCACACAGAGGGCTTGCAACTAATATAATGGCCCGAAGTACAATTTTCCGTTGGGCAGCTTTTAACATTCCTCCCATGAAGCCTGAACCTTTTACTGATAATATAAGAAACTACCAGGCGAGAATATTTTTTGAATTAACGCGTGAACAGTGGCCAGATCAGGAACCTAAACACTATTCTACAACATGGGAGGATGTTTATAATTACTTAGCAAACCATAGAAACTTCGGACTGTTTCTAAATGAAAAGCCTTCAGTTCTTTGGAAATATTTACCTGAAAACCTCCCCGATACTCCTGAAGAAAGCATATGGACAGCACTCGAAATTATACATGAAAATGTGCGATGGAATAATAATGCATCTTTTTATACAAATCACACTCCTCAAGAAGTCTTAAATAATGGTGCCGGCAATTCTGCTGAGGTAAACCTTCTGCTGGTTGCAATGCTTCGCAATCTGGGTTTGCAATCATATCCTGTTGCTGTGAGCACAGTAAGCAATGGAAGCCTTTTCAGCGATATGCCAACAATAACACAATGGAATTATGTTGTTGCTTTGGTTAAACTTCCTGATGGAGAGCATGTTTTGCTGGATGCTACGGTTCCCAGGCCAGTACCAGGCTACCTGCCGCCCAGAGCCATTAATGGCAGAGGACGGGCTCTGGATAAAAGTTATAATGAATGGGTAAATCTTGAATCAAATATTGAATTTACTAAACAGAATATTTATAATCTTGCTTTGAATGAAAATGGAGATATTACAGGTACTTTTGAAATGCTGGTGGGGAATTTCGGAAAATACAAGTATATACAGGAAATTACAAGTCGGGGAGAAGAAAGTTTCTGGAACCAATTGTTTAACCAACCTGATATTCAACTTTCAAATAAATCTATCGAATTTGAGATAATGGATAAAAACCCCATCAAACTAAAGGCAAATATTCACATTCCATCTTATGTAGCAAGAATTGGTAATGAATTTATAATTCCTGCAATTTTTTTTGAAACTATATCAGAAAACGTTTTTCAGTCAAAAGAAAGGCAATTTCCTGTAACTTTTGATAATACGCTAAATTCTGTTAGTATTTTTAACCTTGAACTCGGAGATAATATGAAGTTTACGCATATTCCGGAAAAAAAATCGCGAAGATGGGGTAGATTGTCCTACGAACTTTTTGCTGAAGAAACAGATAACGGAATAAAAATTACATGGTTGAATCACCGTCGGATAAGAACCATTCCAGCCCAGAATTATTCCGGCTTCAGGTCATTCTATAGTCGCATGGTTGAAGACAACCTTAAAAATATTATTGTAAAGATTGATTAAAACAAGCTTACCTCCCTCAAAAAATATCCGGATACAGCAAATAAGGCTTTCGCATCTCAATAAAATCCTTAATACCTTCCTTCCAGGTTTGGCGGATTTCTTCTTCCGTTTTTCCATCGATGATCTGCTTTCTTAATTGGGAAGTACCGGCCAGTCTTTCAAAGGAATTCAGGAAAAACTCTTCTTTATGGGGAAAGTGCTTGTATGCATGAAGAATATGTTGCAAATCAACCTTTGAAATACTCATAAGCCGCTGAGGGTCATAACCTCTCAGATCCATACCATGGCAAAGTTTTCCTTCAAGGGGAGGATAAACGGATTCTCTGCGGCTTTTGGGTGTAAAAGTGAAGGGAAATTTTTCTGCCGGCAAATCAGGATGCCCGTAAACCTGAAAGGGAAAATCTGTACCTCGCCCCACGCTGATAGCCGTGCCCTCAAACAGGCAAAGGCCGGGATACAACATGATACTTATCATATTGGGCAGATTGGGCGAGGGAGCCACAGGCAACTCATACCACATCTGCCGGTGGTAATTTTCTACTGTTACAATATGCAAACTGCATTGCAGGCCATCACCCAACCATCCCTGCCCGTTAACCATTTGGGCATATTCTGCCACGGTCATTCCATGTGCAATAGGTATGGGATGTAACCCCACAAATGAGGAGTGTTGCTTTTCAAGTATTGGCCCGTCAACAAAGTGCCCGTTGGGGTTTGGACGATCCAGAATAAGCATTGGGATTCCCTGCCGGGCAGCTTCTTCCATCACATAGCTCATGGTAGAGATGTAGGTGTAGAAGCGTGTTCCCACATCCTGAATATCAAAGATAATCAAATCAAGGTCTTTTATGTCTTCGGGCCTGGGCCGGCGATTTGCGCCATACAGACTTATGATTTGCATTCCGGTTTTTGGGTCAATACCGCTTTGCACATGTTCTCCGTCTGCAGCTTCACCCCGGAAACCATGTTCAGGACCAAAAACCTTCTGCAAATCAAAACCGGCTGATAACAGGGTATCCACAAGGTGAATATTACCCACCAGCGAACTGTGATTGGCAACCAGTGCAATGGCCTTACCTTCTAATAGGGGAAAATATTTTTCTGTCTGCCATGCTCCGGGTATGATAGCCTTTTCAGGATTGCCATTTCCGGTATTCCTTTCGGTGCTGCCACAGGAATACTGAACAAAAATCAAAATCAAAAAAATCAATGATGTACGAAACATATGGAGATGTATTTGAAAATATATTTATCTCAGTTAAAACTTTTTATTTCACATGCTTTTCTGCCCTGTAGGAAGACCTTACCAGCGGGGCGCTTTCCACAAACCGAAATCCTTTCTTACGGGCTATTTCTCCATAACGGTCAAAATCTTCGGGAGTTACATATTTTTGCACCCTCAGATTACCTGCCGATGGCTGCAGATACTGCCCAATGGTCAGCACCTCGCATCCCACTGCAAGCAGGTCATCCATGGTTTCCAGGATTTCTTCTTCAGTTTCACCCAGGCCCAGCATGATGCCGGATTTAATTCTGATACCTTTGGAGGCAACATATTTCAAAACCTCAAGACTATTTTCATATTTGGCAAAGGTTCGCACCTGCGAAGTCAACCTTCTAACGGTTTCCAGGTTGTGGCTGATCACCTCCGGAGCAGCATCTATGACTTTTTGAATATCTTTCTCCCGTCCTTTAAAATCAGGGATAAGGGCTTCAATAGTTGTACCCGGGCATAATTGTTTTACTGCTCTTATGGTTTCGGCCCAGATTCCGGCTCCGCCATCGGGCAGGTCATCTCTGTCAACAGAGGTAATCACGCAATGCTTCACATTTGTCTTCCTGGCAGCCTCAGCCACTCTCATAGGCTCATGGGGATCAGGAGGCAGAGGCTTGCCGGTGGTAACATTGCAAAAGCCACAATTACGGGTGCAAATGTTTCCCAGGATCATAAATGTTGCTGTGCCCGCACTCCAGCATTCTCCCTTATTGGGGCATGCCCCGCTTTCGCAAATGGTATGCAGATGCTGTTCGTTTAAAACTCCTTTCATCTGGCTGTATTCGTCGGCAGACGGGAGTTTTATCCTGAGCCATGAAGGTTTTTTTAAATAGGATGATGATTGATTTTTTTTCAAAGTAAATCAGAGTAACAAATTCGTAAACTTACTGCATTTAAGACTGCAGTATGTTTACAAAATTACAAAATTCAGAAAGCAATTTGACCTGAATAAGCAACAGAAAAGGTTAAAGTTTGCTATTCTAGAATCCAAATTGAATGCCCTGAGCCAGGGGCAGGTCAGTACTGTAGTTTATCGTATTGGTTTGCCTGCGCATGTAGCTTTTCCAGGAGTCGGAGCCCGATTCACGACCGCCTCCCGTATCTTTCTCACCACCAAAGGCACCGCCAATTTCTGCACCGGAAGTACCGATGTTTGCATTGGCAATACCACAGTCTGAACCTGTTTCGGAAAGAAAGAGTTCGGCTTCGCGCAGATTTTCTGTAAATATACCCGATGATAAGCCCTGCGGTACACCATTGTTCAGGGCAATGGCTTCTTCAATGGTTTTGTATTTTATGATATAGAGAATGGGAGCAAAAGTTTCTTCCTGTACGATTTCATAATGGTTCTCAGCTTCCACTAGAGCCGGGACCACATAATGGCAGAATGAACGGTTTTCACAATCATAGGATGTTCCGCCAAACAGCACTTTTCCACCTTCCTCTTTTACTTTTTTAATGGCCTTAAGAAAATCATCCACAGCCCCTTCGGAGATGAGAGGACCCACCAGGGTTTCCTTATCCAGCGGGTTGCCGATCTTCTTGGATACACTTTCGTAGGCAATCTTCAACTTCTCAACCACCTGTTCATAAATGCTTTCATGTACAATTATACGCCGGGTAGATGTACAACGCTGGCCTGCAGTTCCCACTGCACCAAACACTACCGATTTGACGGCCATCTCCAGGTTTGCGCTGGGTGCAATGATCACTGCGTTGTTGCCACCCAGTTCCAGAATAGAACGTCCCAGCCGGGCGCCGATAATACCTGCCAGTTTTTTACCTACAGCAGTAGAACCGGTTATGGAAAACAGGGGGATACGTTTGTCGGCGGCAAAATTATCGCCCAGCACAGAAGAGCCGGCTACAATGAGGTTAAAGACACCCTCAGGAACATTGTTTTCTTTCAGCACATCACCAATGATCTTTTGCGTGGCGATGGCCGTAAGCGGGGTTTTGGAGCTTGGCTTCCAAACAACCACATCGCCGCAAACTGCAGCCACCATAGCATTCCATGCCCATACGGCTACCGGAAAATTGAAGGAAGTAATCAGTCCCACAATTCCAATGGGATGATATTGGTCATACATACGGTGTTGTTTGCGCTCAGAGTGCATGGTAAATCCATTAAGCAGACGACTTTGCCCTACTGCAAAGTCACAGATATCAATCATTTCCTGAACTTCTCCCAAGCCTTCCTCGTAAATCTTTCCCATTTCAAGCGTGACCAGGTACCCAAGATCTTCCTTATGTTCGCGTAGTTTATTTCCTATCTGACGAACCACCTCTCCCCTTTTTGGTGCAGGAATTTCCCGCCAAACCTTAAAAGCCTCCTGTGCTTTTTCAATTACAGTCTCATAATCATCCAGTGATGCAGTTTTCACACTGGCAATGGGTTTGTTATTGATGGGACTGATGGATGCATCTTCTTTTCCATTGGCAGACAGCCATTTACTGCCTGTGCTAATTCCTGAGTTTGTTTCTTCAATACCCAGTCGCTGCAGGATTTCTTTCATAAGAATTGAATTTGATTGAGATTTGTATTTTGTTTTGGATTTTGATTTCAGTTTCTGAATACAAATATTTTAACAAATGTAAAGTTAGTACACTGAGAATAACAGAGGGACTTCAGCCCCATTGCCCTGAAATATCTCAGGTGATCTATTTATTCAAAAAATCCCTCAGCACATAGTGCAGAATACCACCATGCTCGTAGTATTTCACTTCGATATTGGAATCGATGCGGGTTACAACTTCAAATTCTGTCTTCTTTCCGCTATCACCCTCGGCAAAAACTTTGAGTGTTTTTAAAGGTTGCAACCCATCAGATATTCCTGTAATGGTAAATTTTTCATGTCCGGTAAGACCCAGGCTCTGCGCATTTTCACCTTCTTTGTACTGTAAAGGAAGTACACCCATACCAATGAGATTGCTACGGTGTATCCTCTCGTAACTTTCAGCAATAACAGCTTTAATGCCCAGCAGGTTGGTTCCTTTTGCAGCCCAATCGCGGCTGCTTCCACTGCCATATTCTTTTCCTGCCAGCACTACCAGTGGCGTATTTTCCTTTTTGTATAACTGAGCAGCATGAAATACGCTCATGTGTTCGCCTGAGGGGATATGGGTGGTAAAACCTCCTTCGCGCTTTGCAACCTTGTTTTTAATTCGCACATTGGCAAAGGTACCTCTGATCATAACTTCATCATTACCCCTTCGCGAACCATAGGAATTAAAATGTTTGACCTCGACACCTTTGCTTATGAGGTATTCACCGGCAGGAGTATGTGCTGCAAAAGCACCTGCAGGAGAAATATGATCGGTTGTAATACTGTCACCCAGCACCAAAAGAGCACGTGAATTTTCAATATCAACCGGAATAACAGGATTTTCACTTATATCCCTGAAAAACGGAGCTTCTTTAATGTAAGTAGATTTATCATCCCATTGATAAACCTGCTCACCGGGGACTTTCATGTTTTGCCATATCTCGTTGCCGTCGAATATTTCATTATAGTTTTTTTCGAAATCACCTCGCGAAAGTACCTTTCCCATGGTGTCCTGAATCTCTTCATGGCTGGGCCAGATATCTTTCAGATAAACAGGGTTGAGATTGGGATCATATGCCAACGGTTCATTTATCAGATCCACATCCACTCTGCCGGCTATGGCATATGCTACAACAAGTATGGGTGACATAAGAAAATTCATGCGTACCTGAGGATGTACACGAGCCTCGAAATTCCTGTTTCCCGACAATACTGAGGCCACAACCAGTTCATTATCATCCACGGCCTTTGCAATATGTGGAGGTAATGGTCCCGAATTGCCGATACAGCTTGTACAGCCATATCCCACTGTATGAAACTTCAGGGCTTCAAGATCTTCAAGCAAGCCGGATTTGGTAAGATAATCCGTTACTACTTTTGAACCCGGTGCCAGGGAAGTTTTCACCCATGGTTTCACATCCAATCCCAGTGCACGGGCTTTGCGTGCAAGAATCCCTGCCCCTATCATTACTGACGGATTGGAAGTATTTGTGCATGAAGTGATGGCAGCAATAACCACCGAGCCGTCGCTTAACCTGAATCTTTCATTTTTAACAGTGATTTCAACGGTTCTCAGTCCTGCTCCATTGGAAGCAGTTTCAACTTCCACATCGGCCGGAGTTTGCTTACCCTCCTGCTTTTGCCCTGTACTTCCTCCTTCACCGGTCCAGCGCTCCACTTCACGCTTATCAGGATCAATATACTCCCGCTTAAAATCTGATGCGAGCTGTGATTTGAAGGTTTCCTTGGCATTGCGAAGCAATATTTTATCCTGTGGCCTTTTGGGGCCTGCCAATGTGGGCTCGACGGTGTTCAAATCCAGTTCAAGCAATTGCGAGTATGTAATTTTTTCATTACCGGTACGCCAAAGCATATTGGCTTTGCAGTAATCTTCCACCAGCCTGATCTGCTCCTCAGAACGATTGCTGCTATGCATATAATCAAGGGTACGCTCGTCAATGGGAAAATATGTAATTGTACAGCCAAATTCGGGCGACATGTTGGAGATAGTTGCCCTGTCAGGCACGGTAAGCCCATCAAGGCCTTCACCAAAAACTTCTACAAACTTTCCAACAACCCCTTGTGAGCGTAAAAGCTGTGTTATTGTAAGTACAAGATCAGTAGCTGTGGTGCCCAGAGGCAGTTTACCTGTAAGTTTCAGCCCAATAACCTCGGGCATAATAAAGTAAATGGGTTGTCCTAAAAGGGCTGCTTCTGCTTCAATACCTCCCACACCCCAGCCAACAACACCAATACCGTTTACCATGGGTGTATGGCTGTCGGTACCAACCAGAGTATCGGGCAAAGCAACTCCATCGCGAACGGTAACACCACTGGCAAGGTATTCAAGATTTACCTGGTGGCATATTCCCATGCCGGGAGGTACAACGGAAAAATTATCAAATGCCTTCTGCGCCCATTTCAAAAACTGGTATCTTTCACCGTTACGTTCATACTCCTTTTCAACATTTTTTTCATAAGAATACTGAGTACCAAAATAATCTACCTGTACGGAGTGGTCAATTACCAGGTCAACCGGCACCAAAGGATTGATTTTGGAAGCATCTTTACCCTTCCTGGCCATTTCTGCCCTCAGCGATGCAATATCGACAACGGCCGGTACACCTGTAAAATCCTGCATCAGTACACGTGCAGGTTTAAAAGGTATATCCTTGTCCGAAGCTTCAGGCTTCCAGTCAAGCAAAGTATTGATGTTTTCTTCCGTTATAGCGAAACCATCAAAATTCCTTAATGCATTTTCGAGTAAAATACGAATGGAAAATGGAAGATGAGATACCTTCATTCCCTGTTCTTCAAGTTTTTTCAAACTGTAAAAGGTGAATTCTCCCATTTGGGTTGATAAGCGATCCTGGATGTTGAAAGGTAATTTAGTCATAACAATGAAATTCAAGATTTAACAAAACAGTAATATTTTTTTGGATTTGCACCGGAATATTTTTTAAAGATCAAGCTTGATCTTACCCTCTGCCACATCTTTATACCATTGCAAAGGATAAGATGTAGGCCTTTCAATAGGTAAAACGAATACCCTGTCGAAAAGCAGAGATGCCATTACCCCCAGTGCTCTTGAAATACCAAACATAACCGTATAAAACTGGTGTTCCTTAATGCCATAATATCTCAATAATGTACCGCTGAATGCATCCACATTGGGCCATGGGTTTTTCACCTTACCTGTGGCTTCAAGTAAAGGTGGAACAACTTTGTAAAGTTTATTTACAATATTTACCAGGTTGTCCTCTTTGATGAATTTATCTGCAAATTCTTTCTGAGCATCATACCTTGGATCAGTTATTCGCAGCACGGCATGACCATAGCCGGGAATTACCCCGCCACCATCCAAAAACTTCTTTACATATCTCTGGATTTTTTGTTCAGAGGGATTTTCATCATTAAGTTCACGCATCATATCAAAAATCCAGGTCAATACGTTTTGATTGGCAAAACCATGCAACGGACCAGCCAGTCCAAGCATACCTGCAGCATAGGCATAATAAGGATTTGACAAAGTAGAACCCACCAAATGTGTAGCATGTGCAGATACATTCCCACCTTCATGATCTGCATGAATACTTAAATAAAGCCGCATAAGTCTTTTGTGCGGAGGAGCACTAAACCCCATCATATGTGCAAAGTTACCGGCCCAGTCGAGCCGTGGATCAGGATCAATATGTTCACCTTTATGGAAAGAGCGCCTGTAAATATAGGCTGCAATACGGGGTAATCGTGCAATGAGATTCATTACATCTTCGTATGTGGAATCCCAGTAAAATTTTTTATGAACTCCTGCCTGGTGAGCGTTCAGGAAATAAGAATCAGATGCCATACTGGTAATAGCCGCCACAAATTGTGCCATGGGTCTGGCATTTTTGGGCATGGCTTCAATAACATCAAATACATGCTGGGGAACTACTGCTCTGCTGGCCCAGTCTTTACTGAGGTTGCTGATATCCTCGAGCTCAGGTACTTCACCAATGAGCATCAGGTAAAACAAGCCTTCCGGTAAGGGTTCTCCATGCTCGCACAAGCGGGGGATGGTTTTTCTCAGTTCCTTTAATGAGACCCCTCTGAAGCGAATACCTTCGTTGGGATCAAGCTTTGATGTTTCGGTGAGAAGGCTGGGAATGCCTTTCATTCCGGTCAATACATGACCAATTGTAACTTTTCCAACAACTACGTCCGAATGCTCTTTTTTGAGTTTAAGAAATTCATCGTATTTTTTCAGGGCGGATTCGTAAAATCTGTTCTTTATGTATTCCATGTTTTGATGTTTAAATATTTTTCACTTGTTTGTCATCCTTCAACCAGCTTCTTCTTCAAATTGGCATCAATAACCTCCAGAAATTCACTTGTAGTAAGGTAATGCTCCGGTTTCATTGCACTACCATGAATAAGCAATGCGAGGTCTTTGGTCATATTTCCGTTTTCAACCGTTTCAATGCAAACGCTCTCAAGTGTTTCTGCAAAACGTATCAATTCATAGTTATCATCAAGTTTTCCGCGAAAAGCGAGGCCTCTTGTCCAGGCAAAAATACTGGCAATAGGATTTGTAGAAGTGGGTTTTCCCTGTTGATGCATACGGTAGTGCCGGGTTACAGTGCCATGTGCCGCTTCAGCCTCCATAGTTTTACCGTCGGGTGTTACCAATGTAGAGGTCATTAATCCCAGTGAACCAAAACCCTGCGCTACAGTATCGCTTTGCACATCACCATCATAGTTTTTACAGGCCCATACAAAACCACCCTCCCACTTCAATGCTGCGGCAACCATATCGTCAATAAGACGATGCTCATAGGTAATGCCGGCAGCTTCAAATTTAGCTTTGAATTCCGCTTCAAAAATCTCCTGGAAAATATCCTTAAACCTTCCATCATATTTTTTCAAAATAGTATTTTTTGTGGAGAGGTAAAGCGGCCATTTCTTAAGCAAAGCCTGATTCATGCATGCACGGGCAAACCCGGAGATGGATTCGTCGGTATTATACATGCTAAGAGCTACACCGTCGCCTTCAAACTGATAAACTTCATGGGAAATTTCCTGTGAGCCATCATCCGGTGTAAAAGTTATGGTTAATTTGCCCGGGCCCTTTGTAACAAAATCCGTTGCCCTGTATTGATCGCCAAAGGCATGACGGCCTATGCATATGGGTTTTGTCCACCCGGGAACCAATCGGGGTATATTTGAAATAAGAATAGGCTCACGAAACACAGTGCCTCCCAGAATATTTCTGATTGTTCCATTGGGTGAGCGCCACATGTTTTTCAGTCCGAATTCTTCTACCCTTGCTTCATCGGGAGTAATGGTAGCACATTTGATTCCTACACCATACTTTTTAATGGCATGAGCTGCATCAATGGTAACCTGGTCATCCGTTTTATCACGGTATTCAATACCCAAATCGTAATATTTTACTTCCAGTTCAAGATAAGGAAAAATCAGCTTTTCTTTGATAAACTTCCAGATGATGCGCGTCATTTCATCACCATCCAATTCAACTACAGGGTTTTGTACAACTATTTTTTTCATCATTTTCTTAAAATTCTATCAACTATATTTGGGTTAATAATTTACTAAATATCAATACCTTGCATTTGAAAGCCGGTATGAAAAAACTTCACTTTTTTAAAAAACAAAAAGGAAGTTAACAAAAATAAAATGAAAGCAGGTTTTCCTTAATCAAGTAAAATTAATATTTTTAACAACAAAACCCATTGAAGGTTTGCACAAATTCGGCAAAAATATCAATATGTTTAGATAAGATGAATAAATTCAAAAAGTCCGGTCCATATTGAGGTATGTGAGAAATTTGCAGGCTTGCGGTGTAAATTGTAGTCATAATTTTTAATGCATAAACGCATTGAAAATTTTCGATAAAAATACTTTAAGAAAAATAATAATTCTTACCTTGAGTTTTTTTTAGAGATTTCTTATTTGACATAGGAAATGAGGCTTAAATAACTTTATATTATTTTTAAAATATGAAAAGACTCAGAAAAACTCCAAACCGCATGATATTTGGCGTATGCGGTGCTTTGGGAGAATATTTTAATGTGGATCCCACCATTTTTCGTATTGCATTTGCAGTAGCCGCTATTGTTTATGGAACAGGTATTCTGGTTTATCTCATACTTGCCATTGCAATACCTTCCCAATAAAAACGAATATGGATTTGTTTCTGCTTATATTGGCTTTTATTCTTCTGCTGGCAGGTGTTATTGGAGCATTTATACCGATACTGCCGGGTCCTCCCCTGAGTTTTGCAGGGATGTTGCTGATCCACTTTACAAGCCTTACGGATTTCTCAGGTCGCATACTTCTCACATTCGGAATAATTACACTGCTCATTACAATTGCCGACTATTTGTTACCCATCTGGGGCACGCGCCTGGGTAAAGGAACCAGGCATGGTATGTTTGGAGCTACAATTGGACTGATAATCGGCATTTTTTTCTTTCCACCCTTCGGTATTTTGATTGGCCCGATTGCGGGTGCATGGTTGGCTGAGCGTGTCAATGGAAAAAACAACGAAGATGCTCTCAGGTCGGCAATAGGTAGCTTTTTCGGGCTCTTATTGGGTGTGGTGCTGAAATTTACGGTTTCTGTTGCAATTATCTGGTATGTACTGTATGGATTGTTTGTGTCAGTATCTGCTAGCAGTTGATTTTATCAGAAAAAAAATTCTAACTTTGCAAATACATATACACATAGGTAAATAAATCTTATGATATCTGAAAATTTTACCCTGGCAATATCTCAAAGATACGATGAACTCTCCGGTCAGGAGTGTTGTCTGTCCTGCGGGGGTGCCATAAACTATGCCGATATAAAACCTGGTTTTCGTTGTGCCGACCTGGGTTCGGGTAAAGGTTATGATGTAATGAAAATGGCCACCATGGCAGGTGAAGAGGGCTTTGCATGGGGAGTGGATGTATCTGAATCCATGATGGAAACTGCACGTGAAAATGCCCGAAAACTCAATCTTAAAAATACGGATTTCATAAAAAGTGAACTTGAAGATATTAAACTTGACAATAACACACTTGATGTGGTTCTTTCCAATTGTACCATCAATCACAGTCTGAACCAGGGAAAGGTGTGGAAGGAAATTTACAGAACTCTAAAGCCGGGTGGAGTTTTCGTTGTAAGTGATATTTTTGCAATGGAAAAGGTTCCCGCAGCATTCCGTAACAATCCGCACTATGTTGCAGAATGCTGGGCAGGTGCTGTAACCAGAAACGAATATTTTAAAAACCTGGAGAAAGCAGGTTTCAAAAAGGTTGAAATTTTGGAGGAATCGGCTCCCTACGAAAAAGGAAAAATTAAAGTTTGCAGTTTTACAATCAAAGGAAATAAACCCTTTTAATTTTTGTATATTGCAACAAAAAACAATAAAAGACGATTATTAAGTTAAACTTCGATTACAAATGTAACTTACATGAGCAACGTGCTTACAATAGAAAATGGATAAGTTCATTCATGTAAGTTCCATCAGTCCAATGAACAAACTAAATTATTTTCTGATGAAAACTCTTGTAAAAAAAGCACAAAAGAAAGTTAAAACCGACAAAAAACAAGCACAATGCTGTGCCAAACTATCGCCAAATCAGGTAGGTTGCCACGATTAAACCATTTTCACATTTCCGGATAATTCACCAACTGTAATGCTTAAACCTTCCAGGCACAACATCATTGCACCTTTAAAAGAAGGTAAGGAATACATTATTGTTAATATTTTATCCGGAAATGCTGATATCCTTTCCGGAGAGGAGCTCGCATTTCTTAATCATCCCAATGAGGGGAATTACCCTAATGAATTTATTGAAAAAGGCTATGTTGCTGACCCGCAGAAAGAAGATCTCGATTATCGTCTGAAGTATATCGAGTTTCTTGAAGAACGGGAAAAGGAGGAAATGCAACTGTTTTTCGTACCCACCTATGCATGTAATTTCACCTGCTCCTATTGCTATCAAAGTGGTTACCCTGATAAAAATCTTTCTTTTTCAAGAGAAGTTACGGATGCCTTCTTTGATTTTATCGGGCAACAATTCGCCCACAGAAAAAAATATATCACCCTTTTTGGTGGTGAACCGCTTCTGAGCTCCCAATCCTACAAGGAAAGTCTGTCTTATTTCATTGAAAAGACCGTAGCTCGTAAACTGGATATTGCTATAGTTACCAATGGTTATTTCCTGGAAGAGTACCTTGATATCCTTGTTCCTGGCAGCACACGCGAAATACAAATCACCCTGGACGGTACACGCGATATGCACAACCGCCGCAGGAAACTAAAAAACAACAGTCCTACCTTCGACAAAATTGTTGAAAACATTGATGCCTGCCTGCAAAAACAAATTCCTGTAAATCTGCGCATGGTGGTGGACCGGGAAAATATGGATGATCTGCCGGCCCTTGCAGATTTTGCCATTGAAAAAGGCTGGGCAGACCATCCCCTGTTCAAAACCCAGATAGGCAGAAATTACGAATTGCATTATTGTCAGAATGGAAAATCCCAGCTTTTTAACCGGCTCTCACTATATCAGGAGTTACTGGGATTGATAAAAAAACATCCTCAGATTGTCCGTTTTCACAAGCCTGCATTTTCAGTAATGAAATTTTTGCAGGAAAATGGTGAGTTGCCCAAGCCCCTTTTTGATGCATGCCCGGCCTGCAAAAGTGAATGGGCCATGGATTATACAGGAAGTATTTACTCATGCACTGCCACAGTTGGCAAACCCGGCGAAAAACTGGGAACTTTCCACCCGAAAGTTGAGTTATTCGATGAGAAAATCAAAAACTGGCAGCAGCGCGATATCATGCACATTGAAGATTGCCGCAATTGTAACCTGCAACTGATCTGTGGCGGAGGCTGCGGCTCCATTGCTTTCAACCAGAACCAAAACATTCTGTCACCCGACTGCCGACCCATCGGAGAGCTTATCAGCCTGGGAGCAGAAGCTTATTTCAAGTAACCGCTGAGACGGAGAAACGCGGAGTTTTCTCCGGGTACGACTCCGGTTCGTGCCCGGAGTTATTTGGGATTTCTCCGGGTACGACTCCGGTTCGTGCCCGGAGTTTAGAGTTTAAGGGATTGCATCCCTCCAATCAATCCTGATATCTGATACCTGGCTGCAACAAGCTGTTTTTTATTAGGCAACCCAGCGGGGTTGTCAGGGATGCCATCCCAGTCCGTTGGGTTTTCAATTTCCGGTTTTGATATTAGCAGCACTGGCGGGACTCTTAGCTCGTTTGGCTTTTTTACATCTCCCTAACCCCGTTGACTTCGTCGAACCCTTCGGGTTTCAAAAGGGGGAGTTGGCCGACAATTACTTCCGTCTTCGGACTTCGTACTTCGGTCTTCAGTCTTCAGTATTACCCTGTTTTAACCAGATGAACAAGAACGAAAATTTTTTCAATTGTTTATTCCCGTTAGTTGCTCTTATTGCAGGTAGATGTTTTTTTACTAATTTTGGCAGCCGGGAAAGAGGGGCATTGCCTGGTTGAACAATATCTCAACCGGTCTTTTTTTATCTCAGATACCGTGATGAATACCATGATGATAGCTTACAATTATATATCAGGACTCTTTTTGGGAAAAAGGTTATTACTCGTTATCCTGCTTCCGGTTTTACTCATTTCATGTCTGAACGAGGAGTTATGTGAGGATGTGGAAACAGTGCCGGTAAGAATTGGTTTTTATGCTGTAATTGAAAACGAGGAAGAGCCCGTTAACCTGATTGTAGACAGTTTAAAAGTGCATGGGCTTGGGAAAGATTCACTTATTTACAATTACCAGCGAAATATCAGCAGGATAGAATTGCCGCTAAACTCCAGCGCAGATAGCTCCGCATTTATACTCTATTTTCCGGCGCCCCCGGAATTTTCTCATCTGGCAAAAGATACAATCTGGTTTTACTATGAAGTTTTACCTACACTGATTTCAATGGAATGCGGGTTCGTTAGTTTTTTTGAGCTGAAAGAGGTAAAACATAGCCGGATGTTTATTGATAGTATTTTCATAGAAGAAGTTTCTGTAACCAACATATTGGATGAACACATCAAGATTTTTCCTTTTATTGACGATGGTGACAATTAGTGTTACCCTGTCAGCACAAAATGAGCAAGAACCCGATACACTGGTAAAGGAACCTGCAGTGGTACCTTTTATCAGACTGGGTTTTGATGTGTCTTCAGTGGCCAGGGCTTTTACAGAACCTGAAGTCAGGCAGTTTGAAATATCAGCTGACTCAGAGTTGCTCAGAAACTGGTTTTTTAACCTGGAAGGAGGAATTCTGATGGTAAATTCGGAACAGGAAAGTTTTACATATAATGCATCGGGCTTTTTTTTCAGAACAGGAGTTGATTTCAATTTACTCGGCCGACCTCATGCCGAACAAAACGATCTTGTTTTAATAGGATTCAGGTATGCATACAGTTCTCTCTGGCATGAAGCACCCTTTTATTTGCTGGATAATCCTTACTGGGGAAGTCATACCGGCAGTATTGACAGGAGCAGTTATTATGCCCATTGGGTGGAATTTGCAGGTGGTGTAAAAACGGAAGTTTTCAAGAATTTCTTCCTCGGATGGACCCTCAGAACGAGGATTCCGCTAGTAAAAACCAAAGACCCTGAAATTCAACCTTATTATATTGGAGGATTTGGCCAGGGAAAAAGAAGAGCCCCTGTAATGGTGCACTTTTCGGCTTTCTATAAACTGGGACTTTAATCAGAGCCTATTTCCCGGTTGCCTTAATATATTCCAGCAAAATATTGTTGAGTTCTGAAAGTTTGAATTCGGATTCTTTGAGTTTCTCATTGATTTGACCCAATTCCATGTTTTTTTCTTCAATGGTCTGGTAGGCTTTCTGAGCATCATCTCTTGCAGCCTCAAGTTCTTCTATCAATTCCTTTATCTGTGAAATATCCCTGAAGATGCAAAACCAGCCATTCATATCGTCTTCTGAAGAATTTTGTTGCAAAGAGGCCGTCATTTGAAGCTGTTTCTTTTGCGAGGATTTTGTCCGGATGCTGATTTCCCTTGAAATTTTTTCACCAGGTTTGATTTTTCTAAAGCTTTCCATGAGGTTTTCCATCTCTCCGGTTCCGGTAACAAACTCAGAAAAGTTTTTGTCGGTCAGCTCATCTGTTTCAAAAATCTCTTTCATTGCCTCGTTGCAAAACACGATATCATAGGTCATATCAATTACTGCAATACCCTCACCCAGGTTTTCTATCAGGTTTCGCAGTTTATCCTCCTGGTCTGCCAGCCTGGCAGCCATTTTTTTGATTTCAGAAATATTCTCACCCACCAGGACATAGGAATTCACAGTACCATTTTCATCCAGAACCGGGCTCAGACTTCCGTATAGCCAGATTTTTTCTTCATCTTTACTTTCAATGGAATATTCTCCCCGCCACAAAACAGGGCTGCCATTTTCAAGCACATCTTTAAAGCCCTGGTTTTGCCTTGTATTAAAAATGGAATCAAAGGATTTTGCAGAGCCGTTTCCTATAATTTCTTCGTATTGAAAACCGGTAATATCGGTAAAACGGGAATTCATGTAATTAATACGTAGGTCCCTGTCCGTAATTACCACAATGCTCTGACTTTGCTCTATTGCGCTATGAAGCCTGGAGATGGTTTGCCACTGGCTCTTAAGCTTTCGCTCCATAAGAATATGACTGGCAACCTTGGTTAATGCCTGTAATAATTTCTCATTATTTACCGGCTTAAGCACATATTCATTTATTCCGATATCAATAGCTTTTATTAAAAAATTTGTATCGGTATAAGAACTTGTGATGATAATTTTTACATCGGGATTTATCTGTTTTATTTGCCGGCTCATTTCCATTCCATCCATACCGGGCATCCTGATATCGGTTAGGACAATGTCAGGTTTTTCATCCTGGTAAAACTTCATACCTTCCGAACCATCTCTTGCAACAGTAATATTATTAAAATATACTGTAAGATAATCCAGTACACTATCCCTTATACCGGAATCATCTTCAACATACAAAACTTTTATATTATCAAATATTTCCTGAGATGACTGATTTTTCATCCGAAACAAATTAGTAGATCTTCATAGGCAATCGTTTTTCCTTAAAAATATTCCTACCCCAATGCCATGACGATATAAAAATACATTGAAAGCAATTATTGCCTCCTGCAATTACCAGAACTTTCACTTATAAACAATATTCGTAGAAACCCGTAAAATTGAATATATTATTTCCCCGAAATAACACAGCATTTATCGATTTTATTACCGGCCTTATCTGAATAAGTAAGATAACATCATTAAACAGATTTCGAAAAAAGTTATTAACACCTCCACTGCAACCCTCTACCTACTGATTTGCTGCACTTTACAAGTACAATATCGATGAAGTTAATTATTTTTTTGTTTTATAAACCCGTATTTTCATCTCCAAAAAGAAGTTTTTTTATTTTTGAATACCACAAACACCGAGAATCTTGAATAAAACAATAAAACGTATCACACTGTCATGCATTCTTGTGTTATGCAATTTGATGTATCCTGTTTCCGCATCAGAAGGGCATTCATATTTTACGTTTTCCCATGGGTATTTACAACCAAACCTCAATATGCCTCCGGTTTCATATTCCCAGGATATACAGGTTAAAAATTCCGATAATTTTTTCCTTCATTCGTCATTTTATACGTATGAATACTCCACATTAAGTAATCATGCTCAACTAAGTATAATTCCGGATATTGACCGTTACCTGATATTTTTGCAGATTTTGCCAAAAGATAATCCCGGAATACTGCCATGGATAGTGCTTATTTTGGTATTTACAATTATTAGTATTATAGCTTTCAGGATTTTAAATCAACAAACTTTCAAAAGAAAAAAATATCTGGAAGCGAAGATTAAAAAACGAACCCGGGAGATTGTCAGAAAACAAAAGGAGATTGAATCCGAAAAAGAAAGATCAGATGCTTTACTAAGAAATATATTGCCTGCAAAAATTGCTTCAGAACTCAAGCTTAACGGAAAGGTAAAAGTACAATATTATGATCTGGCCAGTGTTTTATTTATAGATTTCAAGGATTTTTCCAGGTTTTCTCAGTTTTTGAATCCGATGGTGCTTATCAATGAATTAAACAAAAATTTTTGCGAATTTGATGATATTACGGAGAAACATCGTTTGGAGAAAATAAAAACCATTGGTGACGCGTATATGTGTGCAGGAGGTATTCCGGAACCAAATCTGACCAACCCTTTTGATGCCATACTTGCTGCTTTTGAAATTTTGAATTATCTTAATAAAGCTGAAGATGATCAATGGCTGTGCAATGTAAGAATTGGTATTCATACAGGAGAAATACTGGCCGGAGTGATTGGCAAAAACAAATTTGCCTACGATATCTGGGGGGAGGCGGTCAACACAGCAAGCCGAATGGAAAGTTCAGGAGAAGCCGGTAAAATAAATATATCGGGAGAAACACAAGCTTTGGTTGCTGATTTCTTTGATTTTGAATACAGGGGAAAGCTGGAAGCAAAACACAGAAATGAGTTTGATATGTATTTTGTTAACCGGATAAAAAAACCTTACAGTAAAGATGAAAACGGAACTATACCAAATGAACTTTTCTGGAAAAAGGTTAATTGTCATATAAATAAAGTTGCTATCTGATTATCAGCTATGGCTTATTGACTGAAATCCGGTTATCAGAAAAAAATAAAAAAAATAGTCATAAATAGCTATATAGTAAGATTCATTATACTTAAATTTGACCCTTAATTAATAACCTGGTTTAATTACATCAATTATGAATTTAAAATCAGTTAAATCAGTAGTTTTAGGCAAGCTTAAAAAAGAACTTAAGCCAAGTTTATATTATCATAACTACCAGCATACCCTCGATGTGTGTGAGTCGGTTGACCGTTTGGCAGAAATGGAGAATATTAACGGGCAGGACTTGTTGTTATTGCAAACGGCTGCATTGTTTCATGATACAGGTTTTATCTGGAGATATGAAAACAATGAAGAACTTGCTTGTGAGTACAGCCGGGAAATACTGCCTGGATTTGAATATAAAGACAAACATATCGATCGCATATGCAGCATGATAATGGCTACACAGATTCCCCAAAAACCAGAGGATAAGATGGGAATGATTCTATGTGATGCAGACCTTGACTATATCGGTAGAGGAGATTTTTTTATTACAGCTCTCAGACTTCACAGAGAATGGAGTGAAAACAGCAATCAGAAAATCACTTTTAAAAACTGGTATTTGAAGCAACAAAGCTTTATTCTCCAGCACGATTACTTTACCGAATCAGCAAAAAATTTGCGCGACAACACCAAACAACACAATTTATCACAGGTAAAAGAATTGCTTAACCTGCTGGATTCAACCACAGCCGAAACGGTAGGTTCATTGTCAAGTGCACTGAAATAATAAGTAATACAAAAATGTTTTGTTTAACTTTTTTTCGTACATTGGCCTGTTTTTTTAACTTTAAATCCCAATAAACCTTGCAACACAACAAATAACCCCAGAAAATGGAAAATGAAAACAACAATGTAATCCTTGTTGCATACGATTTTACAAGCATAGGAGACATTGCCATCGAGAATGCCATTCAAATGGCAAAGGTTCTGAGTTATAAAATAAATTTGCTTCATGTAATTAATAAAACCACCAAAAGTGATTTAAAAAAGAGCAATCAGCCCCTGGAATCTATTTCAGAAAAACTGAAGGTTTTAACTGAAAAAATAAAAAGCGAACACAATATAGATGCGGATTATACGGCACGCGATGGTAGCATTTTCACAACCATAGCTGATGAAAGTAAAAGGATAGGTGCAAACTTCCTGGTTTTTGGCACCCATGGTAAGAGAGGGATACAATTCCTGCTTGGAAGTTTTGCAGTAAAACTCATCAAGAGTTGTCCTGTACCTGTCTTTGTGGTGCAAAAACCTGCCAATCAATCTACTTTTAAAGACATTATTTTTCCCCTTGACCTTCAACCCGGCTCAAAGCAAAAAGTAAAATGGGCCATTGCACTACATAAACAATTCAATTGCAGATTCCATATTTTCGCTGACTCATACCCTGACGAATATATTCAAAACCGGTTGAGAGCCGACCTGAAACAGATAAAAAAGATCCTGGAGAAACACAATATTGAATATACAGAGAACCACTCTGGTTCAAAAAATAAATTTGCAATGCAAATTATTTCATTCGCGCATAAAACCAATGCCGATATGATCATGATCTCCACTGACCCTGATAAAATTACCTGGAGCCTTTGGGGCTCAATGGATGAGAGGATTATTTATAATAATAAGAAAATACCGGTATTGTGTATAAATGCGCAGGATTTAAGGGTAATTATCGGTGGATTATAAATATTAAGGAATACAAAATAAACTATAAATAAAAAGCCGGAACTGCTCCGGCTTTTTTTGTTATTTCAGCTTATTTTTGCAAAAACTTAAGAAAAGATATGGACAAAAATCAGGCCCGGTTAAAAATTGAGGAACTCACTCATAAGCTTAATAAACACAATTACAATTACTATGTTTTGGATGATCCTGTTATCAGCGATTATGAGTTTGATCAGTTATTGAAGGAACTGGAAAGACTGGAACAGCAATTTCCGGAATTTACCAGAGCCGACTCTCCTACACAAAGAGTTGGAGGTCAGGTAATCAAAAAATTCAAAACTGTTCGTCATAAGTATCCAATGCTGTCGCTTGGCAACACTTACAGTAAAGAAGAATTACAGGATTTTGATAACAGGATAAAAAAAACTATTTCAGAAAGCTATTCCTATGTTTGTGAACTAAAATTTGACGGTATTGCTATTGGATTGACATACAAAAACGGAAGTTTAACCCAGGCCGTTACCCGAGGTGATGGTGTAGAAGGTGATGATGTGACTCATAATGTTAAAACCATTGGGAGCATACCTTTGAGGGTAGTTGCCAATGACCTGCCTGAAGAGTTTGAGGTGAGAGCCGAAATTTTTATGCCTCACAAAAGTTTTATTCAATTGAATGAAGAAAAGCAGAAAAACAATGAACCATTGTTTGCCAATCCTCGCAATGCCGCGTCAGGCAGCCTGAAGCTGCAGGATTCTTCACTGGTTGCCAGAAGAAATCTGGATTGTTTTGCATATGGCCTGTTAGGTGAAAACCTGCCCCACCAATCGCATTTTGAAAACCTTCAAAAACTAAAAGAATGGGGATTCAAAGTTTCAAAACTAACCCGCAAATGCGAAAATATAGAAGAGGTTTTGAAATATATTGGTGAAGTTGAATCTCAAAGAACAAAGCTTCCCTATGACATTGATGGAGTAGTAATAAAAATCAACGATTACCGGCAGCAGGAAAGATTAGGATTTACAAGTAAATTTCCGCGCTGGGCCATATCCTATAAATACAAAGCCGAACAAGGAGTTACTCGTCTTACAGATATCGCATACCAGGTAGGGCGCACAGGTGCTATAACACCAGTGGCAATACTTGAACCTGTATTGGTAGCAGGTACGACTGTAAAAAGAGCTTCGCTTTATAATGCTGACAAGATGGAAGAACTCGATTTACATTACTTTGACACGGTTTTCGTTGAGAAAGGCGGGGAAATTATTCCAAAGATAGTAGAAGTAGATACAGGGTTGAGGCAATCAGATGCAAAAAAAATATTTTTTGTTTCAAATTGTCCGGAATGTGGCACAAAACTTCAGCGTAATGAGGGTGAAGCTATACATTACTGCCCCAATACCGAAACCTGTCCTCCCCAAATCCAGGGCAAAATAGAGCACTTTATAAGCAGAAAAGCCATGAATATAGAGGGGCTTGGTGAGGGACGGATTGAAGTACTTATACAAAACAAGCTCATTGAAAATATCGCTGATCTGTATGATTTAAAGTATGAGCAACTTTTAGGACTTGAGAAAATAATCAGGGATGAAATAACGGGCAAGGAGAAGAAAATCAGCTTCAGGGAAAAAACCGTCAATAATATCCTCACTGCTATTGAGAATTCTAAAAAAGTCACGTTTGAACGTGTGCTTTTTGCTTTAGGAATCAGACACCTTGGGGAAACAGGTGCTAAAAAGCTTGCCCGTCATTTTGGTAGCCTGGAAAATATAATGAATTCAAATTATGATGAACTGTTGACAGTTCCCGAAATCGGAGATCGAATTGCCGGTAGCATTGTCAGTTTTTTTGAAGATAATAAAAACCTGCAAATAATAGATAAGCTTCACCATGCAGGTTTACAATTTGAGACTGAATCCATAACAATAACCTCTTCAGAAAATCTGCCTCTGGCAGGAAAAACCTTTGTTGTTTCGGGTGTGTTCGAAAAACACTCTAGAGATCAGATAAAACAATTGGTAGAAGAAAACGGGGGGAAAAATGTTTCTTCCATTTCATCAAAAACTGACTTTGTTCTGGCAGGAGAAAAAATGGGACCTGAAAAAAAGAAGAAAGCAGAGCAACTCAACATCCCTGTTATCAGTGAAAAAGATTTTATTGAAATGATCAGCTAAAGTTTAATGGATTTTTTTTGAACCGACAATGAGTCCGTCTTTTATGGTAAGTTTACGGTCGGCCATATCAGCAAGTTCATTATTGTGGGTAACTATTACGAAGGTTTGTTCCAGTTTCTCTCTCAGGTCAAAAAAAAGTTTATGCAATTCCTGCGATGTCTCCGAATCCAGATTGCCGCTGGGCTCATCAGCAAGAACCACTGCAGGGTCATTTATTAATGAGCGGGCTACGGCCACCCGCTGCTGCTCTCCACCGGAAAGCTCACCGGGTTTATGTTCCAGGCGATCTGCCAAACCCAGAAGCTTAAGTAAATTGCGGGCTTTTTCATAAACCTCTTTTGGTGGTCTCTTACCTATATAGCCGGGGATGCATACATTCTCAAGAGCAGTAAACTCCGGCAACAAATGGTGAAACTGAAACACAAATCCGATATTGCGATTGCGAAAAGCGGATAACTGCTTATCGTTGAGTCCTTTCAATTCAGTATTATTTATAACCAGGGAACCTGAATCCGGCTTATCAAGAGTACCCATAATATGAAGCAGAGTAGTCTTTCCTGCGCCAGAAGCACCCACAATGGATACAATCTCACCTTTATTGATTTGCAGATCTATTCCTTTTAATACCTGCAATGAGCCATAGGATTTTTTTATTTCCTCTACTGTGATCATTTTCTTTGTTTTATGCCCTTCTTAAATATTGGTAATCAAAATAGTGTAAGATTTTTAGAGAAACCCTAATATACCAGGGAAATCCCATAAAAGGCCGAAGTTATCAAAATAATTGCTAACTACCATGAATTAGATTGGAGATTTGGTAACAGGAGAGTAACAGTATCTTTGTAATAAGGTTGAATTTCTTTTTGAAAAGGTTCAACAGGTTGTATCTGAAAAAACTCAGGATCAATCCAGCCGGGGATATCAGTAAGACTGTCAACAGGTTCAGCCACCTCTTCATAAACCATATCACTTTCCTTTACCAGAAATAGTTCTGTTAGCAGAAAAATACTTACAAAGCTGAAGGCAATACCAGCAAATGAAAAAAGTAAAAGATTCAGATTTCTTTTCATATAAATCAGAAAAGGAAATTTAAACCAATATATAAACCTCCTCCACCGTCCCTCCTATCGTAGGGTGTTCCATAATCAACTGCAACAATGAAGTTCTCATTCATTGCTATCCTGAAGCCTCCACCAAAGGTAACATGTAAAGTTTCCTTATCGGTTAGAAAGAAATCGTCAATTGAAACATCATCTAAAGGAAACTCTCCTATTGCATCAGGGCGATCAAATTCTATTTCTCTCAGTACCATGCCCATATCGCTGAAGGCATTTAATGCCAGGTAGATGTTCTGATTGAAAATCACTGTTCTCAGGAATTTCCATCGAAATTCAAAGTTTCCATAGGCCATTGCATCGCCTACTACCCTGTTTCTGCGCACACCCCTGATGGTTTTTGATCCACCCAGGCCATCCGTATTGGATGATGCAGAAAAGGAATTGATCTGATAAGGTTGCATGAAAAATGGCACATTTCCTCCAATTGTTCCCTGGTAATTTAATCGGTATGCAAACGAGAGTATTTCATCTACCAGCGTGAAGTACTGACGGTGTGTGGCGGAAATTCTGCTGAAACCAAAATCACCATTTCCCAGAAAAGAAGGTGCTGCAAAAAATACCACCTCCGACCACATACCTTTCATGGGATTAGGCTCATTGTCTCGGGTATCGTAAACAATACCCAGTTTGATATTATTTGACCACCCACCATCACGTTCATTCTCGCCTATAAGTCCCCATTCCACATATTTATCATAAAGACCGGGAACATCGGGCAGCTTATCATCTTCGTCCCTGCCATCGTTAAGAGCATCAATATCAACAGCGTCAACATTATTTCTCAAAATACCAAAGCCTGCAACCCATCGCAGTTGCCTTCCTGATAAAGTCCCCTGGAAGTCGGTTATAAACCTGAACATTTGCCTTTCATGACGATAAAACATCCTTGATACATACAATTCATGCTCATCATTTTCCCAATCTGCATTAAATACTGCATTGTAGCCGTTAAAACCATAAAAATCAAGTGCTTTTTCGGTAAAATAACTCAGATCGGAAGTAACCCTGATATTGGGTATGAGGAATTCTGAATCATAAAACAACCTGTTTATTCCACTACCCTTTGTGTATCTGGAAATTTCGGCATAAATAGAATGCCTGTATTTGGGATAAGTAGTACCATCTCCAAAATAAAAGAAGTTTACCAATCCTCCGTATTGAAACCCCAGGTCAGTATTGTAGGAAACAGCAGGTAAAGCACCAAAAGTCCATCCGGTCTTTACGGGTTTTTCCTCCGTAGAATTGGTATCTGAAATTGCGTGTAAGCCTATAAAAAGCAATACAAGCAGGCTGATTGAAGCTTTTGTATAAATATAGTTCTTTTCCATAATAAGTGTTTTTGAGGAAATAAAATTAAACCTTTTACATTAGATTTTATGTTTTTTTCACTGTTGTGCTGTAAAAAAATATTCACAAAACATCGTTCGAATACCCTAAGCTCCCCGGTAATGATCGTTTTAATATAATTTATCAGTACTGTCTGGTAAATCTTTCGAGATTTCTATAAAATTTTGAATATATCGTGAATAAATAATATATTGCTGAAAATTTAATGATATCAAATAGTAATGAAAGAAGAAGGAAAATCAGGATTATTATTCAAGCTCATTCAAGCGTCTGCGGGAACTTACAGGCAATTTCAGGTTGCTTTCTGGGCACAAATCATTCTTGGATTTCTTTATTCATTTGGCTATTTCGATGTAAAGATTGCAGGTTTTGTACTTGGATTTGTAATGCCTGTGCTTTGGATAACACTTACCTATCGTTATGTTCTGATAAAGGCCCGTGAAAATGTACGTTTACCTTTTCCAAAATGGATGCAAAAGAATCCCGGCAATACCCTGGTTATCGTAATTGACATTCTTTTCCTTGCTCTTATTTGGACCATTGTGCTTTCAGGTCTTTACGAAGCAATATGGGTTAAAGTAATTTTCACAATGGTCTTTCCGGTTCTTACCCTTTCCATGTTGCGAAATCTTGTCATCTATCCCTTTCCTGGCAAGGAAGAATCAGATGTAGAAAATACAGATGACATTTCAGAAAAAGAAAAAGAAAACCAGGATAAAGAATAATTTACTGCACCGGATTCAAACGGGTCCTTTTATCCTTAGTAATTTAGATTGATTCCATATGCTTTTTTCATGATATTTCCATATTTTTTTCCGACTTTTGATGAATCATTTAAACCAATTATCCCCAAAAAGATTTCAAACACAAAATCATTATATCATGGAAATAGAAAAAATTTTTGAACGTTTCTGGGTACCTTATTCTACACAAAATCCTTCTGCAAAAAAAATTTATGATCTCTTTACAGAACAAGGTGAGAAAATAATTCACGACCACATCGCCTTGCGTACATTCAACGACCCCCGGATGAATATTGATGTAATATCAAAAGTATTCACTGATAATGGTTATGAAGCAAAGGGTGAATATGAGTTCAAAGCAAAAAAAGTATTTGGAAGGCATTTTGAGCACAAAACCGATGCCAATGCCCCTAAAGCTTTTATAAGCGAACTCCTGATTGATGAATTCAGCGATTACCTGCAATCCACTATTTATCAATACATCAACGATGTGGGTGAAGAAGTATACCTGGATCCCGAGCTTGTTTATAAAGGTAGTATCTGGGGCAGAATCCCATTTGAGACTTACAACAAACTACGGGAAGAATCAGAGTATGCCGCATGGCTGCTTGTTTACGGCTTCAGGGCCAACCACTTCGCAATAAAAGTAAATGAGCTGAAAAATTTTAAATCACTTCAGGAGGTTAATGCATTTGTAAAAAGCCATGGATATGTCATGAACACAGCCGCCGGTGAAATTTACGGAACACCTGAAGAGCTCCTTGAGCAGTCAGCAACCCGTGCCGGGATTATGCCTTTTCAATTTACCGACGGTGTATTTGAAATTCCTGCCTGCTTTTATGAGTTTACACGCCGTTACAATGATGAAACCGGCAAACAGTATTCGGGTTTTATAGCTGCCAATGCCGATAAGATTTTTGAAAGCACCAATTTTTATAAGAAACAGGCAGATATGATGTAAAAAAGCGAACAATTGACCTTTTGAAGCAATATGTTTTAACATAAATAATGGATCCGCAATACTCTACTCCTGCACTTCAGGCACTGCAATCACATTTTGATGGTGATATTTTTACTGATATAAAAACCCGGCTGCTCTATGCTACCGATGCATCTGTTTACCGCGAAATTCCCATAGCAGTTTCCAGGCCCAAATCAGAAAAGGATATCAAAACCCTGATAAAATTTGCCCGGGAAAGCTCAATACCACTCATACCCAGAACTGCAGGAACATCTCTGGCCGGCCAGGTAGTTGGTCATGGGATGGTAGTAGATTTTTCCAAATATATGAATCGCATTCTTGAACTGAATGTCGATGAAAAATGGGTAAAAGTACAGCCCGGAGTTATACTTGATGAGTTGAATATATTTCTGAAACCCCATGGCTTATTCTTTGGGCCGGAAACATCAACTTCCAACCGTTGTATGATAGGTGGAATGGTTGCAAATAACTCCTGCGGTGCACATTCACTGGTATATGGAAGCACCCGGGATCATACACTGGAACTTAAAGCCATACTCAGTGATGGCAGTGAAGCGGTTTTTGGTAATATATCAGGTGAGAATTTCCGCAAAAAATGTATTGGGAATTCGCTGGAAAGTAAAGTGTATCAAAGCATTTTTCAGATACTCTCTGACAAAAGCAATCAAAGGGAAATCCTTGAACAATACCCCGAACCTCACATTCACCGGCGTAACACCGGTTACGCATTGGATCTGCTTCTTCAGAGCAGCATTTTTTCAGATACTGATGAAGAGTTTAATTTTTGCAAGCTACTGGCAGGAAGTGAAGGTAGTCTTGCCATATTTACTGAGATCAGACTGAATCTGGTAAGCCTGCCCCCACCGAATACAACATTGGTTTGTGTGCATACTCATTCCATTGAAGAAGCACTTCAGGCTAATCTGCTGGCCCTTGAGCACAAACCAGTGGCCGTAGAACTCATTGATAAAATCGTACTGGATTGCACAAAAACTAATATTACGCAAGCCAAAAACCGGTTTTTCCTCAAAGGAGAGCCTGAAGCAATACTTGTTGTTGAATTTGCTGAGCATACAGCTGAAGAAGTCGATAGAAAAACTTCTGCTATGATCAAACAAATGCAGGCAAAAAGAATGGGTTATCATTACCCTGTGCTTACTGGTGGCGATATCGGCAAGGTCTGGGCACTGCGAAAAGCTGGACTGGGGTTGCTGAGCAATCTTCCCGGAGATGCCAAACCGGTTGCCGTTATTGAAGACACTGCAATACATGTAGAGGAATTACCTGGTTTTGTTGCAGACCTGCAAATCATATTGGATAACATGAACCTGAAATGTGTGTATTATGCACACGTTGGCACAGGAGAAATCCATATCAGACCAATATTGAATCTTAAAAGCAAGGCAGATGTGGAACGTTTTTACCAGATTGCACTGGAAACAGCCCACCTGGTTAAAAAATATAAGGGCTCACTAAGCGGAGAGCATGGAGATGGAAGACTCAGGGGAGAATTTATACCCCTGATGCTGGGTGAAAAAATCTATGCACTTTTAAAGGAAATCAAACAAACATGGGATCCTGAGAATATTTTGAACCCGGGCAAAATTGTGGATACTCCTTCTATGAAGCAATCGCTGCGGTATGAACCGGGAGTAAGCCCTCCCATACTGAACACTTATTTCAGGTATCCGGAAGCTGATGGCTTTTTGCGTGCCGTTGAAAAATGTAATGGCTCGGGCGATTGCCGCAAACCCCACACGATAAACGGTGTTATGTGCCCCTCTTACCATGCTACCACAAATGAACATGATACTACAAGGGCACGAGCTAATATTCTCAGGGAATTCATTACCCATTCGGAAAAGAAAAACGCATTTGATCATCAGGAAATAAAAGATGTTCTTGATCTTTGTCTTTCCTGCAAGGCATGTAAATCAGAGTGCCCCTCTAATGTGGATATGGCCAAATATAAAGCTGAGTTTTTACAGCAATATTATGATGCTAATGGCATACCATTTCGTGCAAAGCTGATAGGTAGTTACAGCAACATGAACAAACTGGCAAGTGTATTTCCTGCTTTTTACAATTTTCTTACCTCCCGCAAATTTTTTTCATCGGTAATAAAATCTTTTTCAGGTTTTGCAAAAAAAAGAAGTTTGCCCCCTTTACAAAGACAAACCTGGAGAGCATGGGCCTCTAAAAACCTTAATAAACTCAATGAGAAAGCAGATCCGGTGAAAAAGGTAGTAATGTTTTGTGATGAATTTACCAACTATAATGATTCGCAAACAGGTATAAATGCCTGTATGCTGCTCAATCGATTGGGATATTACATTGAAATGCCTGCATTGAAAGAAAGCGCACGCGCAGCCATATCAAAAGGTCTGCTAAAAAAAGCAGCCAAAATAACCAATTATAACATTGAAATTTTAATTCCTGTGGCAGAACAAAACATACCGGTTGTAGGTATTGAACCTTCTGCAATTCTTACACTCAGAGATGAATACAAAGACCTTTGCCAGGAGGAGTATGTTGATAAGGCCATTTTAATTTCAAAATTTGTGTATTGCTTTGATGAGTTTATATGCCGTGAAATGGATGCGGGAAGAGTACATTCTGATTATTTTACAGATTTTCCCGGAAAGATATACCTGCATGGCCATTGCCATCAGAAAGCCTTGTCATCTGTAAATTATACACTAAAAATGTTTTCACTTTTGCCAAACAAAGAAGTAAAGGAACTGGAGTGTGGCTGTTGCGGTATGGCAGGGTCTTTCGGTTATGAAAAGGAACACTATGATTTAAGTATGGCTATTGGAGAACTGAAGCTATTCCCCGCTGTGCGCTCCGCAGAAAAAGAGGCAATTATTGCAGCACCGGGCACCAGTTGCCGGCATCAAATACTGGATGGAACAGGGAGGCAAAGCCTGCATCCTGTTGATGTATTATGGATGGCAATAAAAACCTGAGGAAACTATAGTCTTTAACACCCCAACCGCATCAGCATTTTTTATAGACCAAAGAAACCAGGGTTTTGTCATCTCCCCCCATATTTACGCTCAATCCATAAGGTCTGTCACGTGGTATCTTGATCTGGGCAGCACCTGCTTTTTGGGTAAGTTGCTCCCATATGGTAACAGCCTGGTGCACTCCTGTAGCACCTGTGGGGTGTCCCCATCCTATAAGGCCTCCGGTGGTATTAAAAGGCACTTTGCCATCGCGGGCTGTATTGCCCTGTAAAATGAAATCGGGGCCCCTGCCGGTAGTTGCAAACCCTATTGCTTCTACCGCCATGACAGCAGCAATAGTAAAGCAATCATGGCATTCTACTGTGGCAAGTTGCTGAATGTTTATTCCGGCCATTTTCAAGGCTTTTTTTACCACCTGTTCCGTTGTAGAAAGCCAAACGGGATTTTCAGGAGCTTTGGTAAGGTCATACTCTGCCTGGCCAACTCCAATCAATTCTACAGCATCCTGCTTACTGATGCCACAGCGCTGCAATCCTTCTTCGGATACCACAGCAATGGCGGAGGCTCCGTCTGAAACTTTTGAACAATCATAGACATTAAGATGATCAACAAAAACATTGGGATTGGGGGGAGTAAAGGCAAGGCTTTCCAGATCTTCAACTTTATTTTCAAATTCCTGGGCAGTAGGACAAAGCCGTGCATTTTCTATGGCATTACGGTACCACATGGCCATTGCCTGCCGCGCTTTTTCTTTTCCATAACTGGCAAAATATGCTCCGGCCCTGTCGCTGAATTTTCCGGGGAAGAAATGTGCATGACCTTTTTTACGCTCTTTATACCATCCCGCAGCCGAAAGAATATCTGCTCCATAAACAGCTTTTACCGAATTCTGAACCTCAACACCTAAAACCAAAACCACCTGAGCAGTTTCTGCCAGAATGGATTTAATGCCTGTGACTAGTCCAAGGCCGCCTGTGGCACAGGCACCCTCTACTCTCACTGCAGGTTTATATGTAAGACCAGGGTCAATATATGGAAAGAACGCGGCCAGGTTGGCCTGTTTGTTATAACGGGAGGAAATAAAATTTGCTATTACGCATTCATCCACATTGTCAGCACCTCCAATCTGACTTAATACATTTTCGCCGGCTTCTTTGATATAATCTTCCAGGCCGGGACGGGGCTTCCTGGGATGAAACTCTTTGCGGCCGGTTCCCATAGATATGGTATTATAACCTGCTACAAGGAAAACTTTTTTTCGCATTTGCATATCGGAGTTATTTTCAGGGGTTTTCGAAAAAGATATAGTCAATTGATTCATTTTAATTTCAGAAATAATCATTTACAGGACCATATGCATGATGAAAACCATGAATAAGCACTGCATTTACATCATCAAACCTAAGGGCTACCTTTTCTTTCACCAGGTTGCTACCGATTTCCTTGAATTTTTGAACATACTGCCATGCAATCCTGGCACCGGGATTTTTTAATTCCTTTAGCTGGTTAAAGTACATCCTAAGCAAATCATTTTTTTCCGGATGCCTGATCATTTTTTTCCAGGGCAGCCACTTGGAGGGCAAATTACCCAGATGTTCATCACAGGTTTCAGAAAATTCAGAAATGTCAAGATAACGTTTCTTGCCTGGGTCAAATACAGCCTTTAAATTACCTTCTTCATATTTAAAAAAGCCGTCCCTCTGCTTACCAGTTGCAAACTGACCTCCCTTTATTCCATTATTCAAATGACTATCAATGAGTTGAGAATGGATATTTTCCTTCGTAATATGTGGATTCATTACCGACATTATGAACTGCACAACATCAATACCCACATAATCAACCAGCTGAAAAATTCCCATAGGTCTTATAAGAAAATCCTGACTGATTTTATTTATCATATATAAAGACTCTGCATAAGAAAATTCTTCCTGTTCCTGTAAATTTTTTACCAGTTGTTCGGCAAATAGAATATCGCGCATAAAGTATCCATTCCCGATAAACCCAGCCACATCATATGCCCAAACATACGTCTTACCAACATTTTTAATAAAATCATTCACAAAATAAGAAAGTTCCGGTCGGGTATTCTCTGTTTTTACTACTTCTATAAGCTTTTGAACTGCCGGCGGATTATAAAAATGTACGCCCATAATCCTGCCATCCAGATTGGCTTGTTCATCAAGAGTAGAAATGGGGATGGCGGAAGTATTTGTGAAAAACCAGGGCAGGTTTTTGTTGTTTTTGTTAATTGTTGACATCAATTGTATCTTGAGATCGGGATTTTCGCTGACTGCCTCAAAAATAACATGCGACTCAAAAGCAGATTCAATTCGCGTAACAGGTCTGATGAAGCTTAAAACATCATGTGCATATTGTCTGATGATGTCTTCATTATCTATCAGGTCAGTTCTGTCACTGTAAACTTTTCGCAGGCTGACTATATTTTTTTCAGCAAATCTCCAGGCCTGTGTGCGTATATAGGATAACAATCCGGACAATGCTTCATGTGATGTATCCAAAGCATAAAGCACAAAATGCCTGTTTTTATTTGCCGGCAAAAATTTCTGCCTTGCCATTTCTGTTGCTGTAAGATACAGGATACCGCTTCCCATCTTTCCGGCAGCACCCATTACAGTTACATTGGTAAGCTTATCTTCATACTTCATGTCATTGTTTAATTGATTGGTTTTTATTGTTTTCAACTCATAAAGATAAAGTAATTGCAATTATTTTCAAATATTGCTTTCGAATTTGTATTTTCAATTGGGATGTGAAATTTACCACCTGAGCTGCTCTTTATTGATAACAGATTGCTTACCTTTGCCCGCAAGGGAAAAAACAAACCAGTAATTGATAATTTCAGATGTCAGACAATTCTCTGTTTGGTATTGCACGATTTCCCAGCCGGGAAGTAACCATTGGCGATCGTCCTTTGGGAGGTAATAATCCCATAAGGCTCCAGTCAATGACCAATACCAATACCCTTGATGTAAAAGCCACACTTGAACAATGCATAAGAATATTGCTTGCCGGTGCCGATTATGTGAGAATTTCTGCTCCAAATATGGAGACAGCCCACGCACTGAAAGAGATAAAAAGCAAACTGAAGGATGCCGGTTTTTATCATCCTGTAATTGCAGATATTCATTTTAAACCCGAGGTGGCTTTAATGGCTGCCAGGTATGTTGAAAAAATCCGGATTAATCCGGGAAATTATGTTAAAGTCACCCCAAATCACCAAACTGATTTTACAACTTCAGACAGGGAAAAAGAAATTGAGCAAATACGGCAGAAAATATCTCCCCTGGTAAATGTTTGCAAAGATTTCGGAACAGCTATACGCATTGGAACGAATATGGGCTCTCTGTCACAGCGCATCATCTCACAGTATGGAAATACCCCTGAAGGAATGGTTGCAGCTACAATGGAATTTATTGAAGTTTTTCGTGAGCTTGACTTTCACAATCTTGTCATTTCTTTGAAAGCCAGTAAACCACTTATTATGGTACAAGCCTATGAGTTGATGGTGGAAAAAATGCTTGAAGAAAATATGCATTACCCCCTTCATACCGGAATTACAGAAGCCGGTGAAGGAGAAAACGGCAGAATCAAATCTGCCCTGGGAATTTGTACACTTTTGAACAAAGGAATTGGTGACACAGTAAGAGTAAGCCTTACAGAGGAACCTGAAAAAGAGATACCTTTTGCCACAAAAATAACTTCCGTATTCCAGCTGCCATTTACACGCGATAGCAATAATTCTTTTAAACCTGGTAAAACCTTATGGTCAGAAAAAGATATCTTTTTCCCGGAAACAAAATTAAAGGCCATCGTGATTGAAAGCCTTAGAAAAGACTACGGTAAAATCACCAACAAAGTTGTAACACATCAGGAAAAACCTGACTTAAATGATAAAAACAGCTCAATAGCACCGGTGGCCGATTTTCTTTTTACAGAAAACCTTGATATAACAACTGCAAATCCGGAAAGAAAATTCATAATCCCTTCTGAAAAATTTGCAAAAGAGAAATATTCCAACGCAAAACCCTTATTTGAGTTAAATGAAAAAAATACGCTACCTGGCAAAACAGGTTTCAAAAACTATTTTATACAAATACCATGTTCCGCCGTAACGAAAAGCTTTACCCTGCCTTTTGAGTATAAACCCTTTGCTGTAATTGCAGAACCGGATAACACAAATGAACCTCACGGGCTTGATGAAATTATTACTGTTTGCCAGACTGAGGATATTCCTGTAATCGTAAGAAAAAAGTTCTCAACGAAAGAAGCTGATGAAATAATCGGGCATATCGCCATATTATTTGGCAGATATTTACTCGGGAAGAAAATACAGGGACTTTGGTTTGAAGCCCCTAATCTGGATGAAGATATTGTGAAAATCTGTTTTGGGTTTTTACAATCTGCCGGATTAAGGATAACACGTACAGAATTTATATCCTGCCCAACATGTGCCCGCACATCCTTTGATATGCAAAACGTATTGCATCAAATTCAAAAACATACCGATGGTTTTCCCGGCCTCAAAATTGCCGTAATGGGCTGTGTTGTGAACGGACCGGGCGAAATGGCAGATGCTGATTTTGGTTATGTTGGTGCTGCAAACGGAAAGCTGCATTTATACAAAGGCCGGGAGGTGATAGCAAAAAATATTGAACCCATAAATGCAGTCCGGAAACTCGAAGAGATACTTAGGCAATACGGGTATCTTGATTAGCTTTCCAGACGATAATCTCTGATTAACAGAAAAACTGAAATGAAGAAATTTATTCGTATAATAACAGACTTGTTCAATTATTTCATTTTCATCATTTTTGTCATAATAATCGGACTGCTTCCTTTTCGGTTTTTATATTTATTTTCCAATATCCTTGCAATTGTTTTGAGAAAAGTTTTCAGGTATCGCTATGCTGTCATTACTGAAAACCTTGAAAAATCAAATATTGAAATAGATAAGTACGGGCGAAAAAAGCTAATAAAGCAAATTTATCTTAACCTTTCTGATGTCCTTGTGGAAGGAATCAAAAGTTTAACGATGCAAAAGAAAACCGTCATCAAAAGACACAAGGTCCTGAACCCCGAAATTGTAATTCCCTATTACGATAAAAAAAAGAGTGTTATCCTTGTTACAGGCCATATTGGCAATTGGGAGTGGGGAAGCCTGTCAGCAGGGCTATACACTCCTTATCATATCCTGGCTTTTTACAAAAAACTGAGAAATCCTTACATTGACAGGTTCCTTAGGTGGAGCCGGTCAAGATTTGGTACTACACTGGCGACTATTAAAGAAACCACCCTTAGCTTTGATAAGCAGAAAAACACATCGACAATGTTTCTCATGGCTGCAGATCAGCATCCCACCAAAACATCTCTTGCTTACACAGCCCAATTTCTGGGTCGCGAAACTGCATTTTTACATGGGCCGGAAAAACATGCCCGAAACAATAATTATCCCTTGCTATTTGCTGATATAAGGAGGAAAAAACGCGGATATTATGAGATAAAGTTGTCGGTACTTATAGAAAAACCTGACACTTTTAATGTGGGAGAAATTACAAGGCTTTACGCTGCAAAACTTGAGTCTGCCATTAAAGAAAACCCATCTGATTGGTTATGGTCGCATAAGCGTTGGAAGCAAAAGAAAATCAAATAACAAAAAGCTAGACATACATGTTGTCGATAATTTGCTTATAAGTTTTTTCAATTGCTCTTCTGCGCAGTTTCAATGTATTGGTCATTGTGCCGGCTTCTATGGTAAATGGCTCGGGAAGTAAAGTGAATTTCACTACTCTTTCATGCGGTGTGAGATCTTTCTGCAGCCTGGCAAAACGATTTTCAATGAGCACTTTGATTTTCTCTGATTTAAGCAATTCCTCATCATCCCTGAATGTAATTCCGGTATTTGAAGCAATGGATTTAAGTTTTTCCACTGAAGGAACAACCAGGGCTGTTACAAACTGTCGGTTATCTCCCACAACAACAATCTGTTCAACCAATTCATCCTGCCCGAGAAGGAGTTCAAGTTTTTGAGGTGAAACAAATTTACCCACTGAGGTTTTCATCAGGTCTTTGATGCGATCGAGCATCACAAGATTATTCTTATTATCAATATATCCTTCATCACCTGTATGAAACCAGCCATCTTTTATTACTTCATTTGTGGATTCTTCTTTTTTATAATAACCAGGAAATACACTTCTTCCTTTTACAAGTATTTCACCTTGCTCGCCTATTTTTACTTTTACACCTGGCATAATTGTGCCACAGGTACCAAAAAAATATTCTTCAGATTTAAAACACGAAACTGTTGCAGTAGTTTCAGTTAATCCATAGCCATAATTTACAAAAATACCCATGGCGTGAAAAAACTTCAGCACATCGGTGTTAATTGCAGCACCAGAACAAGGCATGGCTTTAATATTCCCTCCGAAAATACTTCTCAATTTTCGCAAAACCAGAATATTGGCAAATGAATGTTTTATTTTCAGCGAAAAGGGCAGCTCTCTGGAGCGACAGCGATACTCAATTGCCTGATGACCAACTGAAATTGACCAGCGAAAAATCTTTTGTTTAAAAGATGGCCATTTACTTAATTCCGTATGTATTCCATGATAAGTTTTATCAAAAAACCGTGGAACCGTGCACATCAGAGTAGGTTTTACCACAGGCAATACTTCAATCACCTCCCTGGGGTTTTCCAGAAATACATTTACCGCACCGCAATGCAAAAGGTAATGACTCCACAAACGTTCAAATACGTGACTCAAAGGGAGAAAGCACAAAGAAACATCCTTATCGGTAACATTTAGTCTTTGTTCATGGATATCAAAACAATACATGAAATTATCATGCTTCAGCATTACTCCTTTAGGTTCACCGGTTGTGCCGGAAGTATAAATAATTGTTGCCAGATCATCCGGATTATAATCCGGTTCCACATCTTCTATCTTAATACGAGTATTTTCTTCAGAGCTCTGTTTCAGGAACGTTTGAAAATCAATCACTCTGTCATCATCACCGGAATAGTTGTCAAAAATGATTAGTTTTTTCAAAGTTGATCCTTCATCCATGAGGGATAAAGCAACCTCGAGCTGTTCTCTGCTGCCAACGAACATAGCTTTCATACCGGTCTCTTCAACAATGTATTTTACTTGTTCGCGGGAGGCTGTAGAATAAAACGGAACAACTACTCCCTGATTGGCCATTATACCTAAATCAGTCACCATCCACTCCAGTCTGTTGGAACTGTAAATACCAACATTTTCATATTTAACCGAACCTATATAGCGCAGTGAATTCAGAACATTTTCAGCTTTTCGCTTTAATTCATCCCAGTTTAAGGAAAGATAAGATTTCTTGTTGTTTCTGTACCGGAAAACCTCCCTTGTGCCATACTTTTCAGCACGATTCAAAAACATCCTGATAATATGGTTTTCCATGAGAAAAGATTGATGAATTGTTTTTTTAGAAACTATTAATCAAATGTATAATTTTTTTCCTGATGATTAACATTTTGATTAAAAAATTGATTATAAAGTTGATAGGATTTGAAAGTTACATGTCAAATTCCAGATAAATCAAGAGGTTGGAGTTTTTCAGGAATAAACTGTGACAGTAAGTTTCCTTTGGCCACCATGGTTTCTGAACTCGCAAAGGAAAATACCCTGCCAGGTACCCAGTTTTAAACGGCCATTACTAATGGGGATTGTAAGAGATACTCCCGTAATTGCAGATTTCACATGAGCAGGCATATCATCAGGTCCTTCCATGGTGTGAACCAGAAATGGCAGATTTTCCGGTACAAGATGATTGAACATGCTTTCCATATCTGTCATTACCGAAGGGTCGGCATTTTCATTGATCATCAAACCTGCAGAGGTATGATGAATGAAAATGTTTAGCAAGCCTGCCCGCGGTAATTCAGGTATGGCTTTCAATACATGATTTGTTATTTGATGATATCCTCTTGGAAAAGCAGGTAACCGAACTTCATATTGCTGTATCATGAGTATAGTTTTAATTCTTATCGAAATATTTTGAATCTTTAAAGAATACTTATTATCTTCACAAACACAAATTTACAAACCTAAACTTAAAAACCCATGAAGAAAAGTTTAATTATTGTGTTGATTTCTCTGATATCAACAGCAGTTTTTGCACAAATGTGCGATTTATATTTTCCTTTAGTTGAAAGCAATGGTGTCCAGTTTCAGAGTTTTGACAGGCGCGACAGACTTCAGGGAACACAGGATTTGATGGTGAAGGAGGTTATTAACCATGCTGATCGAATAGAAGCGGTAATCAATACAAAATACTATGACAATCGTGAAAATTTTCAGCATGAAAGCGATTTTACTGTTATATGCAAAGGCAATGAAATAATATTAGATATACAATCGGTAATAGACCAAAGCATGTTACAGGGATTTCAGGATATGGAAGTCGAAATGTCAGGTATAGATATTGTTTTCCCCGATAATCCCAGCGTAGGTCAGGAGCTTGAAGATGCAAGTATGACCATTTCAGTTAGTTCAGGTGGTATGAAATTGACTGAAATGACTTTCACAATCCGCGACCGTAAAATTGAAGGCATGGAAACTATAACAACACCTGCAGGTACTTTCGAAGCTTTCAAAATAACTTCAGAAATGCACACCGAATCCCGAACTATGGGCATATCACACAGAATTACAATGACAAGTATTGATTACTGGGCCGAAGGCGTTGGTACAGTTAGAAGCGAATCATATAACAGCAGAGGCAGATTGGAAAGTTATACCTTACTGAGTAAAATTTATTGATATTTTACAGTATCATTTTAAGCCTAGTCATCAGATAAACAGATGCCTGGGCTTTTTTTATGAATTTTTTTCCAAAAAAATTTGTATTACGAAATTCTTCGTATTATATTTGCTACGAAAATTATCGTACATCTATGACCACCAAAAAATATAATCCTACGGAAAGCGAACTGGAAATCCTTCAAATATTATGGCATAAAGGCAATGCCACAGTTCGTGAAGTTCATGAGGTGCTTGAAAAAGTAAAAGATACCGGTTATACAACCACTCTGAAGATCATGCAAATTATGACAGAGAAGGGTTTATTGGAAAGGAACACATCAAACAGAACTCACATTTACAAGCCCATTTTAAGTCGTGAGAAAACCCAGGAAAACTTTCTAAATAAAATGCTTAATGGTCTTTTTAAAGGGGATGAAAGCCGGCTTGTGATGGGCGCTCTCGATAAAAAAGAATTATCTCAGAATGAAATTGATGAAATAAAGGAATTCCTCAAACAATTTGAAGATAAGAAATCATGAGTGTAATCCAATACATACCCGAACCGTTTATCAATGCGCTTGCATGGAGTGTGCTGCATTCCTTCTGGCAGATTCTTATAATTGCCGCATTATGGAAAATTTCCATGTTTTTTGCTCGCAAGGCTCCGGCATTGGTCCGTCAAAACCTGAGTATTTTTACCATGCTTACTATCCCGGTTGTTTTTCTTATTACTTTTTTCAAACAATATGAAATTTATAAAAATGTTGAACGTATCGCTTTTCTGGAGTTTGAAGGAATGGAGCTTCAAAGCATTGAGACATTAAGCTCGTTGTATCTGTTGCCAAGAGAAAGTAATCATTTGTCACAATTCTTTGAATCTTATACCCCATATATTTTCTGGATTTACTGGGCAGGAATAGTTTTTTTATCCATTTATTTCATTCTGTCCTATAGTAAGTTGTTCCAGCTGAAAAGAAAACAGCTTAAAAGTCCTCCTCAGGACTGGCTGCAGAGCATACAAAAGATTTCTGATAAAACATTAGGAAGCCAAAAAGTGAAGGTATACCTCTCTCCTAATGTTACCATACCTATAGTTGCCGGATTTTTCAAACCTGTAATCTTATTTCCTTTAGCCGTTTCTGCCTCACTCACCATCAGGGAAGTAGAAGAGATACTTTTGCATGAGCTTTATCATATTCGCTGTAAAGACCACTATATTAATGCTTTGCAATACATATTTGAAATTCTGTTTTTTTATCATCCCTGTACATGGTGGATTTCCCGGAATTTGCGTATTCAAAGGGAAGCCAAGGTTGACGAGTGGGTGGTAAAACAAACCAACAGCCCTCTGAATTATGCACAAACGCTTATAAACCTTGAAGAAAACCGTAAGAAAGTCCTGCAACCGGCCCTTGCGGCAAGTTCTTCGCAAAATTCATTATTTATTCGAATTAAAAATATTATGCACATGAAAACAAGAAATTTTAAACCCGGACAAAAAATCGCAGCCATCGTTGTGATTGCAGCAGCAAGTATTTCTCTTGCATGGTTTAACCCGCCTTCATTTTTAACTCTGGCTGATGCAAATGATTTCCCGGCAGCTCAAAACCTGCAAGCTGATAATGCTATCGTATTAAATGCCGGCCAAACTACTGAGCAGGTAACGCCTCCCGATGAACCCAAACGAATTGTACTTGAAAATGGAACAACAGTGCAATGGCAAGAACTCTCGGATGAAGATAAAGAAGAGATCCGCAAAGCCATGGAAGAGGCCCGTATTGCCATTCGTGATGCAATTGGGGAAGTAAGGGCTGAACTGAACTCCGAAGAAATAAAAAAAGAATTGCACCAGGCTCGTGAAGAAATCCGCCAGGCTCTGGCCGAAGTAAAAGCTGAGATGAACAATGAAGAGTTCAGAGCAGAAATGCAACAGGCCAGGGAAGAAATACGCAAAGCTCTTCAGTATATGAATCAAAAAATTGGTGATGAGCAGTTTAAGTCAGAAATTGAAGAAGTTTCAAAAGAGTTACAGAAAGTTTTTGAAGAATTGAATAACTTTGACTGGTCAGAGCTGGGAAACAACCTGGGTATTATTATGGAAGAAGTGGGAAAATCGCTTGAAATAATCGGCCCAACGCTGAAGGAAGTTTTTGAAAACCTGAACCTGGAAGAACTCTTTAAAGAATTGGAGAATGAGCTTCAGGAAAATTAACTGATATATTAATAACTAAAACCATCAAAATGAAAACCTACTCTGGAAGGATTGTCAACTGTTTTATAATTGCATCAGTTGCAATAATTTTATTTACCGGTATATCTCCTGTCATCGGCCAAAATCAAAACCAGCGTTTCCAGGAGATTCTCCAGGATCGGGAAAGGGAAACGATCACAATTACAGCACAGCTTTTTGGCGACATCAAATTTGATGCAGATGAAACATCAAATGTATTTTTTATAATGCACGATGGTAAGGTTATTCCCATGGGAAAAGAATCAGGTAACCTATCGGCAGATGAAATAGCTTCGGTTTATATCTACAGGCCCGGCAGAAGTAAAGACCTTTTCATTGAAATTACCGATCCTTCAGAAAAAAGTAAAACTGAAACATCCACCCAGGATTTTCCTGCCGGAAGAATTCTTTACATTGTTGATGGGATGGAACTTATGGAAAAACATGTTCACAAAATTCCACCAAAGGACATTTTAAATATTACAGTATTAAAAGATGCATCAGCTGCTGAGAAATATGGAAAAACCCCTGATGAAATTGAAGGTGTAATCATTATTGAAACCCGCAGAGCAAAATTTAATGAATAACACTTTGATTAAAAAAGCTCCTGAATGAATAACATGAATACCACCTTCACATACTCATTTTTACAAAATAGAAACCTGCAAAATGAAACTTTTGCAGGTTTTTTTTTGATTTCATTGAGGCAATTTTTTAAATTTTACTTTACTTTGCAACCTTTTGCCAGGTCAAATAAAAATAATACTAACCGGGAGTATATCTAAAAAGCTCCGCAAATCCTTTAAAAAATGATATTTCTGTGGGTTGTTATTGGCTATCTTGTTATTTTAATGTCTATCTCCATCTGGAAAAGCTTCATGGTAAAAAGCCAGGAAGATTTTATGGTAGCCGGTCGAAAGGTATCGACTGCAAAATTGGTAGGCACGTTGTTATGTACCTGGATGGGATCGGGAAGTTTGCTCGCCGGTGCCGGATTGGCTGCTAATGTAGGGCTTTCATCATTATGGATGGCAGCAGGAGGCTGGTTAGGAATCATTCTTGTGTTCTTTCTTGCAGGAAAAGTAAGGCGCATAGCAGAGTTTACCGTTCCGGATATTTTGGAATTGCGTTACAATAAGTGGGCGCGCATACTGGGTAGTATTGTTATTGTTATTGCCTACACAACCATTGTTGGTTATCAGTTCAGGGGTGGTGGCTTTATACTAAACCTCGTGGCCGGAATTCCCGAATGGCAAGGAGTTTTGTTGACGGCAGGCTTTATTGTTCTTTTTACCGCATTTGCCGGAATGCTGTCAATAGTTTCAGTAGATGTAATTAACGGAGCAATAATTACCATTGCAGTTATTATTGCCGTACCTGTAATTTACCTAAACATAGGTGGTTCAGAGCATCTTACAGCTACCGTGCCTGCAAGTCACTTTACATTTTTAGGTGAAGAAAACTTCTTTTGGGCAATGGGGATATTCTTGCCAACCCTTTTTCTATTGTTAGGCGAATCAAACATGTATCAAAAATTCTTTTCTGCCAAAAGTGAAAAAGCAGCCAAGTCTGCAGTAGTCTGGTGGGTAATAGGAACCATTATTGTTAGCACGGCTTTAGCCAGCGTTGCAATTCTTGCTTTTAGCCATTTCAATGCTTTGCCTGTTGATTCAGATCTTTTCCTGGCAGCTGCAGAAGCCGAAAGGGTCATATTACATACAGCACGCTACAGCACTGAAGTAGGACTACCTGTTTGGGCGGGCTTATTACTGTTGTGCGCATCGATAGCTATTATTACCTCAACCGGTAACAGCTTTTTGCTTACGCCATCAACCAATCTGACACGCGATATTTACCAACGCTTTATCAACCCGGAAGCTTCCAGCAAGAAAATTATCCTGGTACAGCGTATAATGGTTATTTTGCTCGGAGTTGTTGCTTACTTGCTGCTAACCCAATTCGTAACCATACTTGCCATGGCATTGACTGCCTATACAATGGTGGGAGCAGGCCTCACCCCTGCCCTGCTGGCAGCATTCCTATGGAAACGAGTTACGGTTTATGGTGGAGTTGCCTCTATAGCTACAGGTATGGGAGTGACGCTCATCATCACAATTACCAATTCTATTATGGTAGCTACCCTTGGATATCAGCTTCTGAATGAACAATATATTATCCTGCCGGCTGCATCCGCTTCAATTATTGTATTGATAGTGGTCTCGCTGCTAACTTCCCGCGATCCTGAAAGCAAGTGGGGAAGGTTTTACACCAAAGATGCATCGCTGGAAAAAGCCATTGAATCTACCTGATATTCTAAGTTTATCAAAAAAAAAGATTGGCCTGAAATGTATCGGGCCAATCTTTTTTTTGAGATTTGATTTTATGGTTTTAAGCACCTAAAGTGGCAACCATTACAGCTTTAATGGTGTGCAGGCGGTTTTCTGCCTGATCAAATACCACAGAGTGTTCTGACTCAAAAACACCTTCAACCACTTCCATACCATCAAGACCAAACTTCTGATAAATTTCTTCACCAATTGTAGTTTCACGGTTGTGGAATGCCGGCAGACAGTGCAGGAATTTCACCTTGGGGTTTCCGGTTTTTTTAACCACATCCATATTCACCTGGTAGGGCTTCAGCAATTTGATACGCTCTTCCCACACATGATCGGGCTCGCCCATTGAAACCCAAACATCAGTATAAAGGAAATCGCAATCTTTAACTGCTTCAGCCACATCTTCGGTAATTGTTATTTTGGCACCGGATTCTTTGGCAATCTCACGGCATTGTGACACCAGTTCTTCGCTGGGTTGCACCGATTTGGGTGCTGCTGCGCGAAAGTCCATTCCCATTTTTGCGGCACCTACCAGCAAAGAGTTACCCATATTATTTCGTGCATCGCCCAGGTAACAGAATTTAACCTGATGCAAAGGCTTGTCGCAATGCTCCATCATGGTGAGAAAATCTGCCAGAATCTGGGTAGGATGAAATTCATTTGTTAAACCGTTCCATACGGGAACATTTGAATACTCAGCCAATTCCTCAACAATGGTTTGTGCAAATCCTCGGTATTCAATACCATCATACATGCGGCCCAATACACGGGCAGTATCTTTCATAGATTCCTTTTTTCCTATCTGACTACCGGTGGGGCCCAGATAAGTTACTCTTGCACCCTGGTCAAAAGCTGCTACCTCAAAAGCGCAACGGGTTCGCGTACTATCCTTTTCAAAAATCAGCGCAATGTTTTTACCATTTAGCCGTGGTTGCTCATAACCGCCATATTTGGCCTTTTTCAGATCCAGTGAAAGATTCAGTAAAAATTTAATCTCCTGGGGAGTAAAATCCAGTAATTTCAAAAAACTTCTGTTTCTAAGATTGAATGCCATAGTTTAGTATATTTTAAGGTTTGAAAATTGAATTAAAATGTTCTTAATGATTGATTTAATTGGTTATTGGGTTATTGAGTTATTGAAGCGGAGATCCCGAGAACCGAAGGCAATTCGGGACTAGGTTCTTAAGTTAAATGTGCAAAGTTGAACTCCCAATGGTACAAGACGATTCTGGATTGATAAGTTGATATTCATAAATATAATTTCGTTTAGTTAAAGTCTGTTATAATGGAACGCGGATAACGCAGATGCAAAGCAACGCAGATTTTTTATGATTAAAATTTCACACTGGTGTTTCTAAGTTTTTTTCAATAATGATTCAATTGCTTAACTATAGGACATTAACTCAGAAATCTGAAATCCTAAATCATAAATCCTAAATCCTAAATCCTAAATCATAAATCCTAAATCACTTAACAGAGTTTACCCATAAATCACCGTTCCCGCATTGTCATTTTCCAGTTCAGCTGCTTCGGTAATGATCGCCTCCTTGCCGCCACCTTCTACAAACTCGATACAAGCCCTTACCTTTGGTGCCATGCTACCTTCGGTAAACTGTCCATCCGAAAGATGCTTTTTGATATCAGGCACAGAGACTCTTTCCAGCTTTTGTTCTCCGGGTTTATGGAAATTGATAAAAACATTGGGTACATCCGTTAGGATAAAAAACTCATCTGCCTTGATCCTGTTGGCCAGCAGCGATGAAGCAAGATCTTTATCAATAACAGCATCAATACCAACCATTTTTCCTTTTTCATCAATATAGGCAGGTATTCCTCCGCCACCCACAGTAATTACAATACTTCCTTCACGGGCTAGTTTTTCAACTGCTTTCCAGTTAGGAATTTCAACTGGTCTGGGAGATGCCACCACTCTTCTCCAGCCTCTTTTACGAGGATCTTCATGGAAGACCCAGCCCTTATCTTTTTTTAGCTGTTCAGCTTCTTCCAGTGTATAAAAAGGTCCGACAGGTTTTGTGGGATTCTCAAATGCAGGATCATTTTTATCTACAACAACCTGGGTTACCAGTGTAACAATGTTGCGTTCTATTCCATGTTCGGCAAGCACATTGCGCATTTGTTGTTCTATCATAAAACCAATGGAACCCTGGGTTTCAGCTACACAAAAATCAATGGGCTGCTTGGGTAAATCGTAAATTTTATTTCCGGCTTCATGTTGCAGCATTACAGTACCAACCTGGGGCCCGTTACCATGTCCGATTACAATATCGTATCCTTTTTTAATCAATCCAACCAGGTGCTGACAGGTGTCAAATACATTTTGCTCCTGTTCGTCAATAGTTCCTGCCTGGTCGCCTCTTAACAATGCATTGCCACCGAATGCAATAACTGATAATTTTTTCATTTCGATCTAATTTTATGTTTTAAATATTCTTAAATAATAAATTCTGCAAAAGCAAAAATTCTATTATGCGAATGTTTTTTGTATGAGAATAGAAGATGGGGAAACGGGGAGAATCCCCGGTGTTAAGCAGTACATAAATCTTTGTCAGGGATGTCTGACGGAAAAAGGATAAAACATACCGGAAAGCCTCTGGTAAGTTCCATAAAAGGTTTATTCATGACAGCTTGTGTTTTGACTGATGCAAAACTATAAATATTTATTGAATTGGGGAGTGATTTTAGCGCCTTAATAAAATTTTTTAGAAATGTTCACAAAGTTAATTACTGTAGTCTTGACATGATTATAAGCAGCTTCAGTTATTGCACTTCATCCATTGAAATAATTTCATTGAGAATGGCATACACGGTAAGACCGGCTACGGATTTAATGTTTAATTTCTGTGTAATATTTTTCCGGTGCGAAATAACCGTATGGATGGAAATGAACAGTTTATCTGAGATTTCTTTGTTGCTCATTCCCTTTACCAGTAACTTAAGGACATCGAGCTCTCTTACAGAAAGGGTTTCTTCCGGTTTTTGATTTTTTTTAGCAGGTGTTTTGTCAAGTAATGCGTTAATCTTTTTCTGTATCTTCTGACGGGTATCACTCACCATAATCACATCATCAAAAAGACCCATAAGTTCATCATCAAATAAAGCATAAACAATAGCAGCAATTTTTATTTCCCCGTTTTGTTTCTCTTTAAGTACCTCCAGAGTATTACCACTAACCATTGAGGGATTTAAAATCAAAACATCCGGTTGGAAACGCTCTATATTTTCGTCCAAAGCAGAAGCACATGCTACCTCCCTGATGGTTCTGAACAACCCCAGGGCCTCAACCAGATAAACCAATCCCTTTCTTATAATTTCCGATTGTTCTGCTACTATTATACTTTTTGACATTCCAGATCTTTAATTAACTTTTTGCTCCAAATGTTCTACAATGGGAATCAGTACCTTGTCTTCAATACGGGCATGATTGATAAGATCTTCCTCAAAATCCATAAGTTCATTTAGAATCCTGATGCGGATATACCTGTCGTTTGATGGTGGAAAGTACTTTATTAACAAACTTTTAAGGTCAGATAGTTTTTCTTCAATATTATCATGCCTTTCTTCAAATACACCAATATGATAATCTACAGCTGATATATCAGGATTATTTTTCTTAATTTGCTCTGACAGGGCAGCAACATACGGAAAGGCAGTGTGGTCCTCGTAGGCGAGATGGTCCTTTACCTCTATGATATATTGTTTGAAAAATTTATCAAGCTGCTCGGTGGCAGGATGATCAACAGTTTTTTTAAATTCTTCAATTAAACTCTCAAGATAAGGGATCTTTTCCTCAAGGTAATATTTATGTGAATTCTCAAGATAAAGCAGTAGCATATCCACATCCACACTTTTCAACTTGCGGTCAGGAAAATAATTTGCGTTAAGAAAAACATTGACCATAAGCAGGAAAAAATCAGTATCGATTTCTTTCTGATTGCAAATATCTTTAACAGATTTATCACCAACTCCCATCTCAATACCAAAACGAGGAAGTAAAACCAGCGCACGTTTGTCATGGCTGATGATATCTGCCATTTTCATCCTTCCGGAAATAATTATATCTTTCATCGTTTACTTAAATTTACGCAAAATTATGCATACTATCGCTATAAAAAAATCCCCTGTAATGGGGATTCTTTTACAATAACAGGCAGTAGCATTTATCTATCAGTTACTTCCCGAAGAATTTATTATCCAGTGAGTTTTTATCAGAACCGTTTACCAACACAAACAATGCAGTAAGCAGCATGGATATGTCAAGCCTTGCTGAGTGGGCAAAGCCCCAGAAGCCATCAGATAACTGAGGAAACTTGGTGGTTATAATTGCAACCAGCATTGTAATGACAAGTGGTATTGCAGCCAGGCGCGATGCCAGCCCAAACAGTATCAGCAAGCCCCCGATTGTTTCAAAAAATCCTACAAAATATGCTGTAAAGGTCGGCCATGGAAATCCCATGTCCAGAAATCTTCCCGGACCCATTGCATCAGGAAAAATGAATTTTTGCAAACCCGCAACCAGAAATACGTATCCCAGTATTAAACGGATAAAGATGTAGCCTTTAATTTCATTGGTTTTGAAAAGATTTTTCATAGCGATCTTATTTTTAATGATTTTCTTTTGAAAAAATTGACAAAAATTAAAGTTACATATTTAAGAACATTTCTCCTAATTCTATCTCCTTACTAAAGTAAGGCTTTGGCCATCTGCTCTTGCCACGTTTTGGTAAAATCTGAAAAAGTCCTGGTACTTTTCGGGAGGGAAATTCCCTTTATTGGTTTGCAGACGTCTGATATACCATATTTCATTATCCTTAACTATAAATTCAGTTTGAAATGTACCAAACTCCGTCTCAAATGCATGTTCAGAGAGTTGAGACTCCAGCTCAAACCTATCGGGAATTATAAAAACAATGGTATCTGAAATACACCTGTCAAAATTAAGCACAAAAGGATTTTGCCTGTTCCTGATTCTGGGTGGTGTTGAACGGTGCGCAGTTATCAGATTCAAAGGAACAAACATACGCTGCCCGGTTACGGAAGCATATGATCTGAGTTGAACATCCATTTGTATCGTTGCTATGGGATTATCATCTACTGATTGCGTAATTTGATGACTGTCAATGGTATAATTAGGCAATTGGATGTTTCTGTAAAGCCACCTCTGCTGATCTTCTTCAGAAATTCGCAATGTACGCATGTAATCCACAAAATAGATACCGCCAAAATCCATCCGTATAGCGCCGGACCCATTTCCCCGGTTATCAAGAATTACAGTTGTAAAAGAATTATTTATATTTTCATCCCGGTTGTAGGCAGGTGTTCTGATAAGTTTTCCTCCATCTTCACGAATTAACAGAACAGGTCTGTTATCTGTAAAATCGCCCAGGTGGTTAAATGGAAGATTTTGATCAGTACATTCAAGCCAGATGGTATCATTTTTAAGGGGTACAGATAAAATTACATGGTTGAACTGATTAGAGGAAAACTCTTCAACAAATCCGTATGATCCCACTCCTGCTCTTACCAGGGTATAATAGGATTCAATACCTACAGCCCGTAACATTGCCATCATGTAGTTTGTCAGTGCTTTACAATCGCCATAGCCCGTCCGATCTACTGTTTGCGCATCAAAAGGTTGCATCCCACCTATTCCCAAAGCAATATTCACATAACGGGTTCTTGACTGGAGAAATTCATAAATTGCCTTTACCTTTTCCTTGTCGCTTTCCATGCCACTTACCATGTCATTGAGTTGTTCAACTCTTTCCCGGGGCAAGTTATCCCGGCCTTCATTGAGTGACCATACCCATTTGCCAAACTCCTCCCAGGAAGTATTACTGCCGGCATACCCGTCAAAAACAAACCGATCAGGAGCGAACATAATACCAGGCGAAATATACCTCAATGCCGGCGACAAATGCTCCCTTCTTATTGCGTGAAGATTGTTAAAATCCCAGGTAACCTTTAGCCTGCCTCTGTTATTGTCCTTATTACTATTAACGCCGTCAAGATTAAACTCCATGTAGTTTAATTCCATATTTTGAGGATACTCAATACTCAGAGATGCTTTCTGGGTGCTCCTGTTATATGCCATTTGCGGCAAAAAAGTCATTGCATAATACATCCCGCGATTATATCTTACTTCATATTCATATCTTACAGTGTAGGGATATGAAGAAATATGCGGAATATATCCCATAATTCTGTTGTCTTCATATAAAGAAAACCCTGAAACATTACTTTGATCAATCAGATCTCTTCTGCGTATACGTGTAATGCTTCTGCCTTGTGCATCAAAAATTTCACCGCTGATAAATCGTGGAGATGAATTTCCATCATATTGAATAGCCAGAATATCGGGTCCCTTCCCGTTTTCATTTAATATGGTAATGACCACATTCCTTCGCATAGTAAAACTTTCAGGTCCGTCAAAAACAATTGCCATTTCATTGACCCTGTAAACACTGTTCGCATCTTCAAGCAAAGGTCGGGGGATGAGCGATGCTGCAAAATCTGCTTTCAGGGAAAAAGACAGAAAACATAAAACTGCCGTTAGAATATATGGTAATCCCCTTTTCATGAGGAGATTGAATTTTTTAATCATAGCAAATTTTTTAGGACACTTTTTTCAGAACAATTGGTCTGGCTTGTTCCTCTACAATTCTTGCAAAGAAATTACGTAGCCTCTGATACTCATCTGCAACAAACAAGGCTTTCAGTAATTCCATTTCCACACTTACCTTGACCGTATTATCATCGTTCAAAGTAAATCTGCTCACATATCTTCCGCCTCTGCCCGGTATATTGAAAGTGGAGTTGCGGGGAAGTTCTTCAACTTCATAACCCTCAGGTATATGCACTGTAATTTCAAATGACCTTTTTATGGGGAATATAAAATCAACCGGGAAAAGACGTTCCTCCGTATTGAATGGATTATTCAATGTCTGGTCTACTAACAAAGGATTGATGTATAATACATCTCTTGGAGTGTTATCCATTTCCGGAATTTCGAATTCATAATGTGCAATCAACGGAACTGACCAATCATCCTTGTTTGCCAACTCAAAATTGAGTATTTCCATTCCCGGATGATCTGCTTCAAATCTATCCAGAAAATCTTCCTCACGGTTTACATCTCTTAAGTCCTGCTCAAGTTGAAGTCGGGTGTAGTTTTGCTTATGTCTTATCAGGTTAGTTTGAACTGAACCACATGGTTTTACATTTACGTTTGAAATTGTATGAATAAAATTATCAGCATGTGCTTCCAAATCTATCCAACGGCCATGGGTTTCGGAGACCAGCCTGCCCTGTCCATTGATACACCTTGTGGGTAAAAGATAATAAGGTACATGTTTTTCAGTTGCATCCATAACATATTCATTGTCACCAATCTTTGCCCAGGCAACCACATAATTAAAGCTTTGCAGCATGATTTGAGCAGGATTTACCATACCATGAGATCTTGTGCTTAGTATTACAGGTTCTGCATCAATATCCATTTCCTTCAACAACAAAACAAGCATCAGATTGATATCTGCACTGTTGCCATGTTTATCATCCCATATTCTGCGAAGATTTCTGCTGGTATAAATGGCATTTCGTTCGTTCCATGTCATTTCAGACTGTATAAGTTGAAATGCTGCTACCATTCTTTCTTTGGGATCAGAATAATTTTCCATTATCCGGCTTACTTCTTCCCTGAGAAAGCCTGATCTGTTAAGCTGTCTGCCAAAATTTTCAGAATCCATCAACTGCTTGCTCAACTGAGGCCATGTACTGCTGAAATCTCTCATTCGACCATAAGGCCATCGGAAGTTTACAAGTTCATGTTCTAATTTTGACAGATAATTGATGGAAGCATTCATGTAAGGCTCACGATTAAACGCAGGTGCATTGTTTACTCTTAGTATGGTAATGTTTTCCATGTATTCCACATTGGCCGAATGCTTTGTTACTCTTCCCATTACATGCGTCTCTTCCCATTCTACCGTAAATCTCCTTTGTCTTGAATCATTCTGACGTTCATCCAATGATAAATAGCCTCCCATCATCGGACGATAAAAGAAATATTCCGGAATATACATACGGTATTCACTGAATACTGTGGGATAATCATTTTGAAAAAACCACATGGGAAGTATGTCAAGGAAAGGAGACACAATTGTATACTCTACATCAAATACACTGCCTTCTCTGACATCAGGCAAGGTAAAATTGACGGTTTTCAGGTTTTCATGTACCTCCTCTTCATAGCTGTCCCTTCTGTTAAATCTGGTGCGGTTTACCCTGTTATTCTCGGGAGTAAAAATGACACCTTTCAGACTAACCAGTCTCTCCCTGCTAGAGCCCGATGAATAGAGCGGAATTCTGAAATTTGCCATATCAAGAGCATCACGATCAAATATTTTAACCCTCATGTGCCTGGTATAATGCCTTTGAAAGCCCTCATTTCTGTCATATAAAATTTCAACTACACCATAATCTCCTAAAATTAAGGCTTTAGCAGTTGTATCCGCATCATACTGCGTCATTTTAAAGTATTTGTCATCTATCCGGCCATAACGCATAGGATCACGTTGTGCCCCGGCCTGGTAAAACAGGATAACAAGAAAAATGAATACTCCTGTAATTCTTAATACATTGGTTTTCATAGTGAATTGGTTTTATTGGTAAAATATATAATTGATTTTCTGTATGGAAAGTTTGTGTAAAAAAGCACTTTGACTGACATATGTTGGCAGACGAAAATAAACATTTTTTAACATTTTGGGATGGTTCAAACCCTGTTTAACATTTACAAAGGCTAATTTAAAAAGGGTCTAAATAACAAGAAAGAAAAGAGAAATGTTGCTTTAGAGGGCAAAATCGGAATCAGTAAAATCCCCCAAAAAAACTAGCGTACTGATTTTTATAACTTTATTTTTGATTTACTTCTCCCGTCCAAAGAGGAAAAGCAAAGGAATATGCACCCGTTCTTTCCAGGCTTTTTCTGAGTGATCGGCTCCTTCGAACTTTCGTGTAATCCATTCCTCATTTGATTGATATCCTTTTGCTTTCATGATGGAATCTACCTTAACCTGGTAGTTTTCATATCCGGCATCAAGTGTTTTGGTGCCAAAGTCAAAATAAATAAGATGATTGCCCGGATCAGGTAAATTTTTTTTAACATATTGAAGAAAAACACCGTCAAGTGCAGGCCAGTGAGTGGAGAGACATGCCGCACCCGCAAATGTCTCAGGGTACTCACAAAGTGCATAGAGTGAAATTAAGCCACCCATACTGGAACCCATAATAAAAGTATGTGCCTGCCCGGAATTCGTGTTATAAGCACTGTCAATAAACGGCTTTAATTCATCTACTATAAATCTGAGATAATTGTCAGACAGGATTTCACCCTCCCAACCTTTACGGACAGCTTTTTTATTTACGAGTTCCTGTGGTTTTGCCGGCATGTATTCCTGCATACGCATGGGGGTATTCCATATTGCCACAACAATTACAGGCCGGATTTCTTGCTCTTTTAGCAGAGAAACCATAACACTATCCAACTCCCATGCAACTCCACCGTAAGAAGTTTCAGGATTAAAAACATTTTGTCCGTCATGTATGTACAATACATCATAGGATTTGTTTTTTTCAGGGTAACCCGGAGGTAACATTACTTCTATGTTGCGTTTTTCAACAAAAGAAGATGGGAAATCGGGATTATGGTCAATCTGAACCGACTTATGTTTTTCTTTATTCATGCAGGAAATAAAAAAAAGGGTAAATGCAGATAAAAGAATGATTTTGATGCGGGGTTTCATTCGAATAAAATCTTAAGCAATTAAAATATTCTAAAGAAAATCAAATATATCAAATAAATGAATTCAAACCCCTTGTCATTTATACTTTTAATGAACTCATTCCTCCATCCACACCTATTATCTGACCTGTTATCCAGCCGGCTTCATCGCTTAAAAGAAATGCTGCCATTGAAGCAATATCTGATGGGTTTCCGACCCTTTTCAGGGGATGACGTTGTGCAGAAGACTGTTTCCGGTCATCGCTGCTCAATAGTCTGCCTGCCAAAGGAGTATCAGTTAGTGAAGGGGCAATTGCATTAACTCTAATACCGGGAGCAAGTTCGGCAGCCAGTGACCGGGTTAAGCCTTCAATTGCACCTTTGGCCATGCTTATGGAAGCATGGTAGGGCATTCCCTGCTGAACTGCCACAGTACTAAAAAAAACAACAGATGCAGAAGATGCCGCTTTTAATTTTTTCAGAACCGACTGAAACACTTTAAAGGCTCCCAATGCATTGAGCTCAAATTCTTCAATTACATCTGAAGACTTCAACCCTCTTATTGGTTTCAGATTTATACTACCCGGGCAGTAAACCATTCCATCCAGTTTTTCAGGAAGAAAATCCATATCGGGATCATCTTTCGTCACGTCAAATGACTTCCAGTGTATATTGTCATTTTCGGGTAAATCACCACGGCTGCGACTTAGTGCAAAAATCTGATAATTATTTGTTTTGCTTAATCTTTGTGCCAAATCAAGACCTATTCCTGAACTGGCACCAACAATCATAATATTTTTCATTATACTTTATATGGTTTTTATTCGAAATCTGATAACCTTGTTTTAATGTATAACAAACCGATATCCTGGTATGAAAGTTCAAAAATAAAATCAAGTTAATTGGAGTTTTGTAAAAACATAAATATCCTGAAAAGTATATCCCTCCTCTAACCTATGTAATCATAAGACATAATAATTTTTAATTTTTTTCTGTTTTTAAAAACAAAACCTTAATTTTGGCCTTCTATCAGGCAAGCTATGTAGTATATCTTTGAATTTGTAATGATTTGATTAAAAAGCGGTTTTACAGAAGGACTCAATTCTATTCTAAAAGAAAAAATTAGTGGCAGACAGTTTAATCATCATCCCTACTTACAAGGAAAAGGAGAATATTGAAAATATTATCCGGAGAATTTTTTCTCTTGAAAAGCCATTTCATATCCTTGTTATTGATGACAACTCACCTGATGGTACCGCCGAAATCGTACAAAAACTGTTACCCGAGTTTTCAAAAAGGCTTTTCCTGGAAACACGCAAAGGCAAACTTGGACTGGGTACTGCCTATATCTTTGGGTTTAAATGGGCATTGAAAAAAGGATATGAATACATTTTTGAGATGGATGCCGATTTTTCACATAACCCCGATGACCTGATAAAGTTATATAATGCCTGCGCCGTTGAAGGCTATGACCTTGCCATCGGCTCACGTTATATTAATGGTGTTAATGTGGTAAACTGGCCCATGGGAAGAGTGCTCATGTCGTATTATGCTTCGACCTATGTGCGCATGATTACCAGGATGAAAGTAAGGGACACCACCGCCGGATTTAAATGCTATAATCGCAGAGTACTTGAAGCAATCAATCTTGATAAGATCAACTTTACCGGTTATGCATTTCAGATTGAAATGAAATATATCACCTGGAAGCTGGGCTTCAAAATAAAGGAAATATCTATTATTTTCACCGACCGTACCAGTGGTGTATCCAAAATGAGTAAAGGTATTTTCAAAGAAGCCGTTCTGGGAGTTATTACTTTACGCATGCGCGGTATTCTTGGAAGATACAAGAAATTTGAGGGTAGCAATGTTTAACCCATCTTCTCCATTTTTAAAGTAATTTTCTTATGCCATCAAAAACTCTCATTACGAATGCACAAATCGTAAATGAAGGACGTATTTTTAAAGGAAGTGTCCTCATTGCAGATGACCTGATTGACCGGGTATTTGAGACCGCCCCGGATATTTCTTCACTGGGAAACATAAATCTTATTGATGCTAATGGTTCGTGGCTCATACCCGGCATCATTGATGACCAGGTACATTTTCGTGAACCCGGCCTCACACATAAAGCTGAGATTTTAACGGAATCAAGAGCTGCTGTTGCAGGTGGGATAACTTCCTTTATGGAAATGCCCAATACCCTCCCTCAGGCCACCAACCTGGAAAATCTGGAACAAAAATTCAGTATCGCTGTAAAAAACAGCTTTGCCAATTATTCCTTTTACATGGGTGCAACCAATGATAATTTAGCTGAACTGGAAAAAATTGATCCTGCCAGGGTATGTGGTATAAAAGTATTTATGGGTTCATCTACCGGCAATATGCTTGTGGACGATCAGAAAGCCCTGGAAGATATATTCATACATGCAAAAACACTTGTAGCAACCCATTGCGAAGATGAATCAACAATTAAAGAAAATCTGAAGATATTCAAAGATAAATACGGAGACAACATCCGGCCATGGCATCACCCACAAATACGAAATCATCAGGCATGTTTTTTATCATCAAAAAGGGCAGTGGACCTGGCATTAAAGCACAAAACCCGTTTGCATGTACTTCATCTTTCTACAGCAGATGAGATTTCACTATTCAGCAATGAAACCCCATTATCCAAAAAGCATATTACCGGCGAAGTTTGCATTCACCATTTATGGTTCACTGAAGAGGATTATCATACAAAAGGCAATTTCATAAAATGGAATCCTGCAGTTAAACAAAAATCTGACAGGGAAGCTCTCTGGATGGCATTGAGGGACAATATTCTTGATGTTGTTGCAACAGACCATGCTCCACACCTGCAGGAAGAGAAACAAAACCCATATTTATCTGCACCCTCCGGTGGCCCCCTTGTACAACACTCTTTGCAGGCCATGGCCGATGCATGCCTGGAAAGAAATATTCCTATGCATCAATTGGTAAGCTGGATGTGTCATAACCCTGCAATGGCATTTAAAGTTTCTCAAAGAGGCTTTATCCGCGAAGGTTACTTTGCCGACCTGGTTTTGTTGTCTCCTTCAAAAAAATATACAGTTTCCAAAAGCAATTTACTATACAAATGCGGATGGTCTCCTTTTGAAAACCATACCTTTGGCACAACTCCCACGCATACATTTATAAACGGAGAACTGGTTTTTGATCATGGCAGTTTTTCGGAAAATTTCAGAGGAAGGCCATTATTCTTTGACCGTTGATAATTTTCGGTTCCTTAATTCGTAAAACAAGAAGAAAATTCCCGTAAAAAAAATTACAAGCCCGATAATGAAAAAGGTTTGATGTATATTACTGGCCTTAACCAGTGGCTGCAAAGCAATGGGAGAAGCAAACATGCCCAAAAACAGAAACATATTCAGGTAACCCACCAGTCTGCCGCGCATATCAGGCGGAGCAAGAGAAATAAGCCATAAGTTCAGATTGGGCAGCATAAGCCCAAATCCCAATCCGCAAAAAATTATACCCAATATCATTACATAATAATTTGCTGACTGGCTTATGACCATATAACCCACAAATACCAGCATGTAAACCATAAACAGGATGGCTGGAAAGCTGAATTTCCGTCGCACTCTGCCATAATTTACAGATGTTGTAACCGAAGCAACGTTCATAAATGCTATTGCAAAACCTATCCGTGCATTGGTAACACCTTCAATGTCGCTAAGCATAAAAGGCATCTGCACGGGTATCATGTAAAAAACAATGGCCGAAAAGAATGTTATAATGTACACAAAGATTATAATACCAGGAATTTTTGTTCCATTGTTGACAGAAGAACCTGCTCCTGATTTTGGGGTGGATTCAATTTTTTTCTGAGGTTCACTAACCGATACATATGACATTACCCATAAAACGAGCGATACAATATATAGCACAAAAGGCATTCTCCAGTTGATATCAGCAAGCACTCCACCGAGAGAAATAAAAATGAGTCCGCCAAGACCGGCAAATGCAGCTTGCAAACCCATAAATCTGCTACGCTCTTCTCCTTCAAAATAATCGCCAATCAGAGTAATTACTGCAGTAATGAGTCCTCCCACCGCAATACCCAGCAAAGCACGTCCTGCAAGTATCCAGTAAAGATTGTGCAGATATAAACCAGTTGTGCCGGCAACCGCATAAAGAATAAGAGAAAAAAGTAAAACTTTCCTGCGCCCGACCCTATCGGTAAAATAACCCGCAATAGGTGCCAGTATTCCCATGAAAAGAGCAGGCAAGGTAAGAACAAGCCGGCTTAACAATTCAATTCCGGCTACATCTGCAAATTCACGGCTTATCAAAGGCAAGGCAGGAGCAACAATTGCACCAGCCATTACTGTTAAAGTGCTGCCAACTAAAAGACTTGCCTTGCGTAAGCCTGAATATTTATCTGACATCAGATTTCATAAATGTATCATGAAGAAACAGGCAGTTTTTCAAAAATTGTTTCTGCCTCCTCAAAGTATTTATCAATTTCAGCCTCTGAAATTCCATGAATGGAAGTGAAATAAAACTGCCTGATTATTTCTATTCCGCAAAAACCAAATATTCCCTGGGTATTAATAACATCCATTGACTGAAACATTCCGTTTTCATAATCTGACTTTGACTGACCCAATGAATTCATAATGACCGCTTTCTTATCATTAAGCAATGGATAAGGGCCCTTACCATTAGAACCATATGCAAAACCCCATGAGAAAACCTTATCAATATACCCTTTCATTATTGCTGGCATTCCACCCCACCAAACCGGGTATATAAATAACAAAACGTCGGCCCACTTTATAAAGTCCTGTTCCTTTTTTATATCTTCAGGTGGGTTGCCCGATGATATCATCTCAAAATCACGGGTTCGCAATACCGGATCAAAATTCATCTGGTACAAATCACGCACTACCAGCTCATTTCCGGTTTGAAGGGCCTTTTGCTTCAATCTTTCAAGTAAACGGTGATTAAAATTTTGGGTATGATGATTACTGTAGATAATTAAAATTTTCATAAGTGATCTTGTGTTTTCTTTTTAATAATAACCAAAAGCATTTAAAACGGCATATTGTTCAAAATAAGTCAAAATAAACCCGAAACATATTATCGTAAAAATAACTGTCTCTTAATGAAAAATTATTTCCTTTTTCAAATACTTTAAGTCATTAAAATTACACATTAAACAAATTTGATACAGAAAACGTTTGCTGATATATTTTGTTTAACTTTTATACTAATTTAATTAAACAATTTTATTAAAGAATTTTTTCATTTTTTTCACTTTTATATCTCTGAAACTTTATTTATATTTGGTCTAAATAAAAATAAGGCATTACAATTTAACCATATAACTGATTAACAATTTAATATAAAATAATAAACATTATAAAATTCAATAAAATTATATAGATATGAGAAAAAATATATTAACAACCGCAATGATTTTGGGAAGTATCGGAGCCCAGGCAGGCTCATTTAATTTCACTACTAAAAAATTTCCTTTGGAACTAACCGGAGGAGAGCAAATTGAAATCAATTTACAAATTGAACAACCTCAGCAGGAGTACACTGAAAATATATTAAATGTATCTGAAGGCCTGGGAAAGCAAACTCTTGATCATGAGAATATGATAGAATTACTTAACAGAATAAGAATAGTGGAACAAGAGGTTGAGGAAGATTTACCGGTAATATAACCAGAATAAAGAGTTTAATTTAATTTTAATAAAATGCCGGGCTAATATTTACCGGCATTTTTTATATTAAACAAATCCGAAATACAGTTGCTATGTGTTTTGAAACAAAAACATAACATAAATCGTTTAATGGTAGATATAAAATATTTTTTTAATCCAAATGATTAAAATTTATAATCATGGAAGAGAGCAAAAGCTTAACCCGGTTAAATAACACGGTAAAAACGATCGAAAGATATATTATAAAGACACTCATAGGCTTAATGACCCTTTTGCTTGTGATAGCCACTGTTCAATTGGGTTATATGGTATTTAAGAGTATAATAGAATCTGAAGTCTTTATTATGGATTTGAATGTACTGATGGATCTGTTCGGTGTTTTTCTGCTGGTTCTTATTGGCATTGAGTTGCTTGATACCATCAAGGTATATTTTAAGAAGCATGATATTCATGTTGAGGTAGTAATGCTGGTGGCTTTAATAGCAGTTGCCAGAAAAATAATACTTATGGATATTGACAAATATACCGGATTTGAAATTTTGGGAGTAGCAGGAATTGTAATAGCATTGGCCCTTGGTTATTATTTTATAAAGAAAGCAGGTGGCTGTGGTTTCTGGCCGAGGGAAAAAGAAACTGTAAAAGATGTTGTTGTTGAAGAAACGGAATTTGATAAAGATGGAAAAACCAAACTTGCAGAACGGAAAAAAACCCTTACGGAAAAAAATATTGAAGAGCAGGTTGAACCTGATTTGAAAAGTGGTTATACGGGTCCTAAGGATAAAATCATTGAAAGAGACATAGAGCAGGAAAAAGATAAGCGTAAGTAGCATTATCATAAATTTTATTTTTTATCAGTAGTGTCCGGTAAGAATAAATTGATGGAATAATTTGAATTGAGATTGGCTTCGCCGAGATTACGGTTCCTCGCTCCCTTCAGAATGAAAGATACTGATGTGTTTAAGGGCGGGGGTTGGTGGAAGCGAAGCTAAATCTCGGAAGTTTTACAGGACACTATAGATTTTTTATTATAAAAGGGTGTAAAGCCCTTTTTTTTATAATCAGTCCCGGCAGATTTACATCACATGAACAATTGACTGAATAAAGAGTAATAAACCACAAAATAAAAGCTTTAATTTGCTGCCTTTTTGATAATCTTTTCTTACTTTCGCATGCGGAAAAAAGTCTTATCAAAAAGAAGCCTTAAAACATGTCCACGGTTGAATCCCAAACCCGCTATATTTTTGTAACCGGTGGAGTTACTTCATCTTTAGGTAAAGGAATAATTTCCGCATCACTTGCCAAGCTGCTTCAGGCAAGGGGATATACTGCCACTATACAAAAACTTGATCCTTATATCAATATCGACCCCGGCACATTAAATCCCTATGAGCATGGCGAGTGTTATGTTACGGAAGATGGTGCTGAAACCGATCTTGATCTTGGTCATTATGAAAGATTTCTTAACACTCCCACTTCGCAGGCCAATAATGTAACAACAGGCAGAATTTATCAATCGGTAATTGAAAAAGAAAGAAGAGGTGACTACCTGGGAGAAACAGTTCAGGTAATTCCACATATTACCGATGAGATAAAACATAGCATTCAACTGCTGGGCGAGGGAAACAAATATGATTTTGTAATTACGGAAATTGGAGGCACAGTTGGTGATATTGAATCCCTTCCTTACATTGAAGCCATCAGACAACTTCGCTGGGAGTTAGGCAATCGTTGCGTGGTAGTTCATCTGACGCTTATCCCCTATCTCTCTGCAGCAAAAGAACTAAAAACCAAGCCTACTCAACATTCAGTAAAGACAATGCTGGAATATGGTGTTCAGCCCGATATACTGGTTTGCCGCACCGAAAAACCACTCAATGACAGTATCAAAAGCAAAATAGCCCTGTTTTGTAACGTAAATGCTGCATCGGTCATTGAGTCCATTGATACGGACAGTATTTATAAGGTGCCTCTTTTGATGCGTGATGAGAAACTGGACATTCAGGTATTGAAAAAAACAAGGATGTCAGCAAATTGTCTTCCTGAGCTTGATAAATGGGAGGAATTTATTGACCGCCTGCAAAATCCTGAAAAAACCGTCAAAATTGCTTTGGTTGGAAAGTATGTTGAACTTATGGATGCCTATAAGTCCATTATTGAATCTCTGATTCATGCAGGTGCTTCAAACAAATGTAAAGTTGACCTCAAGATGGTTCACTCTGAACATATCAATACCAGGAAATTAAAAACCATATTTGATGGCATATCAGGCATACTGGTAGCTCCAGGCTTTGGTGAAAGGGGTATTGAAGGAAAAATCACTGCTATTGAATATGCCCGTAAAAATAAAATTCCTTTTCTGGGTATTTGCCTGGGTATGCAATGTGCTACCATCGAGTTTGCACGCAATGTACTTAATCTGAAAAAAGCTCATTCTACCGAAATGATGCCTGAAACCCCACATCCCATTATTGATATAATGGAACAACAAAAAAAAATTACCCTTAAAGGAGGAACAATGAGGCTGGGAGCATATGATTGCACCCTGAAAGAAAATACAAGGGTATTTGGCATTTATGGTAATAAATTCATATCAGAAAGACACCGGCACAGATTTGAATTTAATAACAAATACCTCGAAATATTTGAAATAAATGGGATGAAAGCTTCGGGAAAGAATCCTGAAACCGATCTTGTTGAAATTATGGAGTTAACAGAACACCCATGGTTTATTGGTGTGCAATTCCATCCCGAATACAAAAGCACAGTTGCAAATCCGCATCCGCTTTTTGTAAACTTTGTTAAGGCATCAAATGAATTTGAAAACGGCAAAGGCTAATTGATTAACATTTTGTACTTTTGGAGGATTATTTTTGTAGGCCTCCAGGCCAAAAATCTGTCATATTTCAGATAATATATTCTAAACTTATCATAACTATCATAAATAATGAACAGAGATAACATTATTGGTCTGATTTTAATCTTTGTAATTTTAATCGGGTTCAGTATACTCAATACCCCTTCAGAAGAAGAAAGGGAACTTGCACAAAGACAGAGAGACAGTATTGCTGCCCTCAGGGAAGAGCAACAGAGGCTACGAGAGGCTGAAGCAGCCAGAATTCCAGATACAGTCGATATTGAATCCACCGAAGAAGTTGCCATAATCGAAAATGACACTATCAGGGAAGCTGCTCTCAGAGACAGATTGGGTTATTTTGCAGGTGCTGCAAGAGGTGAAGAAGAGTTTTTTACAATTGAAAATGAAGTCCTTAAGCTCATATTCAACAGCAAAGGAGGATTTCTGGAATCTATTGAACTTAAAGAATTCAATACCTGGGATCAAAGGCCTTTAAAACTGATATATGGCGATGATAATGTCTTTAACCTGCAGTTTTATTCAGTAAACAGACTGATCTCTACCAACGAACTTTATTTCACAGCCAATGCCGGCGATATTGACCTTACAACCCGGGACCAGCTAATTGTTAATCCTGGCAGTGAGCTGACATTTTCCATGAGGCTTTATCCTGATAACCACACACCTGAAATGCCCAGATATCTGGAATTTGCATACGTAATTCGTGGTGATGGTTATAAGATTGATTTTAATATCAACACTGTGGGCCTTACAGATGTAATTGCTGCCAATTCCACGTTTTTGAATCTTGACTGGCAAATGGACCTTCACCGCATGGAAAAAAGCCGGAGAAACGAGCTTAACGTAACTACGATATACTACAAATATTTTAACGATGATGTGGAGCGCCTTCGCGAAACACGTGACGTAACGGAGTCACTCAGAACTCCTGTGAGATGGATTTCCTTTAAGCAACAGTTCTTTTCAAGTATTTTGATAGCAGGAAATAATTTCAGCAGTGCAGTTATCAGCACACGGTCATACGATGAGGTCCAGGATACCTTGCTCCGGAGAATGTCGGCCACAATTGAAATCCCATATAACAGCAGGGAAAACAATTTCATTCCCATGCATTTTTACTTCGGGCCCAATCATTTTAACACACTGAAAGCATATGACCTGAAACTGGAAGAACAGATTCCGCTGGGCTGGGCCCTTTTTGGTTGGATCAACCGCTTTATTGTTATCCCGGTATTTAATTATCTTGACGCCCGCAATCTTAGTTATGGTATCATTATTTTGATACTGACGGTTATGCTGAAGCTGGTGTTGTTTCCAATTGCATTTAAGACCTATGTTTCCCAGGCCCGGATGCGAGTTCTGAAACCCGATATTGAAGAACTCAATAAGAAATTTCCAAAAAAGGAAGATGCCATGAAAAAGCAACAGGCTACCATGGCATTGTATAAAAAAGCAGGTGTTAATCCTATGGCAGGATGTGTACCCATGCTGTTGCAGTTTCCTTTTCTCATTGCCATGTTCCGGTTTTTCCCGGCTTCATTTGAGCTCAGACAGGAAGGATTCCTTTGGGCAGATGATCTCTCATCATATGATTCTATCCTTGACCTGCCATTTACCATTCCATGGTACGGTGATCACGTAAGTTTATTCACATTATTGATGGCCGGTTCTACAATAATTTACACACGCATGAACAGTCAGATGATGAACACCGGTGCACAGCAAATGCCCGGTATGAAAACCATGCTATATATCATGCCTGTGATGCTGCTGTTCATTTTTAACAGTTTTGCTTCAGGATTGAGTTATTACTATTTTCTGGCCAACGTAATCACTTTTGGACAGATGTATGCATTCCGGTTTATGATAGATGAAGAAAAAATTCATAAAAGGATAGAAGAAAACAAGAAAAAACCGGTTAAAAAATCCAGTTTCCAGAAAAGACTGGAGGAGATGACCAAAAAACAGCAGCAAATGCAGCAGCAACAAAGGAAGAAGAAAAAATAAAATACTGTTTCCTTATATCTTTTGTTTTTACTTTCTCCATAAATATACGTTTTGCAATGTCCAGATACCGTTGATTGTTCTTAACATATACCATGATGCATAACCCTGCGATCAATAATATTTCACCAATCGACGGCAGATACCAGCATGCCACGCAACCCTTGCAGAAGTATTTCAGTGAGGCTGCACTCATTAAATACCGTGTTTTTGTTGAAATCAAATACTTCATTGCATTATATAAACACGGCTTGCCTGAACTTGCAGGCTTATCCGATGGTGACATTGAAAGTATTGATAATATTTATCATAACTTCTCTGATAATGATGCCCAAAGGATAAAGGAAATTGAAAGAACCACCAACCATGATATAAAAGCGGTTGAATACTTTTTAAAGGAGAAATTTGATGATTTGGCCCTGGGAAAGTTCAGGGAGTTCATACACTTTGGGCTTACCTCACAGGATATAAATAACACCGCTATCCCTCTTTCCCTAAAAGAAGGAATTCTGGAGGTCATGGTTCCGGCATTGGATAAATTGCTGGCTCAGCTCAGGGAATTATCGAAACTCTGGCTTGAAATCCCCATGCTTGCCCATACACATGGTCAACCAGCTTCTCCTACCACCGTTGGAAAAGAAATTTATGTATTTCATTATCGGCTTGAAAGACAAATCAATCAGCTATTGGCGCTGCCTTTCCCTGCAAAGTTTGGAGGAGCAACAGGGAATTTCAACGCCCATAAGGTAGCTTATCCTGATATCAACTGGAATGAGTTTGCTGATTTTTTCGTAAACAAAACCCTTAAACTACAGCGCTCCGAAGTAACTACCCAGATTGAACATTATGATTTCCTGGCTTCCATATTTGATGGTCTGAAAAGGATCTGCACAATCATAATTGATTTAAACCGCGATGCCTGGTCCTATATTTCCATGAACTATTTCAAGCAAAAAATAAAGGAAGGTGAAGTGGGTTCTTCAGCCATGCCCCATAAAGTAAATCCTATTGACTTTGAAAATTCGGAAGGTAATGCGGGCATTGCTATAGCATTATTTGAGCATCTTGCATCAAAACTACCCATTTCACGGCTTCAGCGCGACCTCACCGATTCAACAGTTCTGCGCAATATCGGTTTGCCCCTTGCCCATATGCTCATTACCATAAACTCAACCCTGCGCGGGCTTGACAAGCTTATTATCAATCAGGATGCAATAAATCGTGACCTGGAAAATAACTGGATAGTAATTGCCGAAGCTATACAAACTGCACTTCGTAAGGTAAACTATCCACAGCCCTATGAAAAACTTAAAGAATTGACACGTACACACGATCAGATTGGTAAAGAAACCATCCATCAATTCATAAGATCACTTGATATTGATCATGAGCTCAAAGAGCAGTTGCTCCGGATATCTCCCTTTAATTACATCGGTATTTTACCTGAAATTGATTAAAAAAACGAATAACAGGGCAGCAAACCCTTTCTCCGTTGATAACATATGGACAAATACAGGAAAATTTTAAATTACATTTTACCCTATAAAACAAGGGTTCTCTTGAACGTATTTTTTAATTTTCTGAGTGTGGTATTCAATGTTTTTTCTGTTACAATGATCATCCCGGTGCTGGGAATTCTTTTTGAAACTCAACCCATTGTAGTCGAGCGGATACCTTTTGAATTTACCACAGAAGCAATACAGAACAATTTCTATTATTTCATCAGCACACTGATGATTCGGTTTGGAAATATCAATACCCTGATATTTCTGGGACTATTCGCAATTACTACAAGTTTTTTCAAAAATGGGTTTAAATACCTGGCCATGTTTCATCTGGCATGGTTAAGAAATGTGGTTGTAAAAGATATCCGTAACGATCTTTACCAAAAATCTATCAATCTTCCACTATCCTACCATTCCAGTGAAAAGAAGGGCGATCTGATCAGCAGGATGACGAGCGATGTTCAGCAGATTGAGCATAGTATTATCAGCTCACTTGAGATGATCTTCCGGGAGCCCATCACCATCCTGGTTTACCTGATTACCTTATTACTTATCAGTCCTCAGCTTACGCTTGTAGTTTTTATTCTACTTCCCTTGAGTGGGTTTCTCATAGGAAGGATTGGAAAAACTCTGCGATCCACAGCATTGAAGGGGCAAAATAAACTAGGAGTTATCCTATCAGTGCTTGAGGAAACTCTTTCGGGCATGCGTGTGATTAAAGCTTTTAATGCTGAAAGCAAAATGAAAGAAAGATTCTTCAGCCTGAACAGTTTTTATACCCGCATAATGACCAAAATGTACCGGAAACAATACCTCGCCTCACCCGTCAGCGAATTCATGGGCACTGCGGTGGTTGTTATAATCATTTGGTATGGAGGTTCTCTTGTATTAAGCGCTGAGGGCAATCTTTCTCCCCAGGGGTTTATTGCTTATCTGCTTATCTTTGCCCAGATAATAAACCCTGCAAAATCTTTTTCTACCGCCTATTACAATGTTCTTAAGGGTATGGCTTCTGCCGATCGTATTGATGATATTATGAAAGCTGAAGTTACAATTGATGATAAACCCGGGGCAGCTCAGATTAAAGCATTCAATAAAGCCATAGAGTTTAGAAATGTGAGTTTTCGCTATGATAAAGAAATTGTGTTGCACAATATAGACCTTGTTATTCCTAAAGGAAAAACTGTTGCACTTGTTGGGCAGTCAGGGGCAGGGAAATCAACACTGGTAGATCTTATGCCACGTTTTTGGGATGTTACTGATGGTGAAATCCTTCTGGATGGTATGAACATAAAAGATTTTAAAATTCATGATATCAGAGCTTTGATGGGTAATGTAAGCCAGGAAGCCATACTTTTCAATGATACATTTTTTAATAATATAGCTTTCGGTAATTTCAACATCCCGGAAAAGGACGTTATACGTGCGGCCAAAATAGCCAATGCCCATGAATTTATTGAAAAATATCCGCTGGGATATTATACCAACATCGGAGACAGGGGCAACAAACTATCAGGAGGACAACGCCAGAGACTCAGCATTGCAAGGGCCATATTGATGAATCCACCTATTCTCATTCTTGATGAAGCCACATCAGCCCTCGACACCGAGTCAGAAAAACTTGTGCAGGAAGCACTCAGCAACGTGATGAAAAACAGAACTTCAGTAGTTATTGCGCACAGGCTTTCTACGGTTATAAATGCTGACCTTATTTGTGTTATGCATGATGGAAAAATTGTAGAAAGAGGAACGCATGAGCAGTTGCTTGCTAATGGAGGATATTACAAGAAACTTCATAGTCTTCAGATGTTTGCGGAGTAAACATATGGAATAAATGAGTTTAGTTTTATGAAAATCAGAGGTGTCAGGTTAAAACAACGACAATTAAAATTCAGAAAAAATCAGAAATCATAAAAACGGAAATATACAAATAGTATTGGCAAAACGTTTAAAATAATATTGATTATTTTTGCAATCGCCAAAACATAAAATTTTCAATCAAAAACTACTAAGATGGATTTAAGCAAGATCATGGCAATTTCGGGCAAACCCGGTCTTTACAGGATTGTTTCCCAAAGCAAAGGGGGATTGATCGTAGAATCACTCACCGACGGAAAAAAAATGCCTGTATTTGCATCGAACCGTTCTTCGGTTTTGGAAGACATTAGTATGTTTACTGATACTGAAGATATCCCTCTGAAAAAAGTATTATGGAATATCTTTCAAAAGGAAGATGGGAAAGAGGTTTCCATTGATTCAAAAGCTGACGGCAACGTTCTTTTTGAATATTTTGAAAGCATCCTGCCCAATTTTGATAAGGACAGGGTTTATCCCAGCGATATTAAAAAAGCCATAGCCTGGTATAATCAACTCCTTCAGCATGATCTGATTAGCGAGCCAAAGGATGAAGAAGAAACCTTGGAAGAGGAAGAAAAACAGCCGGAAAAAACGCCTGACAAGAAAAAAGCGGAAGAAAAACCTGCGCTAACCCATAAGGCTCCACCAGCAACCAAAGCAGCACCCAGGGCCGAAGGCGCCAAAAAAGCACCAACCATAAGAAAAACAAAAAAGGGTTAATAGTAAATCTATTTTGTTTTTATAATTCTGTAAATCCTTTATGTATAAAACTGTTATTCGCCCTTTACTTTTTCTGTTTCCCCCGGAAACCGTTCATCATTGGGTGGTTAATATTTTACATTCCACTTTTCGAATTCCAGGAATAAAGAAACTGATCCGTAAACTGTATCAGAATAATACTCCTGCCTTAACCACAGAATTGTTCGGAATTCGTTTTCCCAATAAAGTGGGTATGGCTGCAGGGTTTGACAAGCAGGCAAATATTTATAATCATCTGGCAACCCTGGGCTTTGGACATGTGGAGATTGGTACGGTAAATCCCCTGCCCCAACCCGGAAATCCCAGACCACGGCTTTTCAGGTTAAAAAAGGACAAAGCCCTCATAAACCGAATGGGCTTTAACAATCCGGGTGTGGAAAAATTTGCTGAAAACCTCAAAAAAAACAAACCCGAAGTCATTATAGGAATCAATATTGGCAAAAACACTCTTACTCCCAATGAAAAAGCCATTGACGACTATCTTTTATGTTTTCAAAGGCTTTATGAATTTGCAGATTACTTCGTGATTAATGTGAGTTGTCCGAATATTGAAGGTCTTAATAAATTGCAGGACAAAGACGA
>REDJ01000211.1 GCA_007693555.1 Bacteroidota bacterium
GAAAGGTGAGATTTCATGGTTTTTTGCCTGCTCTCCTTCTTGATATCTGCTACCATTATTTCAGGAAGTTGCATGCCACCGTAGCGTTTGTTGAGCTCCGTCAAGCCAAATTTTCCGCTTCGTCCGTTATAATAGCTTTCTATAGAAGGGGTTGCCGAACCCAGCAATACTTTGGCTCCGAAATGATTTGCCAGCCAGATGGCTGCATCACGTGCGTGATACCTGGGTGCCGGGTCATGCTGCTTGTAAGATGCCTCATGTTCCTCATCAACTATAATCAATCCCAGTTTGTTCCAGGGAAGAAACAGAGCTGAGCGGGGTCCTACAACCAATTGATAACGGATTGTGGTTTTGAGAGATTCTATGCCCCCCAGTGCAAGGTTGTTCCATACCTCGGTGCGCTCCATTTCATTGAACCTTGAATGATAAACACCTGCCTTATCGCCAAAATGAGATTGAATGCGCCTGATAATCTGTGTGGTGAGAGCTATTTCGGGCAGTAAGTACAAAACCTGCTGTCCTTTTTCAATGGCTTCACGTATGAGTTCAATGTAAATTTCAGTTTTTCCGCTGGAAGTAACACCATGCAGTAAAACACAATCTTTCTCTTTCCAGTTCTCCCTGATATCATTCAGGGCACTTTGCTGGTAACTGTTAAATTGGATGGTTTCAGCATCTTTTTCCAAATGGGCAAAACGGCTGACCTTGTTTTTATATACTTCAAGCACACCCTTTTTTACCAAGGCATCAATGGCGGGAGAAGCGTTTTTTATCATAGCAGAAATTTCCCTTGCCGGCACTTCTCTTTCAGCGGAAACATAGCGCTGCGATTGACGGATGAATGCCATGAGCACTTCAAGTTGCTTTGGAGCTCGCTTTTCGGCTTCATCAAATGCTTCCTTAAGTTTTGGTTCACTTTGATATTCACGGCCAAGCCTCACAAACTTTTCCAATTTCTGCCGGTAGGGGTTTTCCAGCTCTTCCTTTAGTAAAACAACCTTTTTTTCAATGAGATTACCAATAAGAGGAAAAACCTTTTGCAGGCCCGTAATTTTACTTACCTCACTTATAGACAGGGTTTTCTGAATTTCCAGTGCTTCTGCAATGAGGTATTCCTTTTCATTGAGATTTTGAAAATTCTCATCAAAATCAGGGTTGAGGCTGATGCGGGTTTCACTGGCAAGCTTTAATGCGGGCGGAAGTGCCGAATTCATAACCTCCCCGGGAGTTGCCATATAATAATCTGCTATCCATTCCCAAAATTCAAATTGCTTCTCAAAAACCAGAGGTGCCTCATCAAGGACAGATAAAATATATTTTGCCTGAAATTTTTGAGGTGGCTTATGATGGATTTTCCTCACCAGACCTGAGTAAATTTTTCGGGGTCCAAAAGGTACAACTACCCTTATGCCGACCTGCATGCTGCCATTCAAATCAGCGGGGACCCTGTAGGTAAAATAGCCAGGCAGAGGTAATGGCAGCAGGATGTCGGCAAATAGGGTTTGTTGCGTCATGGCAAGGTTAATAAAACCAGATTTTAATAAAGGATAAATTTAGGGAATAAATGGGATAATAAAAAAACTGCAACCTGGGAAAGCTGCAGTTTTATCAATCTGTTGAATAATATTTTTTATCAGTCGCCCATGCAAATACCAACACCTCTGGCAGTTTTAACCAGGTCGGATGCGGGATCAACAAAATTGTAATGGGCAATGGCTTCCTTAAAAGGAACGGAAACAATATTGGGGTGTCGGTAGGCCACCATTTCGCCAAACTTCCCTTCCAATACCATTTCAAAAGCTTTTACTCCGAAATGTGTGGCAAGTACACGGTCGTATGCAATGGGAGTACCTCCACGTTGCAGGTGACCCAATACGGTTTCGCGCATATCGGCTTCAAGTCCGCCTTCTTTAAGCTCTCTCATGAGCTTGGTGGCTACACCACCCAAGCGCACATTTTTATAACCTGTTTCGTCACTTTCTTCATAGTACATTTCACCTTCTTTGGGTTTGGCGCCCTCGGCTACAACAATGATGGCAAAACCCCTGCCTTTGTTAAAACGTTGGTAAATTCTTTCTACCACTTTGGGAATATCATAGGGTATTTCTGGTATCAAGCATACATGAGCTCCCCCTGCCACAGCTGAGTGCAGGGCAATCCAGCCTGCATAGCGACCCATGACTTCCAGAATCAAAACACGGTTGTGGCTGGCAGCAGTAGTTACAAGTTTATCAACGGCAGTTGTGGCCTCCTGTACGGCTGTCTGGAATCCGAAGGTAAAATCCGTAGCCGAAAGGTCGTTGTCGATGGTTTTGGGAACCCCGATAATATTCAGCCCCTTTTCATAAAACTGCTGGGATATGGATTGAGAACCATCACCTCCAATGTTGATTACAGCATCAACCCCAAGGAATTGCAATCGACGAACCATTTCATCGGAGCGGTCTGCACTGCCCCAGGTTCCGTCGGCATTTTTTATGGGCCAGGCAAATGGACCACCTTTGTTTGTGGTGCCGATAATCGTACCACCGCGGATATGAATTCCGCCAACTTTTTTCTCATCCAAAACAACAATTTCCTGAGGTTCATTCAAAATGCCGTCAAATGCGTTGATACTTCCAACAACTTCCCAGTTTTTTTCCTGTGATGCCCTGAGGGTAATGGCGCGGATTACCGCATTCAGTCCCGGGCAATCGCCACCTCCGGTGGCTATTAATACTCTTTTTTTCATCTGTTCAAAATTTTATTAATGCTGTCAGATGGAACCTCCTTTATGATCATCCTCGTGTGTGTTTAAAGCTTAATCATGGAGGTTTCATTTCTAACTTATTTTTTCTCAATAAAAAAGCAAAATTCAGCCGGTAGAAACTACAACGCTGAGATTTTGCTCTTAATGTGTTAAATTATGTCTTTATATCTTCTGCGGGAATAATATCCACAACTTTTTCCAAATAACGATGGTTCTGACTTTTTTTAACTTATGAGAGATATAATCAATCTTTTCCCTGAAAATGGGGGAAAAGGAAAAATTTGCCGTGAAGGCAGAAAAAGTTAAATGGAAAAACAATACGGATATTGAACTTTTTCATTTGCGAACAGTCAATGCTTTCTGTACGGCAAATCTCCTTTTTTTCCCTGCTTGTTTCTCAACAAGCATATCACCCTTAAATCCGGGAACACATTCCTGGCTGTCAACAAGAAGTGCACCCAACGGATAAAGCTTCCCAGCTCTATCCAATTTATCAAAACACCCGCAAAGTTAATCATTATTTTAATTTGCAAGGCAAATCAATATTATTTTTATGTAAACTATGAATGATTAGCCTTTTTAAAGGGCTTTCCGGGCTTTTTTGAACCTTCATAAATCTTGTAACCCAGGAAGGTACAATCCAGTTGTCCGTTAAAAACATAATATTTAGCGATGGGTTTAAGCCCGATTTTATGGGTAAGGGTTTTATCAGGGCTTATAATCCAGGTATGAAATCCACTATAGTTATGCTTGAAGGTACTGCCGATTTTCTGATAAAACTCATGTATGTTTTCTTTTTCAATTCTTCGGCCATAAGGGGGGTTCATGATCAGATATCCCCTGTTTTGCGAGGGTTTTGAAAAGAAGAAATCCTTTTTCTCAAGAACAATTCTTCCAAGCAGTCCTGCTTCCATGATGTTTTGCCGGGCTATAGCCATACTTTTATTGCTGACATCAGAAGCTTCTATATGCGGCAGTTCGGTTTTTTGAGATTCCCGGGCTTCGGTTCTCAGGTTTTCCCAAAGATTTTCATCAAAGTCCTGCCAGTTTTTAAAAGAAAAATCTTTTCTGAAAGTCGCCGGAGCCATATTTAAAGCCATCATTGCCGCTTCAATGCTGAAAGTTGCACTACCGCACATGGGGTCATACATGGGCTGTTTCTTATCCCAACCTGAAAGCATGATAAGGCCTGCTGCCAGTACTTCATTCAGCGGTGCCGGGCCTGCATGTTTTCTGTACCCTCTCTTAAACAAAGGCATACCGCTGCTGTCAAGCGAAACGGAGCAGCTGTCTTTAAAAACATAAACATTGATTTTTATATCCGGATTTTCAATATTTACATTGGGACGTGCATTGTATTTATCGCGGTAAAAATCTGCAATGGCATCCTTGGTACGCTGGGCCAGAAAATGGGTATTTGCAAAAACAGATTGGATAGCTACAGTAGATATGGCGATGCTTTTGTCAACAGCAAAATGCTCATCCCATTTGTACTCATGCATAATATCGTAAAACTCCTGTTGCGATTGAAAGGAGAATTCAAACATGGGCTTGAGTATGCTTAATGCACTGCGGCTCCAGAGATTGATTTTGTATAACAATGGAAGATCTCCGGTAAAAGAAGCTGCTCTTTTCAAAGGCTGTACATCCTTAGCCCCCAGTGTTGTTAGTTCTGCTGCCAAAACTTCTTCCAGACCGGAAAAGGTTTTGGCGATCATTTTAAAAGATAAATTCTTCAAGACAGGTGAAGTATTTGATGAAACTTATTGAATGATGCCGTTGATAATTACAGTTTCTACTTTATTGCTGCCATAGGCATAAGGCATGAAAGCATAAGTAGGAATACTTTTGGTAATGAATACATTGGCCTTTTTACCCAATGAAATGGTTCCCAGTTCATGTTGCAAATCCATGGCGTATGCTCCATTGAGAGTTGATGCATTGATGACTTCTTCAGGAAGCATTTTCATTTTTATGCAGGCAATAGACATGATGAGCTGCATGTTTCCTGAAGGCGATGAGCCGGGGTTGTAATCACTTGCCAGTGCAAGGGGCAATCCCGAGTCAATCATACGGCGTGCAGGGGGATACTCCATTTCAAGGAAAAAAGCAGCCCCCGGCAGCAGGCAGGGCATTGTATCGGACTCAAGCAAAACATCTATTTCTTCCTCACCTGTAAATTCCAGGTGATCTACCGAAAGGGCATTGTATTTTACGCCAACCTGTATGCCGCCTGAAAAATCAAGTTCGTTGGCATGTATCTTGGGTTTCAGCCCGTGTTTTACGCCGGCCATCAGTATTCTGTCGGTTTCTTCCTGCGTGAAAAAGCCGCGGTCGCAAAAAACATCTATATAGTCAGCAAGATTATCACCGGCTACTTCAGGAATCATTTCGTTGATGATAAGATCAACATATTCACCCTGCCGGCCCTTGTATTCTGCCGGTACGGCATGTGCACCCAGAAAAGTGGATTTGATGGTAAGAGGGCTGAGTTCTTTCAATTTGCGGATCACCCGAAGCATTTTCATTTCGCTTTCGGTAGTAAGCCCATAACCGCTCTTGATTTCCACGGCACCGGTACCCAGCATTTTGATTTCTTCAAGCCTTTCCATGGCCTGCTCAATGAGTTGGAGTTCGCTTGCCTGCTGCAGGCGTTTGGCCGAATTCAGGATACCGCCGCCTCTTTTGGCAATCTCCTCATAGGAAAGCCCGCGAATCTTGTCAATGTATTCAATTTCGCGGCTGCCATCATATACTATATGAGTGTGAGAGTCGCAAAAAGAAGGGAAAACCATTTTTCCGGCAGCATCAATTTCTTTCACATCATTGCGCGTTGCAATGTTGTAAATCTCACTTTGCGTAAAACCCTCCATTTTACCAAATCCCTTAATCAATCCTTCTTCAATATAGATGTATGCATCTTCGATGGTTTGAAGATCAGCCATGTCCTTTCCGCTCACTTTTTCGCGGGAATCGTAATCAACCTGGATGAGTTCTTTGATGTTGCTAATGAGAAGTTTCATAGATGATGTTTTTACTTTACAACGGCAAAGATATGAAAGATATGTCAGATTTTTTTTGAAAGCCGGAGCAACAGACCCGGGCTAGTCGGGGTGGGTCCTTGTTTGCTTTTCCGGGTACGACTACAGCTCGTGCCCGGAATCAGGAAGATTAAAATGGTTTTATCCAGATGTTTTTAATGCCCTTTATAATCGGGCTGCAACGGCTGCGAGATCCTTCCTTTCGCTGCGCTCCAGTCAGGATGACAGGCGTCGACAGGAGGATAAAGGAAAAAGGAAAAAAGGGAGCGGCTGCGCCGCTCCCTTTTTTCCCTCCCCATCCTTACAGGCCTTGTCATCCTGAGCGGAGCGAAGGATCTCGTGGCCATACCGCCAGGCAAAAGAGCACTTTAAAACAGCCACTAAGGCACGAAGGGTTTTTTCTTTCGCCTGCCCGCACCCCCAACCCTCCCGTAATAGTCGGGACAGGCTCGCCAGGGGGAATTTCCAACGTACAAGCCAATTGCTGCGGGTTCCAGACTCCCCCTTTTAGGGGGCCGGGGGGTATTGTAAGTTTCTCATCGAAAGTTATTCTCTCGCAAAACCGCAAAGACGCAGTTTTGAAAAGCACAGGGTGCTTTTCCGGGTAAGACTACAGCTCGTGCCCGGAATCATGTTATAGCCACGGATGCACAGATAAAAAAGGTATGGGGTATAATGAGCGCGAATAACCGGTATTTTTATTTTCGGGATTTAGTAATTTAATCCAAAAGCCCAAAGTGGTA
>REDJ01000065.1 GCA_007693555.1 Bacteroidota bacterium
TTTTTTTTTTTTTTTTTTTTTTTTTTTCCGCCCCCCCCCCCCCCCCCCCCCCAACAAACCCCCAACTCTGATAAAACCATGAAATACCTTGTCATTGGTACCGTAGGGAGAAATCTCAAGCTTTTTACACGACAACAACTAGTTTAAAAATCTATCTAGTCTATATAAAGCACAAGCCCTTTCAGGTATTCTCCTTCAGGGTGAAATGCGTTAACAGGATGATCTGCCGGCTGCGTCATCTGATGTAAAATTTTAACCTTTCTGCCGGCCTGAATAGCTGCTGCAATGACTGTAGATTTAAAAAGATTCATATTTACTACCTGCGAGCAACTGAATGTAAATAACAGACCTGATTCGGATATTTGCCTGATAGCTTCGGCATTCAATCTTTTGTATCCCTGCACTGCATTGTGCCTTACATTGCTGTGCTTGGCAAAAGCAGGCGGGTCAAGAATAATGATATCATACATCTCTCTGTTTTCGCGCATAAACTGTATTGCATCAGCATGAATTACTGAATGATTTGAGGTATCGGAAAAATTAAGCTTTACATTTTTTTCCGCCAGTTCCAATGCTTTTTTTGAACTATCAAGTGATTCAACTTTTTTTGCACCGGCTTGCAAAGCATAAACTGAAAAGCCACCAGAATAACAAAACGTGTTCAGCAGGGTCTTATCCTTAGCATATTTTGTCAAAAGTTTGCGGTTTTCGCGCTGGTCAATAAAAAAACCGGTTTTCTGACCATGAATAAAATCTATTTCAAATTTGTTTCCATATTCCAAAACCACATCACCCGGGTTGTTACCAAATAAAAACCCTTCTGCCTCATTGGTATCAGAAAATTTACCTGGCAGGGTTTCTCTGCTTTTGTAATAGATGCTTTTTAAATTATTTCCGTAAAGCTTTTGCAGGCCTTCTGCAATTTTTTCCCTGTGAAGATGTATACCTATAGCATGTGCCTGAATTACCAGGTTTCCATTATAGAAATCAATAATGAGCCCGGGAAGGTGATCTCCCTCACCATGAATAAGTCTGTAAACATTGGTGTGTTCATTCTCTGTAAGGTCTGCAATTCTGCGGAGTTGAAAAGCTTCATTTAATTTTTGGTACCAAAAATCATTGTCAAAGTTTTCAGGTCTTTGTGGTGCAAATTCCATGATACGGACTGCAATGGATGCATCCTGATACAAACCTGTTCCGAGGTACTCATCTTTGTTTGAAAATACCTCTACCGGACTTCCTTCTGTTGGTTGGCCTGTAATTTTCTTGATTGCTCCGCTAAAAACCCAGGGATGATATCTTTTTATAGCATCATCTTTTCCGGATTTCAGAATGATTTTTGTTTTTTCCTTCATGGCTGGTAAATAAATGCAACAACGTCCCGGACACTTCCGGAATAAATGCATGCAAAAATAATGACTTTGGCTGAAATAAGCCTGATATTATATTTGTTGCCGGATATGCTGGGGTAGCTGGTTTGCAAGTTTCTTAATGTCTTTGACAACAAACCTGTAAGGAAGGCTTGAATCTTCACCTGCGTAATCTATTCCAATTCTGGGAGTTACTGTTATATTATTATCTGAAATCTTGATCTTGTGGTCCTCCAGCCATATAATATTTCCGTCCAGGTGAGTATTGTTGTGCCTGGTAGTTATACCAAGAGCTTTTGTAAATTTTCCCGGACCATCAAGAAGGTAGGGGGTAGATTTGCCGGTATTTTTCATCATAATTTCTTTTCCAAAAACAGGAAAAACGCCTCTGATGAGAATAGCATGGGGAATGTCAGACTTTTGACATACGATGTTAAATAGATGATGTATTCCATAACAGAGGTAAATATATGTTACACCTCCGGGCATATACATAGTTTGGGTTCTGGGGGTTCTTCTGTAATTATAGGCATGCGATGCTTTGTCTCCGGCACCAAGGTAGGCTTCCGTTTCGGTGATAATGCCCCCGCAAACCTGGTTTTTAATGGTTTGGGTAAAAATAAGTTTGCCAATTAAATCTCTTGCGAGTTCCAGTGTGTCAGTATTACGATAGTAGTCAAGAGGTATTTTATGCATTTGGTGATAAACTGTTTTGCAAGCTGAATGAGAATACTGAACCTTTTCCAGGAGTGCTTTGTGCCCATATTTCGCCACCCATTTTAAGAACCATTTCGCGGGCGATAATCAATCCGAATCCGGTTCCCTTTTCTCCGGCAGTTCCCTTGGATGTGTATCCTTTATCAAGGCTGAAAAGCTTTTCCTGGTCTTCAGGTTTTATGCCAATACCGTTGTCTTCAATATTTATGATTATCCTGCCGTTTTCTTGTGCAGATGAAAGTTTTACCAATCCTCCCTTGGATGTAAATTTTATGGCATTGGAAATAAGGTTTTGAAGAACTGAAGTAAGCATAAGCCTGTCAGCCATGGGTTGAATATTGTTATCTATGGAGTTTAACAGGGTGATATCTTTTTTCTCAGCTGCACTATTCATAAGTTTAATAAGAGGATGTATTTCTTCTTGCAGGTTAAACATCATAGGTTCATAGGGCATTTTATCCAGTTCTAACCTTGACCATTTTAATAGATTATCTACCAGGGTATAAAGGTCTCGCGAAGATTCATGAATTTTATTGAGATAATCCAAAATTTCTTCTTTCTCTAATGTTTCATAATCCTCAATAAGTAATTGGGTGTATCCTTTTAGCCCTAAAAATGGCCCTCGGAGGTCGTGGGAAATAATAGAAAGAAATTTATCCTTCGAGCTGTTGAGTTCTTTTAAATCATCTGCATAGAGGGAAAGTTGTTCCTGAGTTTTCTTCTTTTCGGTTATATCTGTTATTGTAATTCGTAATGTTTTTTGCTTTGGCTGATTGTTGATATTTTGCAAACTATAGAGCTGGGCATCAAAAAATTGGCTTACTGTTTTTTTTAGTTTAATTTCAACCGAATGCAGATTTCTTGAATTGAGAACATCCTGAGCATGTAAATAGAAAATATCCTGAAAATCAGGATGAATCAGTTTGGTGAAATTCAAATGTATCAATTTACCCCTTTCAACATTAAGCATAATTGCAGCTGCAAAATTTACATTTAGTATTTCAAATTTTTCATTTAAGATTATATAACCAACAGGGGCATTATCAAACAAATCTGCTAATTGCTTTTGCGATTCTTCAAGCTCATGGCTTGTGTTTTGTAACTGATCGTTTTGCAACTCCAGTTCAATCTGGTGTACCTGAAGTTCATGTATTAGTTTATCAAGCTCTTGTGAACCTGAGTTATACGATTTTTTGATTTTATGAATGATTCGTTCTGCCTCCTTCCGTAAACTATTTGACATATTACTTTGTGATGATTTGAATTTATAATTGGCTTAAATGACAAAAGACCTAACAAGTTATCAACGAAATAGGTTTTATATCCTGACAAAACTTAACAGAAAGAAAAAACCATGAGCAAGTTTTCAATGGTTTATTTAAATTTAATAAAAAATCAGGATTATTTTACCAGGAGATCAAGTAATTTTTTTTCACCTATAGAAGCTTTGAGGTTGTCATTCTTATGCACTGCACCAACACCTGCTGGTGTTCCTGTAAATATCAAATCACCAATTTTGAGGGTTATGAAACGCGAAACATAGGAAATGATTTTCTCGAAATTAAAGATCATCATACCTGAATTTCCTTTTTGAACTGTTTCACCATTTTTTTCTAAAGAAAATTCAATATCGTAAATGTCTTTAAATTCGGTTTTGGGTATAAACCTGCTTACAGGGGCAGAACCGTCAAATGCTTTGGCAATCTCCCAGGGGAGTCCTTTTTGTTTGCATATGCTTTGCAGATCTCTTGCTGTAAAATCTATACCTATACCAATCGCATCGTAATATGTGTGTGCAAATTTTTCATTGATGTGTTTGCCCAGTTTGGATACTTTTAAAACCAGTTCCACCTCATAATGAACTTCATTAGAAAAGTCTGGATAAAAGAAAGGAAGCCCGGATCTAATGAGTGCAGTTTCTGGCTTGAGGAAAAAAACGGGTTCGGCCGGTACCGGATTATTCAATTCATGGGCATGTTCAACATAATTACGACCAATACAAATAATTTTCATAATGTGGGAAAGCCTATTGTTTTTTGATTATCATATTATTGTTTTCCAATGCCCGGAAGCGGATTTCCTTGATAATATTTTTGGTGGAAAGCGGAAAATCTGCATTCATCATCCAGTCATAGTACTGGGGTTCTTTGGAAAAAACATCTTCTACAGCTTTTCCTTTGTGTTTTCCGAAATTAAAACTTTCTTTCCCCTTTGCATTAAAAACAATATGACCGACCAGGTCTGCATTTCTGTGGTTATAGGAAAACTGGTATAAAGCCTGTATATCATTTTTTACAGGCACGGATGTATTTCCTTCGTTATCTGTGAATTCAGTGTTTTTGTATCTTTCAATCTGCGATAATAAGATTTCATAGGTTGCAATGGTGTCAGCCTCAGCTGAATGGGCATCTACCAATTCTTTGTCGCAATAAAACTTATATGCAGCCTTTAGTGTGCGGGGTTCCATTTTATGGAAAATATTCTGCACATCAACAAGACTTCTGTTTTTCAGGTTGAAATCTATATCACATCGGAGAAACTCTTCAATGAGCATAGGCACATCAAATTTGTTGGAATTATAACCGGCAAGGTCGCAATCTTTCAACCAGTCATAAAGAGATTTTGATATTTGTTTGAAGGTGGGTTCATTTGCCACATCTTCGTTGCTGATACCATGTATGGCAGTTACTTCCGGAGGGATAGGAATGGTAGGATTTATTCTGCGGATTTTTGTTTCGGTTGTACCATCGGGCATTAATTTTAAAAAACATATTTCAACAATCCTGTCCTGAACTACATTGGTACCGGTACTTTCAATATCAAAAAATGTGATAGGTCGTTTCAGATTTAATTGCATGTGCAGATAAGTTGATTTGCCTGAAGATTTTTAACAAGCTACGAAAATAAGAAAATTTAACGGGTAGCTGAAATGAAACTGATTTTCTTTGCAAAATAAACTCCCGAATCTTAATTAAGTTGAAGCAGGAATTATTTGCAATTTTAATCAACTCAGGCTTATATGACCTGGCTGGTATCCCATCCTTCAAGATAATCAACCACACGTTTTAGAAACATACTGCCTAAAGCGCCGTCAACTACTCTGTGGTCGCAGGATAGTGAAAGCATCATGCGGCTTCTTATACCAATAGTGTCTCCGTCAGGGGTTTCTATAACTACAGGTTTTTTTACTATAATGCCTACTCCTAGAATTGCTACCTGGGGTTGATTGATTATAGGTGTGCCGCTGATTGCGCCAAATGTGCCAAAATTGGTGAGAGTGAAAGTTCCTCCCTGAATTTCATCGGGTTTAAGCTGGTTGGTGCGGGAACGATTGGCAAGGTCATTAACCTCCTTTGTAATTCCCAGTAAACTTTTGTGGTCGGCATTCTTGATTACCGGAACAATCAGGTTTCCATTGGGTAAGGCTGCTGCCATACCAATATTGATATTTTTACGTTTGATAATTTTTGTTCCGTCAACAGAAATATTAACCATGGGAAAGTCACGTAAGGCCCTTGCAATTACCTCAATGAAAACAGGTGTAAAGGTCAGTTTTTCTCCTTCACGTTTTTGCAATACTTCTTTTTGCTTGTTTCTCCAGTTAACCAGATTGGTAACATCGGCTTCAGCAAACAACGTTATGTGTACTGATGTGTCTTCTGACATAACCATATGCTCGGCAATAAGCTTACGCATGCGGTCCATTTCAATGACTTCATCACCACTTTCCATTACTATTTTTGGAGGTTGGATTGTTTTTGCAGGAGCAGATTTTATTCCAGTTCCATCTTTACGGTTTTTGAGGTAATAAAGTATATCTTCCTTTGTAACCCTGTTATCTTTACCGCTGCCCTGGATCTGTTCAAGTTCATTCATGGTTATGCCTTCTTCCCGGGCTATATTTCTTACAAGGGGAGAGTAAAACCGACCGGAGGAATCTTTTGCCCGCAATACCTGGGAGTCGGCTTTGCTTTCATCGGCCTTTTGAGTTATTGCAATTTCTTTTTGAACAGATTCTTTTTGTTTATCCTGTCCCTTATCATCAGGCCCATCAGCGCCGACCTCGCCCTTAACGGTTAAAACAGCAATTGCTTTGCCCACTTCCACAGTATCTCCTTCTTCAAAAAGCAATTCTTTGATAACGCCTTCGACAGGAGAGGGTATCTCAGAATCTACTTTGTCGGTGGCAACTTCGGCAATTGCTTCATCCTCTGCTATTGTATCTCCGGGCTTTTTTAACCATCTGGTAATTGTAGCATCCGTAATACTCTCACCCATTTTGGGCATTACAATCTCAAACTTTGCCATTTGATTTTATTTTTATTTCATTGGTTTAAAAATCTTCTCTATTAGCTATCTATCCAAAATTACAAAATATTTTACCAATCTGTTTTTACACATTTTCAACAAACAAATACATTAATGGTTTATGTATGTAGTTTATTTGCAATGTTTGGAAAATTCAATCATCTGCCAAGCTTCCGGTATCCTTTTCTCACAATTCGGAAATCATTTTCAAGCCTGTAATCTTTGGCATATAGAGTGTTCAGATTTGCGAGAGTTGTGTGTTCAAGTATTTTATCGGCAAATACATCTGCAGGGTTAAGGACTGATTTTTTTAGAGGAGGAAGCTTGCTATGGTCTGAAAAACTATTGTACCCAACCCAGGTTTTGCTGTTGAAAACTACTGCAAAAATATTTTTAATCAATCCGGCCGGATTTTTCACATAAAACAGGTTAAAGGGAAGGCTAATCAGCAGAAAGGAGCATATTAACAGGTCAAAAAGCCGTTTATTCCGCTTATTTGCTGTTTGATTTATGGTGTTGACATCAACTGTGAAAAAATCTCCAAATGTATCAATGGAGTTACTTCCAATAATGAAAAGGCTTTCAGGAGGTGCTATTTTAAAGTTTACGGTTTTATTCTTTAGCCCCGACATGTGAGAGATGATTGCCTGAGACGACATTTCGCTTGCACAGAAAATCAATTCATTGATATTATATACTTCAATAATTTCATTGAGTTGGTTCAGGGTTCCGAGAAATCCCTCGCTTTTTGAATTGTTGTTTTCTGTTGAGATGAGACCGATAAATGCATTGCTTCCACTCTGCCTGAGCATCAGGGCTATGCGTTCAGGCTCTTTTCCTTTGCCTATGATAGCTATTCTTTTATTCAGATGATTGCTGAAATTTAAATTTTTAAACCGAAGCAGGTGCCAGCTTATTCGGCTTATAAGCATTATGGTAAGTGCCCACAGGCTACCCAGTAAAATCAATGCTCTGGAAAAACGAAAAGATATCGGTAGTAATGCATAAATAACAAGTATGGCTATAGTGCCAATACCAATACCTCTTACAATGCGAAAAAGCTTAAGAGGTTTGTCATAGCCTCCGCTTATATAAACCGAAAAAAGCCATATTGCAATGTAAGCAGGTACAAAAAACAAAAGAAATTCAGGAGGATAATATTCTGAGAAATTCATCACCTGCGCCTCCCAGTAATCCTTGATATAAATGAATCCCACAAAAATGAGAACAGCATCCATAAGGGGTGTGATAATTTTTCTGAAAAACCTGTTCAATATGGCCAGAGTTGCCCTGAAGTAAACCGCAAGATTGATTAGGATGGAAAATATTCGGGCATTCTTGGCAGAAAAATGTTTTCTTGCAAAAATTATCATCGCATTATAGAAGACAAATACATAATTTATGCTGCTCTTTTTTGTACTCTCTCCTTTATAATGTATAATCCTTGTTTCGGGGAAATAATAGTTTTTATAACCTGCCTGCTTAATTCTCCAGGAAATGTCGATATCCTCACCATACATAAAAAATGTTTCATCCAGATAACCTGTTTTTTCCAGCATACTTTTGCGAATAAGCATAAATGCACCTGAAAGCACATCAACCGAATGTATTTTATCATTATCCAGAAATCCCAGGTGATATTTGCCAAAGGTTTTACTTTTCGGAAATAAAGCTGATAGTCCGAAAATCTTGTAAAATGCAACATCCGGTGTTGGAAGTCCCCTTTTAGATTCGGGCAGAAATACCCCTTGTCCATCAATCATTTTAACCCCAAGTGCACCGGCATCCGGGGTTTTATCCATAAAATCAATGATACGTTCAAAAGTGGTATCTTCTACTACCGTATCAGGATTGAGCAGCAAAACATATTGACCTGTTGATTCCTTAATTGCCTGATTATTGGCCCGGCTGAAGCCTTTGTTATCTTTATTGGCAATTATTCTGGCTTTCGGAAATTTTTCCCGAACCATTTCCACCGAACCATCTACTGAATTGTTATCTACCACAAATACTTCCATCTGCAAGTCTTTGCCTGATATAAAAACTGATTTGAGGCACTGCTCAAGAAAGTATTTTACATTATAATTGACAATTACAACAGATAGTTTCATACACAAATCAGAGTTTTATCTGGGATTTGGAATATTAAGCTGATAAGGTGTTCTGTTCATAATTGAACGACCCAGGGTAACTTCATCTGCATATTCCAGTTCATCGCCTATGGCAATACCTCTGGCGATAGCAGATATTTTGATTTTCTTATCCTCTAGCTTACGATAAATATAGAAATTAGTAGTATCTCCTTCCATGGTTGTGCTTAAAGCAAGAATAATTTCCTGAACGGATGAATTATTTATCCTTTTTATGAGTGATTCAATCTGCAGGTCATCGGGTCCAATGCCATCCATAGGAGAAATAATACCTCCAAGAACATGGTAAAGTCCATGATATTGACCGGTATTTTCAATGGCGATAACATCTCTCAGGTCTTCCACAACGCAAATTAAACTCTTATCGCGTCGCGGTGAACTGCATATATCACAAATTTCCTTATCGCTTATATTGTGACAGGTTTTGCAATAAACTACTTCTTTTCTTAAGCGTTCAATTGCATTTGCAAAAAAGGATACATCTTCTTTTTCCTGCCTCAGGAGGTGTAAAACAAGTCTTAAGGAAGTTTTTCGACCAATTCCCGGCAATTTTGAAAATTCTTCTACGGCTGCTTGCAATAATTTTGATGAGAAATTTTCCAAAAGATAGATTTTTTGGGTTTAAAACATGCCAAAGATAATAATTGCCATGCATATATCCTTCTAAAAATATTTATCAAAAATCTGTAATGTGTGTGAACAATCTTTGCCTTCAATTGTTGCTGAAATTTATGAATTATTCATTCGCAGTGTAAATATTTTTGTATTTTAGACCAACTTTTTAAATGCTGATAGAATAATATTCTTATTTTTGGCTCCAGAAAAAATATTATAAATTAAATAATTATCTGTTTAACCCTTTAATCCCAAAACTACCATTTATGGAAAACTATTTGATCTACTTTGTGCCTGTCATTGGATTGGCGGCTATTCTTTTCACCATCTTAAAGACATCATGGATTACCAGGCAACCCCAGGGAAATGAGAAGATGATAAAAATATCGAATTTTATTTATGAAGGGGCCATGGCATTTATCAAAGCAGAGTATAAAATTCTGGCCATTTTTGTGGTCTCGGTGGCATTGATACTTGCCCTGACTACAGGAACAGAAACATCGCATCCCCTGGTCGCATTTTCATTTGTTGCCGGGGCTTTTTGTTCAGGGTTGGCAGGTTTTATAGGTTTACGTATTGCCACACGAGCCAATGTGAGAACAACCAATGCTGCCCGCACCAGTCTCAACCAGGCATTAAAAGTTGCATTTACCGGGGGCAGTGTTATGGGCCTGAGTGTGGTAGGACTGGGAATCCTTGGTCTCAGCATTCTGTTTATTGTTTATGCACAGATGTTTGGGGTTGAAACTTTTGACAGCCTTAACAAAGTGCTTTCAATTGTTACCGGGTTTTCTTTTGGTGCTTCTTCCATTGCTTTGTTTAGCCGAGTGGGGGGGGGTATTTTTACCAAAGCTGCCGATGTGGGTGCTGACCTTGTTGGAAAAGTTGAATCCGGAATTCCTGAAGACCATCCGCTTAACCCTGCTACAGTTGCAGACAATGTGGGTGATAATGTGGGAGATGTTGCCGGTATGGGTGCCGACTTGTTTGAATCTTATGTAGGTTCAATCATTGCCGCAATGGTACTTGGAGCTACATTTATGATAAGTCCCGAGTTCAGAGACGGTTTTGCAGGTCTTTCACCGGTAATTTTGCCCTTGTTCCTTGCCGGTGCGGGCATATTTGCCTCCATTGTAGGTACTTTCTTTGTGCGTGTTAAGGAAGGTGGCAACCCACAAACTGCATTGAATATGGGGGAACTGGTTTCGGCTGGTATTATGATAGTGCTGTCATATTTCATTATATCTGCAGTATTGCCTTCAAGCTGGATATTCACTGACCCTTTGTATACTGCTGCAGATGGTTCGCCACTTGTAAGAGAAATTACTTCATTCAATATATTTCTGGCTTCTATCATCGGTTTGATTGCCGGTTTAATCATCGGCTACTCCACAGAGTTTTTTACAGGTCTGAATTATTTGCCGGTAAGAATTATTGCCCGCCAGTCTACTTCCGGTTCCGCCACTAACATCATCAGTGGACTGGGTATTGGAATGCTTTCAACCATTATTCCCATAATAACCATAGCTGTCACTATCGTACTGGTATTTCACCTGAGTGGTTTGTATGGTATAGCCATTGCTGCCGTGGGTATGCTTTCCAACCTGGGTATCCAGCTTTCGGTGGATGCATACGGTCCCATTTCTGACAATGCAGGCGGAATTGCCGAGATGTCGGAATTACCTGAAGAGGTTCGGGAAAAAACAGATAAGCTGGATGCAGTTGGGAATACAACTGCCGCAATTGGTAAGGGTTTTGCCATAGGCTCTGCAGCATTGACTGCACTTGCGCTATTTGGTGCTTACATGACAGCTGCAAATATTTCATCTATAGATGTTTCCAAATCCACCGTAATTGCAGCAGTTTTCCTTGGTGCACTCATGCCATATGTTTTTTCAGCTCTTACAATTAAAGCGGTAAGTGATGCTGCTCAGTCAATGATTGAAGAGGTAAGGCGGCAGTTCAATACCATTGAACCTCTGAAAAAAGCCCTTGAAGTAATGAAACGAAACAACGAACAGGGAACCCATCCAAGTATGTACAGCGATAAGGATAAACAAATTATGAACGAAGCTGAAGGAACTCCCGAATATGGTAAATGTGTTACCATTTCCACACGCGCGGCTCTTCGTCAGATGATACTACCGGGTGTTATTGCTGTTTCAGTACCTGTAATAATAGGACTTACAATGGGTGCCGAGGCACTTGGCGGATTACTTGCCGGAGTTACTGTATCAGGTGTATTGCTGGCAATTCTTCAATCCAATGCAGGAGGCTCCTGGGATAATGCCAAAAAACTCATAGAAAAAGGAATAACCTACAAAGGTGAAAAGTACGGCAAAGGTTCTGAAGCACATAAAGCATCTGTTGTAGGAGATACTGTAGGAGATCCGCTTAAAGATACTTCAGGCCCTTCATTGAATATTCTTTTAAAACTTGTTTCTATTGTTGCCCTGGTTCTTGCAGGTTCAGCATTCTGAAAATAAAAAGGATCAAAACAAAAGCTCGTTTGCAAATAAATTGCTTACGGGCTTTTTTTTCATATTTCTTTTCATTGTTATCCAGTAAAAGTGGTTAAAAAATAACAGATTCTTCGCTTCACTATGTTGCGCTCAGAATGACAAGTAGTTATAATATGAAGAGTGGTGTGTTGAGAGGGGCTGGATGGGGCGATGCCCCATCCAGCCCCTCTCAACACACAATACTTTGAAAATTCCTGTCATGCTGAGCAAAGCGAAGCATCTCCTTATTTTTAATGGACACTGTAAATTACTTTTGAATTAAAAATATTGAAATGAAAGAATTCCATGATACTTCCTGCTTATTCATAAAAAGGATGTAATTTTGTGCCTTTAAAATCTGAAACTTTTACTTTTTATGGTTAAGGAAAAACCTTCTATACCCAAGGGCACACGAGATTTTTTACCCGAAGAGATAGTAAAAAGAAATTATATTTTTGATACAATCAGGCAGGTTTATCAACTCTATGGATATAAACCCATTGAAACTCCTGCCATGGAGAACTTGTCAACACTTTTGGGAAAATATGGGGAAGAAGGAGACAGACTTATTTTTCGTATACTCAATTCAGGTGATTTTCTTTCAAAGGCAGATAAAGCTGATCTGAATGATGGAAATTCAACAAAAGTTGCCGCACAGATTTGTGAAAAAGCATTGCGCTATGACCTTACTGTGCCTTTTGCAAGATTTGTTGTTCAAAATCAAAATAAAATAGACTTCCCCTTTAAAAGATATCAGATACAACCTGTATGGCGTGCAGATCGTCCGCAGAAAGGCAGATACCGTGAGTTTTTTCAATGTGATGCTGATGTTATTGGCAGCGATTCCATTTACAATGAGTTTGAATTGATACAGATTATTGATAAGGTTTTTGATAAACTGGGTATCGGTATTACAATAAAAATCAATAACCGGAAAATACTGGCAGGAATAGCAGAATATATCGGATTTGCTGATAAGATTATTGACATTACAATAGCCATTGATAAACTGGATAAAATCGGATTGGACAAAGTAAATCAGGAACTTCAGGAAAGAGGATTAACTCCTGAAGCCGTCAAAGCTTTGCAACCCGTATTGCTTTTAAAAGGAAACGAAAAGGAGAAACTGGAAAGCCTGGAATCAACTTTGGCAAATTCTTCCACCGGACTCAAGGGAATTCAAGAGATGGAGGAGTTCTTTTCCTGGCTGGATAATTCGCCGGTTAACTTTAAAACAGAGCTGGATTTAACCCTTGCAAGGGGATTAAATTATTATACAGGAGCAATCATTGAAGTAAAAGCCAATGATGTCTCCATAGGAAGCATATGCGGGGGAGGCAGATATGATGATTTAACGGGTATATTTGGTTTGCCAGGAGTTTCAGGTGTGGGAATTTCCTTTGGAGCCGACAGGATTTATGATGTTATGCAGGAACTTGATTTGTTTCCTGATGAATTGCTGGCTTTCAGCAAGGTTATGATTGTCAATTTTGGCATTGATGAGCAAAAATTTGCCCAGCAGTTATTGACAAAGTTGCGTGGTTCAGATATTGGATGCGAAATGTATCCCGAACCGGTAAAAATGAAAAAACAAATGCAATATGCCGATAAAAACAATATACCTTATGTTGTTTTAATCGGGAAGGATGAAATGAAGACTGGGAAACCTGCCTTAAAAAATATGAAAACCGGTGAACAAAAAAACATGGGAATTGAAGAGATTGTTAGCTATTTGATAAATAAGTAACTACATGACTTTGATGTTTTTCAAAGCTCTTCTTTTTATAAAACTTAACTATAAAGCTGTCAATTATCAATATATCAAAACAAAAGATGCAGGTACATTCCATAAATCCCGGACACCTCGATTTTAATATTCTTAATGAAATATTTAATAAGCCTGTAAAACTTATTCTTTCAGAAAAATCGGCCGAACTTATTAAGAATTGCCGCAATTACCTGGATGAAAAAATTGCAGGTCAGTCAGAGCCCGTTTATGGAGTTACCACAGGATTTGGTTCGTTGTGTAATCACAGTATATCAGAGGCTGATTTAGGTCAGCTGCAAAAAAACCTGGTAATGTCACATGCTTGCGGAACTGGAGAAAAGGTGCCCAGCGAGATTGTGAAAATTATGCTCTTCTTAAAAATACAATCTCTTTCATATGGAAAATCAGGAGTTCATCTAAAAACAGTTGAGCGGTTAATTGATTTTTTTAATTATGATGTATTGCCTGTAGTATATACGCAAGGGTCATTGGGTGCATCAGGAGACCTGGCTCCGTTGGCACATCTGAGTCTGCCTTTGCTGGGAATGGGGGAGGTGGTTCATGAAGGCAAATTAATGTCTACCCGTACTGTTAGTGAAAAATTTGGTTGGGAGCCTGTTGAATTGGCATCTAAAGAGGGTTTGGCATTACTAAATGGAACCCAGTTCATGGGAGCCTACGGGGTTTTCATTTTATTAAAAGCATCCGAACTGGAGAAATGGGCTGATTTAATAAGTGCTCTTTCACTGGACGCATATGACGGGCGTATCGAACCTTTCTATGAGAATGTTCATACCATAAGACATCATAAAGGACAAATAGAAACTGCCGGTCGTATAAGAAAGATTCTTGATGGAAGCGATCTGATCAGGCATCCAAAAAAGCATGTTCAGGATCCTTATTCTTTTCGCTGCATCCCCCAGGTACATGGTGCCAGTAAAGATGCCATAAACTATGTTGCTTCGGTATTTGAAAATGAAATCAATGCTGTAACAGATAATCCGACTATATTTCCTGAAGAAGATTTAATAATTTCAGCCGGCAATTTTCACGGACAGCCCCTGGCATTGGCACTTGATTTCTTAGCTATAGCCTTAGCAGAACTTGGAAATATTTCTGAGAGGAGGGTTTATCGGCTGATTTCAGGTACAAGAAAACTTCCTTCTTTTCTGGTTGCAAACCCGGGTTTAAATTCCGGTTTTATGATACCTCAGTACAGTGCAGCTTCCATAGTAAGTCAGAATAAAATGTATTGTTATCCGGCTTCGGTAGATTCCATAGAATCTTCGCAGGGCCAGGAAGATCATGTAAGTATGGGTGCAAATGCTGCGGTTAAAGCACTCAAAGTATTGCAAAATCTTGAAAAACTGCTGTCTATAGAACTCTTCAATGCCACCCAGGCATTGGAATTTCGCCGGCCCGAAAAAACTTCTCCATATCTCGAAAAACTATACGCAGAGTTTCGTAAAAAGGTTGATTTTGTGGAAGATGACAAAATTATGTACATAGAGATAGAAAAAGCCCGAAACTTTATCCTGGAAAATTCTTGTGCAGACTTTGGGATATAAAAACCGATAAATTTTTTACAATAAGGAGTATTCCGTTTGCAAAATTGTTTTATTTATGATATTAATTTGCAGATTTGTGTAAATTAATTTGGTATAAATGAATATTTATTTCTACCTTTCGGGTTGTTTTGTATTGAAATTTTCCAAATCTGGCGAAAATGAATGATAACCCTTCAAACCCATTTGAAAGAAAACGTCCGGTATTTCTTACCGTATTATGCGTAATAGCATTTTTGCATGTGGGATTATCTATTGTTATAGGTTTGTTTGGTACTTTGACATCCAGTAATCCGAAATGGTTTGAAACATCAGGTATTCTTGACCTATTTGTCTGGGGAGCTCAGGAGTTTGGATTATTTTTCTCTGTGATTTTACTTCTTCTCTCCATTATTGCTTTCTTTGGTATTATACAGATATGGAATTTATTGAAAATAGGAGTATGGACTTTTTCCATTCCAATGCTGTTTTTTGTATTGATTCCCTTTGCTGCCTTACCTAGCGGACTATGGATAGTCTTAATTCCCAATCTGATTATCATCCCCTTATTGATAATTCTTTTTATTTTCAACTACAAAAGATTGGATTAGCGAATTAATTTGTTGTTTTCCTCGTTTATTCTGGTCTGGGTCTTTCTTCAAAATATTCAATCTGACGGTATCTTCTGTCCTCTCTTTCTAGTTGTCTTCTGTGTGCTGCACTGATGGATCTTTTTTCCAGTTTGTAAAGATCGGGTTGACCGGCATCAACCCATGCAGTAAACCAAAAATCACCCACCGACTTAACAGCCCTTTGCATCTGTCTTTCTACCATGCCATTCATGGCTTCGTGCATAGCATGCGAAAAAACTCTTGAAAAGGTTCGCTGTGTACTTTGCCCCCGCATTTCATGTGCGAAGATAACATCTGAGGGAAGGTTAACCATCAGACTGTCGAAAACCAAATATATTGTATCTACCTTAGCATGGCTTTCTTCAACCAGTTCCCAGGCTCTGTCCGGCGGTGAAGCAATATATTCTGCTCTTCCCACAAAATAATTATATGAGTTGGCATATAATTCTACAAGGCGGCTCTCCCAGAGGGCATGAATTCCTCTTTGTTGAGGTGTACGTCCGTTATAGTATTTGGTTGTATGCAGTGGAGTGCACAAATCTGAAATATAATGGCCTAAATGTGTGGCATTATATAGAATTCTGTCAACATCTTCATCCTGGAAGGCTTGTGTCAATCTTCGCATCATTACATTAACATGCCAGGGCAGAATTCCATACAACTGAAGTGTATCTTCCGAAAACTTTTCCACTGCTTCATTCCAGCGACGGGGCATTATGTCGAATGGGTTTTCGCCAAAATGGTCAATATCAATATAGTGTCTTTGTGCCTCGCCCACAATTGCATGGGCTCGTCTGTCAGGATCAATGGATCTTTCAGTTATATACTCGATGTGATGTTTGAAGAATCCTATCATCTCTGGCGGAAGTGTAAAGATTGCCATCCTGTTGATCTTTCTGTGGGCAGCAAAACCAAAGGAGAAACCGTCCAGGTGAGGTAAAAGCAAGAAAATTAAGGTTAGCAGGATGGAGGTTATATGTTTGTTTTTTAAAAGCATTGGTATGAGTATATCATATCAAACAACCTGAACTCTCAATTAGTTTAAAGGAAAATAACGTACAAGCCACCTGAAATCATAATTCATAATTCAAAAATCAAAAATCTATCCAATGTCCACTATTTCATGCCCTCTGAGCACGGGAATACAATAGCTGATGTTGAGTTGCATGCTGTAATCCAGAATATCATCAAGACCCATTTTGCGAAGCCTGTGCCGGTGGGCAGCTTTTTCGATGTATGCTCTTGGGTTGCTTTTCGCCTGATTCCAAATATCAACACTGGCAATTGCTGAGTCGCACATGGTATGAAAATCACCTTTTCCGTTTTTTAAGATATAATCTACTGCAGCACCGGCAAACAGAGAGTCTTCAAGAGAGAAACGCTTTTTCCACCCTGCGCAAAAAATGATTATGTGGCGTTTTTGCGCCATGGCCCAGTTGCAGATGGCATCGCGGTTGGAAAAAGCGGCCATACCAACCACATTGTCCCCTTTTTGCACCATTTTTATAGCCTGGGTACCATTGGTGGTATTCATAACCACGGTTTTTCCCTGCAGACGGAGTTCCATGAAGTTAAAGGGTGAATTGCCGAATTCGGCACAATCGAGTTTTTTGCCATCACGTTCACCGGAAACAATATATCCCTTTTCCTTGTAGGCTATACTTTCTTCAATTTCTGCAACCGGTATGATGGATTTTACCTTGTTTTGAAAAGCAGCACACATAGAGGTCGTCGCTCTGAAAATATCAGTTATCAGTATCACTGCGTCTTGCCTTTCAAACAATGGCCACGAAAGGGGCGAAAAACAAACTTCTACGGTATATTTGCCTTTTACGGAATACATAGGGTGTTTATGAGTTGATAAGTTGATAGGTTGATAGATTGATGGGTTGAGATGTTTAGATGTTGAGTTATTGAGCTAATAAGTTATTAAGTTATTAAGTTATTAAGTTATTAAGTTATTGAGTTATTAAGCTATACATCACACATTCCCGAATCGCCTTTGGCTCTCGGGATTGTCGCTTCGCTCCAACACCCATTGCAAATTACCCTATACACACTACCCATCACCCATTAAACTATCCCTTATAAAATGGTTTTTTAACAACAACTGCTTTGAGTGCTTTGCCACGGATTTCCACAAAAATTTCTGTGCCAGTTTTGGCAAACTCTGATTTTACGTAACCCATACCAATAGGTTTTTTAAGTGAGGGCGACATGGTTCCGGATGTAACTTCACCAATTACATTTCCTTCAGCATCCTGTATGGGGTAGTGTTGTCGTGCAATGCCTTTATCAAGCAATTCGAAACCTATGAGTTTGCGGGCCACACCTTCCTGCTTTTGCTTTTCAAGATTTTCGCGGTTAACGAAATTGTTTCCGTCAACAAATTTGGTTATCCAGCCCAGACCTGCTTCAAGGGGCGATGTTGTGTCGTTGATATCATTGCCGTAAAGGCAGAAACCCATTTCCAGTCGCAAAGTATCGCGGGCTGCAAGTCCGATAGGCTTGATTCCGGATTCCTTACCGGCTTCAAGCACTGCTTCATAAATTTTAACACCCACTTCATTGGGAAAATAAATTTCGCAGCCACCTGCTCCTGTGTATCCTGTTGTTGAAACAAGCACATCCTTCACACCTGCAAACTCCACAACTTTAAAAGTATAAAACGGCATATCTTCGATGGGCTCCGCAGTAAGTTTCTGCATAGCTTTCAGGGCAAGGGGGCCTTGCACTGCCAACTGAGCTGTATCATCAGAAGCGTTTCGTAATTCTGCCCCGATGGTTTTATTTTGTTCGTTCAGCCAGTTCCAGTCTTTTTCAATATTGGAAGCATTAACCACAAGCAGAAATTTATCATCTGAGAAATGATAAACCAAAAAATCATCCACAATACCTCCCTTGTCATTGGGGAAACAGGTATACTGAACTTTTCCTTCTGAGAGGACAGAAATATCATTTGAACTCACTCTTTGCACCAGCTCATAAGCCTTGAGACCTTCAACCCATATCTCACCCATATGCGAAACATCAAATACACCAAGAGCTTCTCTTACTGTCTGGTGTTCAACATTTATGCCTTCGAATTGTACCGGCATATAAAAACCTGCAAAGGGTACCATCTTTCCACCCATTGCTTCGTGCTTTTCTTTAAATACAGTGGTTTTCATTAAGTAGTCAGTTTATTTGTTTAAAAGTTTATAGGTTGAAAGGTTAATAGGTTTAGTCGTTTATAGGTGCTTCTTCGGACTTCGGACTTCGGTCTCCGGTCTCCGGTCTCCGGTCTCCGTTCTCCGTTCACCCATCATCCTACTGAAGAACTTCAGTAACCAGTTCAGCCGCTTCCTTAAGCAAAATAGCCGATTTAACTTTTAAACCAGATTCGTCAATGATTTGTTTTGCCTCTTCTGCATTTGTACCCTGCAATCTGACGATAATGGGTATATTGATTTCGCCGATGTTCTTGTATGCATCCACAATGCCCTGTGCAACGCGGTCGCACCTTACAATACCGCCAAAAATGTTAACCAGGATTGCTCTCACATTAGGGTCTTTGAGAATGATACGGAAAGCTTCTTCCACGCGCTTTGCATTGGCTGATCCTCCTACATCGAGAAAATTGGCCGGATCGCCACCTGAAAGTTTAATGATATCCATGGTTGCCATGGCCAGTCCTGCACCATTAACCATACAACCCACATTTCCATCCAGTTTTACATAATTCAGGTCGTATTTTCCTGCTTCCACTTCCATGGGGTCTTCTTCGTCCATATCCCGCATTTCCATAATATCGGGATGCCTGAAAAGTGCATTACTGTCGATGGTCATTTTGCAGTCTGCAACAAGGATTTTATCGTCAGCTGTTTTGAAAAGCGGGTTGATTTCCAGTAGAGTGGCATCATTTTGGATGTAGGCATTATAAAGTTTGGGAATGAATTTTACCATACTCTTAAAAGCCTCACCTTTAAGGCCGAGATTAAAGGCAATACGTCTGCATTGAAAGGGCAATATACCGGTTTTTGGATCGATTTCTTCGGTAAAAATTTCTTCCGGAGTTTCTTCTGCCACTTCTTCAATGTTCATGCCACCTCTGGGAGAGTACATGATCATATTGTGTGAAGTTGCCCGGTTGAGCAAAACACTCAGGTAGAATTCTGCAGGTTCTGAAGGACCGGGGTAATAAATATTTTGCTCTATAAGAAGCTTGCGTACAAGTTTTCCCTCTGCACTTGTCTGGGGAGTTACAAGATGCATTCCCAGGATGTTACCTGCATATGTTTTTACCTCATCCAGTGTTTTGGCAATTTTTACCCCACCGCCTTTACCACGACCACCGGCATGAATTTGTGCCTTTACAGCACAAACCTGATTTGCAGTTGTTTCCTGGATTTTTTTTGCGGCCTTAATGGCATCATCCACACTTTTTACCATAATGCCTTCCGGTACCGGAACACCGTATTTCTTCAGTAAGGATTTTCCTTGATATTCATGTACATTCATATTTGCATTTTTGATTTGATTTCGACAGGATTTTAAAGGAAAGCAAAAATACAAATTTCATTATCATAAAAAACCCAAATATGGATTTATTTACAATTGTTTAAAAATTCTTCTTCTGATAAAATAAATGAATTCAGCATGTCGTTATAATGGTGAAATTGATGGTTCAATTAAACTTAAGCTAATGAAACATTCTTCTACCCTTGAAAATGATTTAACTATGTTTATTGAGATTCTGACGGAAATGGTCGAAACAAGGAAACTAACAGAAAACCAAATGATGCAGATCATGGAAAGTTACCTGAACCGTTCCAAGGAAGTTCAACCGGAAGTTACTCCTGGAAATCATGTAGTTAATAACATTATGAATTACAGCTATTCGCTGAATGTATTAAAAACCCCCGGTAAGCAACCCATTGCTATGATTGTCAATTGATTTGGGTTTAACCGGAAAAAACAAACCGCATACCTGAAGTTTTCAACAATTTGAACGACAGAATGCGGTTTTTTTTGTGTAAAATCATAAAAAATGCCGAATGAATGAAAATTATTTTATTTTTGTCTCGTAAAAAAAGCATTTTTATAAATTGTATAACATTATTTTTGTGCTCAATTAAGTTTTATTAATCTAATAATCATGAAAAAAAGAATTGTTTTTGCTGTTTTTGCCCTTATGCTTTTGGGAGTAAGTTTAAGTGGTTGCAGATCTAAGGAATTATGTCCGGCATACACAGATGCTGCTCCTATTGAAATAAACCTTGAGGATAATGCTTGAACACAGTTTAACAGCTTTCTAAAAATCTTAATTACAGGAAAATTTTAGAATTACCAGTTCTTAAAAGCCGGATTTTTTCCGGCTTTTTTGGTAATTTAATTGAATAAAAATCTGTTTTGTCATGTTGAGAAAAATGCTTTTTTGGATAATTGTATTTTCACTTTTCTTATTTGTTTCCTGTCAATTTCATGTTTCTGAGGAGAAAAATAATATACTTTACATCATCCATGCCGGCAGCCTTACATTACCTGTTCATGAATTATCCCTGGCTTTCAGGGAGGAAAACCCTGATGTGAGAATTCTTACCGAAGCCTGGGGCAGCAAAGCGGGTGCCCGCAGGGTAATAGACATCAATACTCCCGCCGATGTATTTATGTCGGCTGATTATATGGTTATAGAAAATATGCTTATTCCCGATCATGCAAGCTGGTATCTTCCCTTTGCCACAAATGAACTTTCCATTGTATATACAACACGTTCGCGTTATGCATCGGAAATTAATCAGGACAACTGGATGGATATCCTTATGAGACCCAATGTAAAATACGGTCGAAGCAACCCTGATATGGACCCCTGCGGAGTGCGAAGTGTATTTACCATCAAACTTGCAGAAAAAAAATATGGTAATGAAGGATTTGCAGGGCAATTACTTGAAAAAGACACTGATAATATAAGACCCAAGGAAACCGACCTTATTGCACTCCTTGAAAAGAATCACATCGATTATATTTTTCTTTACAAAAGTGTTGCCGTTCAGCATGGCCTTGAATACCTGGAATTGCCTGACAGCCTCTCACTGGGCAACTTTGCCCTGAATGACTGGTACAGCAGTGTAAGTATTGAAACCCTGGGCTCCCGCCCCGGTGAAACCATTACCGAGTTTGGCGAAGCAATGGTTTACGGACTTACCATCCCGCACAAATCTGAAAGCCAGAAACTGGCAGAGAAATTTGTAAACTTTGTTTTGCATCCCGATAAGGGACAGGCCATCCTGAAAAGGCTGGGTCAGGATCCTGTAACAGACTTCCGGAATCCCCACAAAAACAATCTTCCCGATAACATCATCCACCATCATTCCGGGTATAAACCGGAATAAGTTATCCTGAGCAAAGAGTATTTATCGTTGAAAGGTATTTGATTCGCATACTTGTTTGTAATTCAAACACTTATTTAGAATCATTTTATATTGCCGTTAGAAAATGTTAAGTTGTTCCAAATGGATTGTAAAATATTTATTTTTGTGGATATGATAAATTATGCTATATGTATACATCTGAAACCTTAATGTTTTAACTATGAAGTATTTACTGCTAATCTCCCTGAATGTTCTGCTTTTTTCCCATTTTGCAAGTGCCCAGTCTTTCAACAATTGGCGTGGGCCGGATCGCAACGGACATTACCATGAAACCAATTTACTGAAATCATGGCCTGCCAATGGTCCCCGTATGCTATGGGCATTTGAAAACCTGGGGAAAGGGTTTTCTTCACCCGTTTTAGCCCACAATAAAATTTTTGTTTCGGCACTGGATGGGGATATTGGATACATTTATGTTCTATCAATGGACGGACGGATGGAAAGGCGTTTTACTTATGGAAGGGATTTCTCTTCAAGTTATCCAGGTTCACGCAGCACCCCTGTAATTGCAGATAATCTTTTATATATGGTAACCGGTCATGGTGAACTTGTATGTATAGATATTAACAGCGAGAGAAGAATGTGGAGCAAGAATTTATTTTCCGATTTTGACGGACAGAATATTCGCTGGGGATTTACTGAAAATATGGTAGTCAGCGGAGATGTTATTTATGTTTGTCCTGGTGGGAGAAGAAACAATATTGTGGCCCTAAACCGTCACAATGGTAATGTAATTTGGTCAAGCCCTGCAAAAGGAACTCTGTCAACCTATGGTTCTCCGTTGCTTTTTGAACATGGAGGAAGAGAAATATTTGTAGCTCATATGGCTGATAATGTAGTTGCCGTTGATGCTTCCAATGGTGAGTTGCTGTGGTCATACCCTTTCAGCAACAGATTTAACATTCATCCCAATACGCCCATCTATCACGAAGGAGAGATTTATGTATTTACGGGTTATGGCAAGGGAGGCTATAAGCTTTGGTTAAACGAAGAAGGCAACAGGGTAGTAATGGCGTGGGAAAATTCGCGGCTTGACCCTAAAACAGGTGGTGCTGTATTGGTTGATGGCTATTTGTATGGTTCGGGCGATCGCAATCGCCGCTGGTTTGGTGTTAATTGGAGAACCGGTGAGGTGGTGCACGAATCCAGAGATATTGATGTGGGTACAGTGATAGCCGCCGATGGCATGCTCTACGCCTACACCGAAAGGGGAGAGCTGGCATTGCTTAAACCTGATAACGGCCGGTTCAGCGTTGTAAGCCAGACACGCATTGAATTAGGCTCCGACCAGCATTGGGCGCACCTGGTTATCAAAGACGGTATTCTCTACGTTCGCAGAGGAAATGCCCTTATGGCATTTGATATCCGTGGTTAAAAGCAACCGGTAACCCGGATAGTCTATTACTTTTATTTATGAAAACCACCAACTTCTTACAAAACCTTTACAAAATATTGCCACCCATTGTTTTGATTTTGGGTGTAATGGTTCTTGTCTGGTGGGTATTTTTTAATCCAACCCGAAGTTTCGTGGTTTCTGAACCGGGAAGGGATGGCTTTGCCGAAGCTGGTGCTGTGGAAGAAGATATACTGATAGGGGAGCATTTTGAACGGTTTTCAACTACACAAACTTCTTTTACTGAAAGCTGGCCCCGTTTCAGGGGTGAAAAATCTGATAATATTTATTCTTCCAATATTCCTTTGATAAATTCCTTTGGTGGCCAAACCCCTGAAATTTTATGGTCGGTTGAGATGGGTGAAGGACATGCCGGGGCTGCCATTTTCGAAGGGTTGGTTTACGTTTTGGATTATGATGAAGACCTTCGCGCCGATATGCTGAGGTGTTTTGTGCTGGATACGGGAAAAGAACTATGGCGCCGCTGGTACGACGTGCAAATCCGTCGCAACCATGGCATGTCACGCACCGTGCCCGCCGTTACCGAGGATTTCATCCTCACCCTCGGTCCGCGCGGACATGTGATGTGCCTGGACAGGGAAACCGGAGATTTTCTTTGGGGGATGGACCTGGTGGAAGAATACAATACTGAAATTCCTCTTTGGTACACCGGCCAATGTCCGCTGATAGTGGATGGTGTAGCCATTATTGCCACCGGCGGTGATGCATTGATGATTGGCATTGATTGCACTACAGGCGATGTACTATGGGAAACACCCAACCCCGGTGGCTGGGAAATGTCGCATTCTTCAATTATGCCATTTGAGTTTGGCGGGCGCAACATGTTTGTGTACAGTGCTTCCGGTGGTGTTGCCGGCATTGCTGCCGATGGCCCCGATGTGGGTACCATACTCTGGGAAACAAGCATGTGGAACCATCCGGTGGTGGCCGCTTCTCCTGTTTGTATGCCCGATGGAAAAATTTTTCTTACCGCAGGATACGGGGCGGGAAGTATGTTGCTGCAATTATCTGAAAATGCCGGAACCTTTGATGTGGAAATTTTAAAAACATTCCGCCCGGGTGAGGGGATGTCCAGCGAACAGCAAACAGCCATTCTTGCCGATGGGTATTTGTTTGGTGTATTGCCCAAAGATGCCCGCACACTGCGCAACCAGTTTGTGTGCGTAAGACCCGAAGACCCTACCGATATCGTTTGGTCAAGCGGTCCCACAGCCCGTTTCGGATTGGGACCGTTTATTCTGGCCGACGGGAAATTCTATTTGCTGGATGATGATGCCACACTGGTCATCATTCAGAAAAGCACATCCGGATATGTGGAACTGGACCGGGTAAAACTCTTCGACGGACACGATGCCTGGGGACCCCTGGCCATTGCCGACGGATACATGGTACTCAGGGATGCTGACAGGATGGTGTGTATTGATTTAAGACGTAATTAAAAAACCGGAAAAGATGAACAGGACAATTCAAATAGTACTTATCCTTGCCATACTGGCCATTGCTGCAGTAGTGCTGTACGACTCCCTTTCAACACGGATTGATAAAAGACCTGATAACCCTTACCAGTTTAGTGTAGAAGAATTTAAACCGGTAGATGAAAGCCTGTTATCCCACCGCGAAGTTCGACAGATAGAAGTTGACAATCCGGTAGCTTTCACCTGGCAAAATGGGAAACTATTTCTGCTTTCCGGAAATAGCCTGCAGGTGATTACTCCCGAAGGGCGGGAATTACTCAACAAACGCATTGACTTCAACCCCAGGAGTGTTCTGGTGGACAAGCACGGGCAAATCATTATCTCATATGAAAACTACCTGGTAGCATTGGATTCAGAAGGCAACGAGTTGTACCGCTCTGAGATGCTGGATGAGAATAGTCTGCTCACATCCCTGGCCATCTCAGGAGAGACTCTTTTTGTTGCGGATGCCGGCAAGCGACAGGTATGGATATTGAACATGGAGCTGGAGACGATAGAAAGCTTCAGGGGTGAATCAGGTGTGTCGGACGTGCACGGGTTTATCCTTCCCAGCCTGCACTTTCATCTTGCTGTAAATGAAGAAGATGAGCTTTGGATTACCAATTCCGGCATGCACCGTATTCAAAACTATTCCTTAACAGGAAGGCTGCGCAGAGACTGGGGTGAGCCATCCTTTTCCATCGAAGGCTTCAGTGGCTGCTGCAACCCCTATTACTTCGCCTTTTTGTCCGACGGCAGGTTTGTTACCAGCGAAAAGGGAATTATACGGGTGAAGATTTACAGGGAATCGGGCGAACTGGAGTCGGTGGTGGCCCCTGCTGCTATGTTTCCCAATGGAGAAAAAGCCCCGGCCATTGCCGTTGATGAAAATGACCATATCTGGCTGCTGGATTTTGATAAGAAGATGTTGCGGCTTTTCAGGCCCGTTTAATGGATTTTAAATAAAAGCTATATGCAAAGAAGAGACTTCATCACCATCTGGATACGTTACCTGCTCCTGGCATTGCTGGGAGTAATATCCCTGACTGCATGGCTCAAAAACCGTGATGCAGAAAATACCGACTGCATTGCCGGTAATCTTTGCAGCTCCTGCGGAAAAGCCGGCGGCTGTAATTTGCCGCAAAAAAGTACCGGATAAGATATTTTTGATGATTGAGTCTACTTCGAAAAGTCGAATTACTGATATTAACCAATATAAACGAATTTGTAAAGCTCAGAAATACAATTAGTTGCGAACTCCCCCTTTCAGGGGGCCGGGGGGTCTGGTAGTTTTCGGAGTGGACTCATTATTTAATAACATTAATCCATAATAACCATGAGTAAACGAATCGATAGAAGAAATTTCATCCGGGGTTGTGCCAGGTATACGCTGGGTTTTGGCCTGGCCGGACTGGTGGGATTTACCCTGAAAGATACTACCACGGGTGAATGGGTTTGGCAGATTGACCCTTTTAAATGTACCAGCTGTGGTCGTTGTGCCACCCATTGCGTGCTCAACCCATCAGCCGTAAAATGTGTACACGCCTATCCGCTTTGTGGTTATTGCGACCTGTGCGGTGGCTACCTGAAACCTGGTCATATTTCCCGGGATACTGCAGCTGAGAATATGCTTTGTCCAACAGCTGCCATCGAACGCAAATTCATCGAAGAACCCTATTACGAATATAAAATCATTGAAGACTTATGCATCGGCTGCGCAAAATGTGTGGAAGGCTGTTCGGCGTTTGGAAACGGCTCGCTGCACCTGCAGATTCGCCACAATCTATGCGTGAATTGCAACGAATGCGCCATCGCAAGGGTATGCCCTTCAGATGCTATCAGCCGCGTTCCAGCATCAGAACCCTATAAAATTAAGGGTGGGTTTGAGCCTGGCAGCCAGGATGTTGCCGAAAGTTGATGCTTCCTGAATGATTTGAAAAAACCAGAAGCCGATTATAAAAATGCATTGAAAAGCGAATCAGGAATTCCAAAATAGTGATGATTTAATAAATGAACCTTTGAAAAAAAGCACCATCATAAAAACAATACTGCTGATATTTTTGCTCGCAGGCCTTGTTGACAGCGTTTCCGCTCAGCAGCAGCGATTCCCCATGCCCGAGTTTGAAACGGAATATCAGATTCCCGAAACCACACGTCCTGCACCCAGATC
>REDJ01000192.1 GCA_007693555.1 Bacteroidota bacterium
CCATTGGCATGTTCACCAAAGATTAAAGCATCTGCACCGGGAGTATAAACAAACTGACCGGTTTCTTCAATGTAAATAACTTCAGTTTCACAGGCAGTATTGAGCATCAGGTAGGTGTCGCCCAGATTCTGGTGCATCATCTGAAATTCAATATTGGGCATCCAGGTACCGAAAGCTGCTCCGAAATCTCCAAAGCTGTGATACAACAATCCGCTGTTTCTCCGGGAGTAAACTGTTTCGCCCCATTTGAATACCAGGCGCAGATGATAGTTTTCAAAGGATTCCGGAGTAGCAAGTGATCCGTTGATTTCACCGGAAATACGGATTACGTTTTCTCCATCAAGCTCAACCACAGAAAAAACCTGTCCGATAGTTGCCGCCTGCGCCAGGCTGTCGAAATCAGGACCAAGGGATGATCCCAGGAACTTATCCCAGTTTGACAAATCCTGCCCGTTGAACAGGGCATTCCACTCCTGCTCTCTCTGGCAGGAACTTCCCATCATTATAAATACAATTGCAGCAACCACTGTAAGAATTTGATTTTTCATACCATTATCATTTTTATGTTAGAAATAATTGCTTGATCAAACTATCAAAATTAGAATTAATTCAAATGCTGTTAAAAAATAAATTCTGAACCATTTAATAAGTATCAGGTTTTATAAGTCAGATTTCTCCCTACCGGTTGTATATTCCGGAATGAAAAAAATATGTAGGTTTGTAAATTCAATAGAAGCACTATTAACTATTTAAGAACATACGAAATGAGAGCTATACGTTTGAAGCAATCACAAAAAACAGGATCCGGAATATATTTTCTGATATCATTGATTTTACCATTCATGCTGTTACTTTCCTGCCAACCTGCCGGAGAAAAAGAAGAATGGATATCCCTTTTCAACGGCCAGGACCTGGATGGCTGGGATATCAAGATCGCAGGCTATGAACTGAATGAAAATTTCGGAAATACTTTCAGGGTGGAAGATGGAAATCTTGTGGTATCCTATGATCAATATGAAGAGTTTGAAAACCGTTTCGGGCATACTTTTTACCATCAACCCTTTTCGCACTATAAACTCAGGCTCGAATATCGTTTTTTCGGTGAGCAGGTTTCTGGTGGAGCAGGATGGGCCTATCGTAATAATGGCGTGATGTTTCATTCGCAATCAGCTGCAAGCATGGAATTTGACCAGCATTTTCCTGTTTCTGTAGAAGCCCAGTTGCTGGGTGGTCCGGGTGAGGGTGAACGCCCCACAGGAGCGGTCTGCACCCCCGGGACCAATGTAGCAGTTGATGGTGAAAGAAGATACGAACATTGCATTCAGCCATTTCTTTCAAAGACCTTCCATGGAGATGATTGGGTGAAATTTGAATTGGTAGTCTATGGAGATTCACTGGTTCATCATATCGTAGAAGGCGACACGGTTTTCACCTACAGCAACCTTCGTGTGGAAGAAACCGGCCTGCCCCTGGGCAAAGGCTATATTGCACTGCAGGCAGAAAGTCATTCTACGGCTTTCCGGAATATTGAAATACTGGTAATGGAACAAGACTAAGGTACTACCAGGGCTAATTAACGCTAAGTATTATCAATCCTGAGTATCTTTGCTAAAACAATCCATCATGAATACTTTGGCAAAACAGTTTCCTATGCAATCGGTTTTAATGAAATCCAAAAAAGAGAATTGGGTTTCCGGCTGGTTGTTGTTAACTGTTTTTATTTTTTTCATTTTTCAAAATCCATCACAGGCCCAAACCGTTGCCATTAATGAAGTAATGGCTTCAAATGCATCCACAATAGCCGATGAAGATGGAGATTTTGAAGACTGGATTGAGTTGTACAATTATGGTGAAAATCCTGTTAATCTGAACGGTTATGGATTATCTGATAACTATGACAATCCAATGAAATGGGTTTTTCCTGATATTACCATTGGTCCAGGCGAATTTCTTTTGGTATGGGCATCAGGGAAAGACAGAATGCCCTCTGATCATCTGCCAAATTATATTAATGGATTACGAAGAGATGTGTATAATGGTATTCCCGGGGCAGCTGTATCTGATCTTATTAATCACCCAAGTTACCCTGATCAACCATCATCGAGCAACATATTAACCGGACTTTTTGAAGCTCCTACTAATATCGGAGATTACTACGGACAGAGAATTCATGGATTGATCAAAGCGCCTGCAACAGGCAATTACACCTTTTGGATTGCAAGTGATGATAATGGTGCATTATACCTTAGCTCAACATCGAACCCGGAAGATACTGTGCTGATTGCCAGTGTTCCGGGCTGGACCAATCCCCGGCAATGGAATAAATACACGCAGCAACAATCTGCACCAATTACATTACAGGAAGGTAATTATTATTATGTGATGGCCTTTATGAAGGAACATGAAGGTGGTGATAACCTGGCTGTGGGTTGGCGTTTACCAGATAGTTCATTCGATCGCCCCATTAACGGGCAACATCTTTTTCGGGCATCTTCAGAACTTCATACCAATTTCAGCATCAGTTCATCCGGGGAAGAATTAATCCTTACCGATCCCGATGGAAATTTAATCAGTGAGTTGCAACCTGTTTCCATTCCAACAGATATTTCCTATGGAAGAGTTCCTGATGGAACAGGAGACTGGTTTTACTTCAGTGAGCCAACACCAGGCCTGCCCAATACATCCGAAGCCTATTCAGAGATTCTTACTCCACCCCAGTTTTCTTCGACCGGTGGGTTTTATTCGCAAGATTTTGAACTTTCGCTCACTCACCCAGACAGTGAAGCGCAAATCATTTATACCATCGACGGTTCTTTGCCCGATCTGGCAAACATTAACGGCAAGGAATACCCTTTCAAAAACTATTACCCCCGCAATCCGGGCGATCCTTTTGGCGATACATTATTTCATAGCTACCATTCACATATTTACAATTCACCTATCCCCATTTATGATCGTTCGCCGGAGCCTGATAAGCTTACCCAGATATCAAGTACATGGGATAATCATCCATGGTATAGTCCTTCATCGCCTGTAAAAAAAGGCATTACCGTAAGGGCAAAAGCCATTAAGCAGGGTGCTGTTCCCAGTATGACAGAGACACAAACTTTTTTTGTAACCCCTGACGGAGAGAATCCCTATTCTTTGCCTATTTTCACCCTTTCCATCCAGGAGGATGAGCTTTTTAATTATTTTACAGGTATCTATGTGGCCGGACAAGTATTTGATACGTGGAGAGCCAGCAACCCAAATGCCTACCCCAATGGAGGCACAGCAGCAAATTACCGATTACGGGGGATAGAACAGGAGCGCCCTGCACATTTGGAATATTTTGAAGCTACATCAACCAACCCAACGCTTAAACAGGATTTTGGATTACGCATCCATGGCGGTTGGTCACGGGCACACCCCATGAAGTCATTACGTCTTTACGCAAGAAATCGTTACGGCACCACTTCTTTCAATCACCCATTCTTTCCCGACCGTTCCGATAGCAGTTTCAAAAGACTAATCCTGCGCAATACCGGAAACGATTACTGGTCTGCATATTTGCGCGATGCCGTCTATCAGAAAATGGTGAAACATCTTGATTTTGGCATACAGGCCTATCAGCCTGCTCTTGTATTTATAAATGGAGAATATTGGGGGATGACAAATATCAGAGAGCGCTTCGATAAACATTATGTTTCGCGCCTTTACGATGTGGATACAGAAAACATTGATATGATTAATGTTTTTAACGATGTCATTGAAGGTAATACGCAACACTATTCTGCCTTGCACTCCTTTATCCAGAATAACAGCCCTGCATTGACTGAAAATTACGATTACATAACAACCCAAATGGATATTTCAAGTTTTACTGATTCGCAGATCGCCAATATTTTTGTTGCCAATACCGATTGGCCCGGCAATAATATCCGGTTTTGGCGCCTGAGAACACCTGATTACATTGCAGGAGCTCCCAAAGGACATGACGGGCGCTGGCGTTGGCTGCTTATTGATACTGATTTTGGGTTAGGCTGGGCAGAATCATCGAACCATAACACCCTGGCATTTGCCACTCAAACCAACGGTCCGTCATGGCCCAATCCCGACTGGTCAACTCTGATACTAAGGAGGATGCTTGAAAACGAGTCGTTCCGGATACATTTCATCAATCGTTTTGCCGATTTGCTCAATACTACATTCCTCCCTCAGAGGCTTTCGGCAGGCATTGAGCAGGCCAGGCAGCTCATAGAACCGGAAATGCAGCAACATATAAATCGCTGGAAAACACCGGCCAGTAACGTTAATCAATGGAACAACAATGTTAATGCTATATTTCAGTTTGTGGAGCAAAGACCTTCCCATCAACGCAATCACATCAGGAGCCATTTTAATTTGGCAGGCCAGCTTACCCTTACATTGGATGTTAACGATGAGCAGCAAGGTATGATACGCCTGAACACAATTGATATCAGTGCGTCCACTCCGGGTATAGAAGAGAACCCCTATCCCTGGAGCGGTATTTATTTTTCCGGTATCCCGGTGGAAGCAGAGGCCATTCCCAATGAAGGATTTTCCTTCAGCCACTGGGAAGGAGATATAGCAAGTGTAAAGGCTAAAGTGCAATTTACACCCTCAGGAAATACCTGGCTCAAGGCTCACTTTATTCCTGCCGGGGATGAACCATCGGATGAACTTCTTCATTACTGGCATTTCAACAACCTTTCAGGAACGGCCACCAGCATTGCATCCGACTACTCTTTCCATGAAAATGGAGTTATCACCTATCCCGGTTCGGGTGATGGCTTTATGGACAGCCGCACACACCGCCCTGAAGATCCGGTATCAAACATCAACCTGTTAATGGGTCAGCAACCTGATCAGGGCGCAGTGCTCAGGGCAAGAAACCCTTCCCGAACAAGGCAGTTGATTATAGATGCTCCAACAACAGGATACAATAATATTAGAGTAGCCTTTGCCACAACACGCACTCCCAATGGGGCCAAACGGCAGTCACTACACTATTCGCCCGATGGAGGCATTACATGGAAACCCACTGAGCAGGGATACGAAATACCGCTGCTGCCAGAGTGGGAATATAAAGAGTTTAATTTAACGGGAATTCAAGAGGTAGAGGACAACCCAAATCTGCAGTTTAAAATTCTCTTCTGGGGAGAAAGTGCAACGGGAACTTCAGGAAACAATCGCTTCGATAATATTTCTATCAGTGGAACAACTTACGGAGTAGGAGTAGACGAAATTGGCAAAACGAATACCTGGTTAAATCTATACCCAAACCCGGCAGAGAATTATTTTATCCTGAGCATGAACCCATCTGATTTCCGGGAAGGCAACCTGGAAATATTTACTTCTGATGGCAGGTATGTCCGGAGTATTTATATCACATCGCCAGAAACAACCATAACTGTTAATGATTTGTCACCAGGTATTTACATCATAACCTTTACCAATTCTTTGCATAAGATAAGTAAAAGACTGGTCATACAGTAAACAAAAAACAACTACTATACTTTCTGTAATGGACTTCCAATTCCCCACCTCCCCCGACGCTTTCAACATCATGCTTAAGCCCGTGGGGCCGTTGTGTAATTTGAATTGTACCTATTGCTATTATCTTGAAAAAAAACATCTTTTCCCGGGGAAAACACAATACAGACTAGACGAGGAATTGCTTGAGATTTTTATCCGCGATTATATTGCAGCGCAAAATGTTCCTGTGGTTTCTTTTGTATGGCAGGGGGGTGAGCCATCCATACTGGGTGTGGATTATTACAAACGAGCGGTGGAAATTCAACAAAAGTATGCCGGCACAAAACGCATCGAAAACAGCTTCCAAACCAATGGAACTTACCTGACAGATGAGTTCTGCAGGTTTTTTAAAGAGAATAATTTCCTGATTGGACTTTCCATTGACGGGCCTGAGCACCTGCACGACCATTATCGCGTGGATAATCAAGGTAAACCCACCTGGAAAAAGGTAATGCAGGGAGTGGAAATGCTGAAAAAGCATGGTGTTGAATTCAATACACTTTCAGTGGTAAACCGCAAAACTTCGCAGGAGCCACTTGCTGTGTATAATTTCCTGAAGCAGATAGGCAGCACTTTCCTGCAGTTTATTCCCATAGTGGAGCGCAAAGCCAGGGATGCTGTCCCGGGCCAACAGGAACTGGTGCATCAGTTGTATGAGGGAGATGCCAGGGTAACGGATTGGTCGGTTGTTCCAAAGGACTATGGCAACTTCATGATAAAGATCTTTGATCAATGGGTGAGAAAAGATGTGGGCCGAACCTATGTACAGCTTTTTGATGTAACACTGGCCAACTGGGTAGGTGCCAGACCCGGATTATGTATATTCAGCGAAACCTGCGGCACGGCTGCTGTAATGGAACATAACGGCGATGTGTTTACCTGCGACCATTATGTGTATGAAGACCAATTGCTTGGAAATATTAAAGATACTTCCATCAC
>REDJ01000053.1 GCA_007693555.1 Bacteroidota bacterium
TATACATTTGAAAACAAATCTATACGATTGTCCGATTAATAGGGGGCTAGACCACATTAGGCAATTACTTTTATATAAATCTCTTTTTGTATATTTGCTTCACCACTAGAAACGTACTAATTAATTTGTTTTAATGTCCCGATTCTGCATTTTACTCGTTTTATTGTTTAAAATTATCTATGGATGTTCCAAAGATGTTGAATTTCCCGATGTAAAACAATTTCCGCATGTAATTACCCTTCATCCATCAAACATCAATACAGCTGGTGCTTTACTACGTGGTGAGATTAGTGGTGGAGCCTGGGAAGGGAAAGATACAATAACCTATGGCTTTATTATAAGCATTCAGGGGCAGCAAAGCACATTGTCACGAGATACCATCATTCTTGGAGAGACAACCGAAGCACTTAGGTATGACCATTACATCTCCAATCATCAGGTACTTGACTCGGATGTTTACATTTATGCTTTTGCCAGGGATGACAATTATCTCTTTCTGGGTGATCGGGAAAGAGTCATCTTTTCAGGAGACATTTTCGAGATTAAAGGGTTTTACCCTGAAGCCGGTGTATGGCAGGATACAATCCTGATATTTGGGAAAAGACTCTCCGGGCATCCCGATGACACAAGAGTATTATTCAGGCAAAACGCCAACCCGTCGGTGCTGTCAGCGGGCATAATCGCTTTAAGCGCAGACACCCTCATGGTAACCGTACCTGCTGTGCGTTTTGCCGAAAAATCGGAAATTGTTGTTGAAATTGCCGGGCTACCTATTGTGGCAGAGGAATTGTTTTATAACAGTCCTCCTGTAATTGAGGGGTTCTATCCGGAGGAGGGTTATGACGGCGATACTATTATGATCTTCGGAAAACACCTTGGATATGCTACTGATGAGCCCCTGAACTGGGTCTCTTTGTCAACACGAATAAATAATCCTTTAACTATTCTTGAATGGACCAGTACCCGGATAATTGCCATTCTGGATGATGTAGGGTTTCGAACCAATAGTAAAATCCAGGTCACTTTCAATGGGCGAAGGGGGGAGTCGGATGACCTGTTTTACCATATCAGTCCGTGGTATGAAATCAGTGAACCTGCATACGGCAGATGCTCATATCCAACAGCTTTTTCACGAAATGGCCATGGGTATTATGGTGGATGTATACATTCACCGTTTAATACCAATTACAGGTATTACCGATATATTCCTGCTACCGATTCCTGGAGCCAGGCATTTGATTTGCCTTTCAATTCTATTTATGTAAACTCTTTTGTTGTAGAGAATCGACCCTTTATAGTCGCCGGTCACTATCCGAATTTTCCGAATAGTGGAAAAGTTGTGGAGTATGTTACTCCGAATCAATTTCCTGAAAAAGATACTTTCCCTTATGAGAATTTAAAATATTTTGGAAGGTTGAGTCTTGAAACAGGCGATCGTGCTTTTTTGCTGGCAGGTACAGATGAGTGGGGTATCGGTACCAATTTTTTTGAATACGATGTGCATAATGATGCATGGATTGAAATGCCGCCACACCCCATATCCGATCTTACAGAAGCATTTGGATTTAACTTAGGGGATCAATTGTATGTGGGAACGGGAAAAACTCAGGACAATCCTATAAACGATTTTTTCAGTTTTGACCTGAACAGCAACACGTGGATACAGTTAAACCCTTTTCCAAAAGCAGTGTACGGAGGTTCTGCCTTTGTTGTTAATGGACAGGCTTATGCCGGCCTGGGCACTGAATCTAACTTGTCTCACAATGATTTAAACCGGTATTTATACGCGTACGACCCACATAATGATAGCTGGGAAAAAGCAGCAAGGTTGCCTGTACGATACTACAAAAGGCCAAGAACCAGAAACTGTGCTGTTTTTGTTATTGACGACAGGGCTTATATTGGTCATTGTATGAGTCACCATAATTTAGTTGACCATAATGGTGGATTTGCCCAGTTTGATTCTGAATTCCTACAGATAAGGCAATGAAATTACGCAGTAATTGGGCGTTAATAGATTAATGGATGAGCCGCTTCATCGGTTAGCCGGCGGCAAATTTTCGGGATCAAACACATTCAAATCCTCACGGAAAATGTTCCAGAAATCACCACCGCCAATGAATCCTCTACCTTGATAAGGGATGCTGTAATGAAATGCTCTACTTAAGGGAAGGGATATTATCTGCTCTACTGTATTCTCTGTAATATCCCAAATGTACATATCACTGTAGTTTATACCGCTGTGATACACTCTGCCACCTGAAAGATAAACCTTTGTGCCATTTTCATCAATTACCAGGGCCGACATTCCCCTTCGGAATGGGTTGGTGAGATGAGTATTAAAATCAATCTTTACCTGCCATTCATCTGTATCAGGATCGTACTCCCATAACAAGCTGGTAATTCCCAATCCTATATACCCTTTGCCCTGAATGGCAAAACCAAGTCCATCAATAACACCATTTGAGGTTGACTGGGGATCAAAAGGATGGTCTGCAAGTTGAAGCCAGCTATCGGTTTGTGGATCATATCTCCAAAATTCATTCGTAGCTTCTGGCCAATTATTCTCATTTCTTCCCTGTCCGCAGCCAACATATGCAAAACCGTTCAGAACAAAACCTGACTTGCCCCAGGCTGCAAAACCGGGAAATGGACTCATTTCTGTCCAGCTATCTACATCTGGATCATATCGAAAGAGCTGCTTGTCAACCAATAAATACCCACTGCCATTCAATGCAAAAGAATGGTCGTCACGACGTGCATATTCGGGGAGACTTGCCCTTTCTGTCCAGGTGTTATAAATCGGATCATACTCCCAAAAATCCTTACTGCCAAAACTATGTTGTCCTTTGCCACCCCCCAGATAGATTCTGTCATTAATATTGAAGTGCACCGGAGGTGATGCTCCTCCATAAGGAATATCACTCTTTCTATTAAACGGTTCATAAAGGAAAAACATTTCAGGACTCTCCACACCCCGGCCTAATATCTCCACACTAACAGGATTGTAACCATGAGGTGTACCGAACCGGGGTCTGAACCAGATGTGATTTGTACCCGCATTTTGGATCATCGATTCGGTTTCTCCCACTCTCACTGTTAAAACATCCGTATTGCTGGTAAACCCTTGCCCGCTTAATCTTATCTGATCCATTCTGCTACCGTATTGTATATTAAAACCATCAATTACATGCATTTTCAGGTGAAAACTCTCTTCACTGTTTGTTTCCTGTATCCCCGATCTTACTGTCAAGGTACTGTTGATCTGATCAAGGCCCATCGGCACACGAACTCGCAGATGACTATCAGTGCTGCTTAATATATTGGCTGAAATGCTACCAAAGCGTACCTGGTTGTGTTCGTTTTTCGGATGAAAGTTCTCTCCGTGTATATCTATAACTTGCATAAACCAGGCTTCTTCAGGTATGAAATGATAGACTTTTGGAGGAAGAAGGGTAAAAAACTGGTTATATGTGTCGGTTTGCTGGTTGGCATTTATCTTTACCCATGAGAATTGGTCAAATAAATTATCAGGGACAAGAACTTTTAGCATTCCCGAATCTGCATAGATAATTTCTGCATTGCGATTACCAAAAGTAACATTGGTCTGATGTCCGTCCAGAACAAGATCAGATCCTGTGATTTTGATGGTATCGCGCCAGGTTCCTTCAACCGGATACATTGAAGTGATTACAGGGCCCCTGTAGAAAAACTCGTCATCAGCCACTACCGATTGTGTTAGCACATCAACACGCAGTTGTTTGTTTCCCGCCTGCATATCGGTTGGCACTAAAAAAGTGACAAGGGTGTCTGAAACCTCAACATGTTCCAATTCATTGCCGCCAAGTGATACAGTTGTGTGGTATTCATGAAAGTTCTTTCCATAAATGGTAACTTCAGTTTGAAATATCCCCTCTTTGGGTTCAAAATTGCTTATCACAGGCGGCTCAATTCTAAAAGGTTTTTTATATTTAATCTCATTACCAACGATAGATAACCTTATATATTCCTGAACGGTGTCAAGTGCAAATGGTACTACAAACTTCAGCAAACTATCGGAAGAATAGGTTAGTTCACAGCGCGGCCCAAGGAATACTTTGTTTTCTTCTTCATCAAAACTGAAATACCTGCCTTTCATGGTTAGGGTATCACCCCAACTCCCTGACAATGGGCTGACATCATGGATGACAGGTGCTTTGCTACCCAGGCTGATAAAACTAACTTCACGACCATACCATATGTATGATTCATTTCGGGCAAATGCTCTGACATAATAGATTTGGTTTTCCCTGAGTGTGGTAAATACATCCAGAAAAAAATGAGACGAGATAGACTTATCCTTAGAAACGGTATAGGTTTTCCCAAATTCAGGATTTCTGTTTTTTCCCCAGACAAAGCCATAATCCATGATGTTCACATCGCTATTCATGATGATTCTCCCGTGAAAACGTGCCCCATCTGAACTGATGCCAGTAACTTCTCCAGTATGAATTACAGGATGAATAAACTCTTCCTTTTCACAGCCTTTAAGAAGCAACTGCACAATTACTGCAAGAAAGAAAACTGGTATCATACCTGAAGAAGCTGCTCTGAGTTTTCTGTTTTTGATTTTTCTGGTTACTACCATGGCCAGAAGTTTAATTTTATATTTGCAAATAAGTTGTTCATACCATATCCCGAACCTGATGCATCAATATAGTGCCCATAGCCCCATTCTGCAGCAATTACAGTCCTTGGAAAGACAAAGTATTGCAAACCCTGGTATACCATTACACCAAACAACAGAGACGGTTCATTATAAATATCCTCCTTAAAATGACTGGTAACTACTCCATCCCTAAGCAGGAAGTAAAACACCTTATTTCGTTGCCTGATTGAATGTACATAGCTAAATCCAAAAGCCAGGTATGGCTCAAAGGGTCCCCATGCAATTGTATATCTCAAGGCCAGATCGGCTTGTATCCATGAGTTTTCAAAATAAACATCTTTAAAATAAGTAGCAGCAAGTCTTTCTTCGACCAGGGAGAAGGTGGTTTCATAGCTATGAGCAGCAAACCGAAGATCCAATCCAAATTTTATGGGTTGATAAAACGGGAAATGCACAAATAATCCGGGAGAAAAGTGATTTACGGGGAGATCAAAACTGTTGAATATGAAATCAGACGAAGATTGTCGAGGGATATTCCAACGCATGCTGTTAAACTGAAAATAAAGGCCGGCATGTGGCATAGGGAATAGACTATAACGCAATCTGTCCTTGTTATATTGCCGAAAAAAATGACGCAAGGAGTTTTTTCGAAATAATACTCTCTGTGAAGCCTCATATGCAAGTGTATCTCCAACAACAAGACCAGTAACTGTTTCACGATAATTATCACGGGATAACGGAATCAATTCCTCTTTCTGAACATAAAACCTGAATGGTCCTGATGAGCTGTGATACAGATCGATGCTACCTCCTGAGAGCAACTGCATAAAAACTATCTTTTTGGTGCCATCGTGGGTAATTAACGGTTTAGCCCTGAATACATCTTCTGTATTTAGTACAAACTCGGTTATTTCATCAGCCGCAAAAATATCATAATGATCTTCTCCGGGAAACCTGACCAGAATATTGTCCGGCCAGTTTGCCGTAAAATCAATATTAGCTGTGAATGAAGCGGTATCTCCTAATATTATTTGTCCCATTTGAGAACGCTGGGTGTAAGCAAAAGAGCAGGTAAAAATAACCAGAAATAGTATCAGCTTTATTCGTTTGATAAACATCATTTAAGTAAACTTAGGCTCAGAATTTCATACAACTCAACAAATATAATACTTTTCGGTAATCATTATGAATTATAACATTTATGACTCTTAATTCAATAATTTGTAAATATCATTATAATAATTGGTTCCGAAGGTTTCCATTGTCGCTATCACCTTGGTGAGCGGCAGACATACCGGCCAGCCCAACTCAACATACACCCGGGTGGATTTTAATGGTAATGAACTGAAGGTTTCTCTGAAACATACCAGTGGAGAGTTGATCGAAGAGTTTGTTATCAGATGATTTACAGAAGATTTTGAGAAAAATCTGTGAGTAGTCCGACGAATTTTCAAAAGAGCTCAGTCCCTGAATGAAAAAATGGTCAATGATTCCAGGAATGCCTTGCCTTCCTTGCCCTGCATCTTATATGATTCTGCCAGCAAATCCAGCACCTGCTTCTTGTGCAGTTCAAAATCGCCAGAATCATGATTAATGTATGCTTTCAGGCTTTTCAACAAAAGGTATTCAGCCTCTTCTGATTGGTTAAGAGATATCAGGCATGACCCCAGTTCTTTCCGGGCA
>REDJ01000106.1 GCA_007693555.1 Bacteroidota bacterium
CCCAGCTATCACAATCATCTTTCAGAAAAAAGTCTAACCAGGGAGTGGCAAAATCGGTTGTAGTTTGCTGTTGCTCTTCGCGGGTAACAGTAATATTTCCAGATGTGCCAGACTCACCCAGGTTACAGAAAAAATTAAAATTGGCAAAATAACAATGCCCTCCACCTGTAATACTGACCAGACTTCGTGATTCAGTGGCAAGAGCCTGATAGATAGGTATCTGATGTGTTGATTCGGGAGTTACATCATCAGAACTACCTGAAATAATGAGTACTGGTTGTGTAATATTCTGTGCTGCAGCGATTGCAGATGGATTGGTTTCGGCAGGAGCAAGGCCCAGGTAAACATCAATCATATCGCTGTAGGAAGTGGCAAGTACTGCTGCTCCCCCGCCCATGGAATGACCCATTGCGGCTGTGCGACCATTTAATGCCTGGTACAACGGAGAATCTGAATCATCATTCAATTCCTGGATTGCAGAGGCTAAAAAAGCTATATCAAGCGCAAACTCCTGATGGCTGGGACTAAATCCCCCTTCAGTTCGTGGAAAGGCCATCACATAACCCTGAGGGACAAAATGGCTCCAAAGATTTTCATAGGCACTCCATTCCATAAGAAAACCATGACCGAATAACAGCAGTGGAAAGCTCCCTGAAGCAGATTTGCCCGAATCGGTAACCGGGTAGTAAATCTCCGTTAAAATGGCACGGTTATTCCTGTCGGGGTCGATAAAAGTTATCTGTAAGTTACCAACCGAAAATTCCTCAGCTTGTGTCTTTACGGCCAAAATAGCAGAGATATTCAGGAATAGAATGAATAAGAGTAATGATGGTTTCATTTCTTAATAGTACTGTTGGGTAAAACCTTCGGGATTTCTTAATTATAATTAAAAGAGAAACGAATTCAACCCAGGGTTGTTCATGGAAGCAATATATGTAAGTATACTATTTTAATAAAAATTCTACTCTATTCAGGTTCAACGTATTAAAATCCGGTTTTATATTCCGATTTAAACCTTATTACCTTAGTAATCAGGGTATATAGATATAATATCGAACCTTATTACCTTATTCGTTCTTTTATCGTGTAACAATATCATAAATAAAATAAGGTAATAAGGTTAAATTTTAACAATGAAAATCAGGTTACTAAGGTAATAAGGTTAAGGAGCAAATTAATTTGTTTATAGATTTAATGCATCGACCCTGGAATGAATAATATCTATTGTATTTATTAGGATTTTAATGCGACGGCCCTGCCATTCCCCCGCTTTTGTTTTTTTATTAACTGCGCTTTTATAATTTTGCACCCGGTATATCGTTACTGTCTAAACCCTTAATATTCATAAAAATGCAAAAGAATTGCAGAATTTCTTTCTTCTCTCTTTTTTGGAGCCTCATGCTCATCTCGTTATTGAATGTGTCGATTTCTCATGCACAAACTCCATCTGTACGTTTACAGGATGGTGAACTAACCGGTGAGGGACCTTTCAGCGAAGGAGAAAAAAAAGGTCTGTGGAAGTATTATGACCAGGACCAGGTTTTAAGAGAAAAGGGCAATTATAATATGGGAGTGCGTGAAGGGAAATGGGCGTTTTATGATTTTGAGGGTAATAAAAGCTCTGAAATAGATTTTGATGAAGGAATATATACCGGATATTTTAGTGATGGAATTATAAGTGAAACCGGTGGCTGGGACAATGACGGCAAAACCGGCACCTGGACATATTTTCATCCCAATGGCAACAAACAAGCCGAAGGCGAATATGATGACGATGCACGCACAGGTTACTGGAGATTTTATTCTGTATACGGTGATTTGGAAGAAACTTTTAACTACGACACTTTTGCTTTTGAAGCTTTTTACCCAAACGGCAATATTCGTGAAAGCGGGCAAAAGGTCAATGATATGAAACAAGGTCAATATCGTTATTACTATCAATCGGGTCAAATATGGTCGGAGGGCTTGTATGAAAATGATGAAAAAAAAGGGCTCTGGCAATTTTGGTATGAAGACGGGCAGCAATGGGCCCAACTGGAATATGGCGATGGATACAGCAAAACCTGGTTCCCCAATGGCAGGCTGGAGATGCAGGGTCCTGTGAAAAATGGAAAAAATCATGGCGAATGGGAGTTTTTCTATGAAGATGGTACACCTAAAGAAATCACTTATTTTGAAAAAGACAGAAGAAATGGCCCGTCAAGACGCTATCATCCTAACGGGCAAATTGAATTTGAGGGTTCCTACAAAGACAATAAGCTTGAAGGTTACGCACGCTGGTATTTTGATAATGGCAATCCCGACATGGAAGGCAGTTCCATTGCAAATCTGCAGGACAGCACCTGGATTTTTTACTTTCCCAATGGTAACAAAGCCAGCAAAGGTGATTTTGTAAATGGCATTCAACACGGCAAATGGACATACTTTTATACCACCGGAGAAAAACTCCGTCAGGGGCATATTGAAAATGGTAAACGTAACGGTATTTGGACTGTTTGGTACGAATCAGGTAAGATAAGTCACACAGGTCCTTTTCTTGATGATAAGGAGCATGGAGAATGGACAAGATGGTTTGAAAGTGGACAAAAAATGGACCATGGATTCTACAGACATGCGCGCATGGACAGTATCTGGACGGGTTGGCATGAAAACGGCAATTTGAGATACCAGATAACTTACCGTTATGACCCCGAACAGGAAGGAGAAGTAAGGCATGGTAAAGCAACAAACTGGCTGGAAGATGGAAGCCTGCGAAGAGTGGCGCATTATCAAAACGGACTGTTACATGGAAGCTTTGCGCAATATTATTTTAACGGCAGCATCATGGAAGAAGGCCGCTATGAAGAAAACATGAAACAGGGCCGTTGGGTGTTTTATGATGAAAGAGGCCGGAAAATCAGGGAACAGGGATTTAAGGATAACCGTATGCATGGGGATTTTATAGCCTACCACGGAAACGGCCGACAAAGAGAACAAGGCCGGTATGTTGATGGAGTGAAGCAGGGAAGATGGACAATATGGGATAATGAGGGAAACAGAATACGCAGACTGGTTTTTGAAAACGGTAGAATTGTTGAAATGCGCAACAACTGATTATCCCAAATTAATCATTAGGAGGCTTGCTAAAGCCGAACTACATGATTTAGTTGGGTTTATCCCGATTTAGAAATTGTATGAAGTGGCATTTATGCTACTGAATTACAAGTTCTTATTCGTTTACGCATTTCTGATGCGTAATATGGGATTATTTTTCCGGAAAATTGCTGTTGGCAAATTTCTTCAAAAGCTCTTCGGTTTTGGGCAACATATCATCTTTTACCGATTGAAAAGTTATATCAGCAATATATTTGTCTTCCTCGGGTGCGAGTTCGATTTTTATTTCCTTGCCTGCAACAATCCACGGTAATTCAAGTATTTGTTTCCTTAGCATCTGCTGAATATTCTGAGCACCATATTTTTGTGGTATTTTGAGCTTCACATTTTGATTTTTCTCCTGTCCCTGTTCTTCAATCCTGGTAATCTGTTTCCCTGTTAAATTGCTGTATGGAACCTTTATACGTTCACCTCCGGATGTTAATATTTCAACAGAAACATAACCCAAAGAAACAATTGTACCTGCAAAAGAATCGGTTTTAATCCGGTTTCCCGGATAAAAACCATGGTCGGCCCTTAAAACGGCACCTGAAATAAAATCCCTTAAAACAAACCAGCTTACCACTAAAATAAAAATAACTGCCAGGCTTCCCGATAAAACAGGGTAAATAACCAAAGCAGAGAAATGAATATATACAGCCCAAAAGATAAAAGCAGTCCATACTAAAACCTCCAGCCAGGGATAAAACCTAAAAATATAGGGATAATAAAATTTTTTCCTGGCAGCAAGCTTTAGAAAATAAAAACCAGCCCTTAGAAATATAGCCAGAGCAATTGCAACTATTATGGTATAAAGTATTTGCATGGTTTACATATCTTTTTTATTCGCAAAAAACCTGATTTTTTATAGCAGTTTTAATTCTTTCATTTTTTCCATCAGAGGCTGTTGTAAAGCCTGATTTATAGAAAAAATTCCCGGGAATTTTTCCACCAAAATACCTGATTGCCAAAGGTTCATCACCTGGCTTTCCAGAACCTCTTCCTCCATTTGCAATATATCCGCAAGCTTTGAAACCGAAAGGCGAAGATGATACACAAATTGAAGGAGATATAAAATCTGTTCGCGGGATAATTTATCCAGAAACATTGCATCGGGCTTTGGAGGTTTGCTAATATAAATGGTTTTGCCGCTAACCTTATCAATTGATGCCAGCCATAAATTTATGGCATTCCCCGGGTTACCCTTGCTGATATCAAAATAACGGTTAAAAAGACTGGCAAAATCCCATGCAGTCATTTGGTTTTCATTCTTTTTGTCCAGAACAAACTTTATACCTCCGGCTTTGTGTCGCAGCATAATCAAATCTTTCAATTCTCTTGCATCAAAACCAGGGCAGACTATCTGTCCCAAAGCCCACGATTGAATACCTGTTAGCTGGTTAATGAGTTTGAGAGAATGAATATTTACATTGATTATAAACAGCACTTTACCGGAGTATCTCTTAATCAGACTCAAAAGCTTCTCTGGTATTTCAGTTCCTCCGGGTCTTCTTTCCCACCATAACTCAAGGTCATTGATAATAAAAACCTTTTGATTTTGCAGGGTATCAAATGCGGTATCAAGGTCTGAATATTTCCCTTCAAAAGCTTTGAGCAATGACTGTTCAAATAATAACAGGTCGGCACTACATTCCCGGGGTGCCCTGATATTATGTATGTTTTCGGGATTGAAATGTTTTCTTGCCAGAAGTTTTGAAAGGCTTGTTTTTCCTGAATTTCTGGCCCCAGTAATTATCAGGCAGCCGGGATGTCCTTCCTGAAATCTTTTAATGGCCGAAGATGCTCGTGCTATTTCCTCTTCCATACCCACCCAGAAATCTTCACCAATACCCGACTGTCCTGAAAATAATTTGCTGTAATAAAAAGGAAGTAGTTTTAAAATTTCAGCAGAAGGTGAATATTTATCCAGGTATGCATATACTTCTTCATTTGAAAGTTCTGTTTGTAATTCAGGTTTTTCCATTCGCCCCATCCATAATATGCTTTCACTTTTTGAATAGATGAGTTTAACAAATTGCTGCTGCATACTTTGCGATAAACTCTGATACCATCCTGTATATTTTCCCAAAATTTTGCGGCTTTCGGAAGCTTTGAATTTTTTCTCGATGCTACCCGAAGTTTTGGCAATAGTAGATGCTGAAAGGGGTACAAAAGCATTTTTCAGGCCTGTAAACAATGAAATTTCCATTCCTGAATAAACGTTTTTAATTATCATCTCCTGCTGCTCCAGTTTCTTCAATAAATCTTCAGCAAGTTTATTCCTCTCTTCAGGGGTTTGATTTTCCTCATCGGTTTCCTCATAAAAATTGAAATTAATCAACCTGATAACATCCTGAACATTTTCAAAAACTTTTGCCAAAGTATTGGAATACTCCAGTTCTTGCTTTTTTGCGTAGTCAATAAGTTCGGAGGCGATGGAAAACTCAACAGCCTTTCTGACACTTACTACAACTTCTTTTGCCTCCCTGAAATCTTTCTCCTCAAGTATTTTTGAAAAATCCTCACCGGATATGGACAATATTAGTGGTAGTTCTGAAAACAATGCCGTGATTTCACTGAACAATTCGTTATAATGGTCGTCAATAACTATGTTTTCAAACTTACTGATTTCGGGTTTCTGTTTCCAGGCACCGCTTTTCACATAGTCGTCCATCTGTTTTTTTAAATCCTGCAGGGGTTTTATGAGTGATGAATTCAGGGTGATTTGAAAATCACTGTTATACTTATTGATTTTAGCTTCAATTCTGTTTCTTAAAGAAAGAAACTGGAAATCCAGATAAATTTTATTCAGCAATAAAGTTGAATTGGTTGACCATATTTCAGGGAAACTAAGAATGTACTCCAGAGTATCGGCATCTTTATTACTCGCTTTTGGGAAAGCTTTAGATAAAAAATTCGAACCGGGTCTTTCAAGCAGGTTATTAAGGGTTTGAATATCATTGAGGAGATTTTCTTCCAGAGTTTTGCCTATATTGTGATAAAAGTTAAGGTCTTTCTCTTCCTGGATTTTCAGGGAAGCCCGGAAGCGGTCATTTTCCATATGAATAATATTTTTGAACTTTTCAGGCTCAGAAACTCCTCTTTTACCCTTTTCAATCAACTCATATATATCAGCCAGAAGTTTTCTCACCTCTATGACATGTTCAAAACCATACATGGCAAAATCATGATACAGTTGTTGATGCAAAACCAATCGTTTATGGTACAGGTAATATCGTGCTGCTCGCTGCACTTTGATATTATAAACAGCCGGCCTGCCTGTAACACGGGCTTTCATCAGCTTCCAGACTTTAAAAACCCCTGTGATGAAAGAATCTGCTTTAAGCAGTCTGAATTCTCTCCAGTTATATCTCACTCTGATATATCCGGGAAGCTCTTTCAAATATTTATCAAGTTCATCAAAATATTTTTTTGTGGTGCTGTCAAGCAATTGTTTTTCAAAAACCAGCACATCCCGTTTAAGAGTTTGAATAGTTTTTTGTGCCCTGAAGGAAAAATCATTGAGAAGCTTAAGAAAATCAGCCTTCATTTCACCCGGATTTTCAAGCCTGGATACAGTATCAAGTTGTGTTGCAGTTTTTTCTGTTATTTCCGAAAGATGTTCTCTGAAACTGTCAAGTTTTGCAAGAATCTGGTCAAACCCGTCGTTGTAAAATTTTCGGGTACTTTTTTCGAGTTTTTGGGCTACATTATAAACTTCATTGGCTATAATTTCACGCTGGGCAAGTTGCAAATTATCCACTATCCGGAAACCGGGTTCTTCCGTAATTTCTGTTTCTTCAATTTTATCATCAGTGACATTTGCTATAACTCCGACATCATCAAACCCTGAGGATGAACTGATAACTATTGATGTTTTGAGGTTTTTGAGCAGTTCATTGATATTTTCAAAGAAATCTTCATCCTTCATACCCAATTCCAGAATGGTAAGGTCGGTGTTGACGGATTCTGAACGCATGATTTCATATGCGGGAAGCTGTTCAACACTATTGTTTATGACCATCACTTCGGCTTTTATTCGCTGGTTATCCAATATCTGGTCAATAAGTTCATAATATTTATCAGCCAGGTTTGATTTAGGATTAATTACCAGAATTCGTATGCGTGCATGTCTCCACTCATCAGAAGACAAAATAAAACGCATTAAAGCAAGAGCAAAACTGAGATTTCGTCCTTTACCTGACCACCAAATATCTATTTGCTTCATTTTCCCAAATTCCTTTTCTTTATCGTAAGCAAGATATACCTGGTTATAATCAAGTTTATTAAAGGTTCTGACAAGTTTTGCGAATCCTTCCGGGTTGCGAGTATTTCGGGGCCATCCCATCAAAATGGTATTGGGTTCAAAGCCCGAGAAGCCATAAATTTTGGCAATGGACTCTATTCCCTCATAAACATTCCGGCAAACATGCCTGCGGGTAAACACACCTTTTCTGTCAAGCGCCTCCTCCGTTATAATTTGTTGATTTTTACTGAAAAGATTTTTTTCATCCTTACTTTCAACCAGCTCAAAATTGGTAAAAATCCCGAGTTTACCTACCAGGGCTTTCCCCATGTGTATGAGGTGCGGTCTGTGTTTGGCGCCACCACTGAACAAAATTACATTGGGTCTCCAGTTTCGGGGCTTATGACTTTCGGATGTAAGTTTTCCCAGTCCTGTTTTTACAACAGATGCCCATACACTGTTCCATGTGTCTCCTGTCTGAAGGGTTAGTTCGCGCCTTTTCAGGAACAAAAACAGACCAATCAAAACCAATGAAGCACCAATCATGGCAATTACATCCAGTTGTATCATGATAATGATACATGCAAGAGCACCAATAATGCTTATAATACCGGGAATTTTGAATGAGGGGCGAAAATCAGTGCCTGCCCAGCTTTCAACGGCATAGGTTATATTGAGGAAGCCATATGTTATAATGAAGAAAATAGTAACTATACGTGCAATTGCGTTAAGCTCACCAATAAGTATCCCCGATAATGCTATTATAAAGGTAAACAATAGCGCATTACGTGGCTCCTGGGAAGCGCCAAAACCTTTACCCAGAAAACCCGGTGTAATACGGTCCAAAGCAGTTGCCTGCAATATTCGGGGTGCTCCCAGTATACTTCCCAGAGCCGAAGAAAGGGTAGCACCCAGGATACCTGCAACTACCAGTTGCGGAAACCAGGCAATTTGAAAAAGAATATTCGGGTCATTGGCAAGTAAGTCTCTTTCCACAGTATGTGATAAAAAGAATGCCAGTCCTAAATATACCACCAATCCCGTAAAAACTGCCGCAATAGTGCCAAATGGAATATTTTTTTTAGGGTCTTTCAAATCACCTGACATGGAAACACCCGCCTCAAAACCTGTAACTGCCGGGAAAAAAATGGCAAATAAGGCTATCCACGGCAAAGCTCCCTCCATAGGAGCAAGAAGGGGCCGGTTGGGGTCAAACTCATGACTTCCGAAGAAAATTGAAACCAATGAAAGTAAAAGAACAGTTAAAATTATATACTGACTTTTTATTGCCAGTGATGTGCTTATAAAAGTAAGGATTGTGAGTGAAAGCAAAGCAATTGCACCGGCAATACGTATGTTGTTGATGGTAGCTTCAAACCCAAAATAATTAAGCAAAACTTCTGCAAAACCAATAAGATACAAACTCACACTGAATGACAAGCCCACAAAAAGAGCCAACCCCAGTGTCCCTCCGATTGGTAAACCCAAACTTCGTGAAATCATATAATATGTGCCTCCCTTTTCCACTTTTTTATCAGTAGCAATGGAGGATACACTCAGGCTGGTGGTGAATGAAATAATATGGGCTACCAGTATAATCCCTATCGTTGCCCACAATCCGGCCTGCCCCACAATCCAGGGCAAACGCAGATACATGATTACACCTAAAATAGTAAGTATGGAAGGGGTAAATACACCACTAAAGGCACCAAATTTCTTTGCTTTTGCCATGCCGATTATTTTTTGGGTTTACCCAAAGTTAGAATATTTTGGGAAATAATAATCAAACCTATGCTCCTGTAATTTTGTTAATCATAAGTTAAAAGTTTTTCATGAGAAAAAAAGTATCCATAACCTTTCTTGTATTAATACCTGTTTTATTGTGCCTGAGTAACTGCGTTCAGTTTCGTGAAAGTACCGGCTTAATGCTGGGCCAATTTCCTGAGGCAAAAATTGATACGGTAATATATAATGAACGCAGCCTTCGCTATATGAGCATGCATCGTCATGACACATTGCCAACACTTTTTTTTCTCCACGGCTCTCCCAGCAGCATGAGTGTCTACAATGTCTATTATCAGGATAAAGACCTTGCAAACAGGGTGAACATTATTGCAGCTGACCGCCCAGGTTATGGATATTCCGGATTGGGAATGTCAGAAACTTCCATACGAAGGCAGGCAGAGAAAATGTGGAAGATTTTGGAAAAGGAAGGTTTTCCTTCACCACTTTATATTGTTGGAGCTTCCTATGGTGGCAGTGTAGCAGCGAGTATGGCTATGCTGCAACCTGAAATGGTTGACGGTGTCGTTTTGATATCAGCTTCGCTGGCCCCCGGCAAAGAAAAAACCTATGGAATTAGCTACATCATACAACGTGCACCCTTTCGCTGGCTAATGCCTGCCATGATAAGAGTTGCTAATGATGAGAAGCTAACTCATTATGAGGCCCTTACAGAAATTGTTCCCTATTGGGAAAGAATTATTGCACCGGTTGTGATGATTTATGGCACTGCTGACCGCCTTATCTTTCCGGAAAATGCTGACTTTGCCCGCAGAAAACTTGTCAATAGCCCTGTCATTGAAAAACATCCACTTGAAGGTGAGGGTCATTTTCTGCAAATCAAATATAAAGACTTTATACTGGAAAGATTATTTAATCTGATAGAAAACGGAAGCCGGTATTCGGAACAAATTGAAAAAACTCCTGAAAAACCCGAAGTTTTGTCTTTTTAATAACACCTTCGGACAACAATTCCAAAAATCAATATTCCTGACTTTCTTCTACCTTCCTCTGTCTGAAAATCAGAGGTATTTGCTTGCCGGTGGGAGCACCTATTTCCATCAATTGCCAGTTTTTATCGTAATTGGCAATTTTTCGTTTAAGCACAGATACTCTGTCCTCAGAAGGGTGACATCCTTCCCATTCCACAATTTCAACTTTATATTTCAGAGTCCGTTTGCGACCGTTGATACGCACATCTATTTCAACGTTCTGTTGCGCGTCAATTTCGGGGATAAGTATTACGATCTCTCTCATGGCTTTTGTTTTTTCCTGGGTTTACAATTGAATATGATGAATGAATTGAAAACAAATCATTCATTGTAAAAAGGTTTAATTAAATATGGCTTCAACTGCTGAAAAGAATTGAAAGCAGTAGCCCGATTAGAAAAAGAATCAGGAAAACAACACTGATTTGTTTGGTCATTAGGATTTGATTTAAAATCAGAAATAGTTTTCCTTGATTAATGCAAACACCGTGCAAACGTACTCAAAAAACTGATTGGAAATGTTTTACAAAATTTTTGCAGGAAAATTATCTGCTAAATTTGTATAAAAACAAAACAACTGTGTCCGCTTACGAACATCACGAAAAAGATTTATTCACATTTCAGTGCATCAGTAGGATTGATGTATATACTGCGATAGGCATGAATGCCAATGGCAAGTATAACCGTTGCCGAGATTAGCAATATGGTATGTATATAAGGACTTATTCCCACTTTCATGGAAAAGGCAAATTCCTGAACCCATCTTTCCAGTGCAAGATAACCCAGGGTTATTCCGGTGAAGCATGCAATTACCATCAAAACAGAATACGTACGGAAGAATTCAAGGAAAATATCTGTCCCCCCTGCACCCATAACTTTTCGGATACCGATTTCAGCTCTGCGCTGTTCCATATTGTAGGCGGTAATCCCATAAATACCCAGGAACGATATGACGATACACATCCATGCAAAATAGCCGAAGAACCGGCTGATTTTTCTTTGATTTGCAAAAAAATCATTTACAACATCCTCTATGAAATAAAACTCAAGGGGATTAGCCGGATTAAATTCGCTCCAAAGGTTTCTGACCATTTCTGTTTGCTTCTGGCGATTGCTGTTTTGAAACCTTACTGTCAGGTAATTGGGCAGAGAAAGCGCAGGGATTATGATCATGGGCTGCACCGGTTCATTGAGCAATGCATAATGCACATCATCCATTACACCCAAAATTGTGCGTTGGGCACGCATACGACCCTCAAGAAACTGAAAATGGGTTGTAACTGTTTTTCCCACAGGGTCTTCAAGGTTCATTGCCCTTGCAAATGCCTGGTTGATAAATACTCCTTTGCCCCTGTCAAGTAAGCCCGGATCAATTTGACCTTCTTCTCCTGTTATGGTTAAACCCATCAGATCCAGGTAATCTCCTTTAGTTTGCACTGTATTGAATGACCTTACGACAGGTTTGCCATCTATGACCATCATAAGTGTATTTTTTACCGGAAAACTGGAAAAAACATAATTGGTTTTTGCAGTTCTGAGTATTTCTGGTTGATCTTTAAACAGACTGTCAAGCCTGTTTGCGTTCAGTTTTGAATACCGGTCATTGAGTTCAATAACACCAATATTATGGTAATTGTAGCCGGTATCCATTTCTTCCATATGCCTGAGTTGCTGGTAAACCAGGAATGAGACAGATATCATGAATGCCGCAATGGTGAATTGTATGGTAACCAGTATTCTTTTGAAAAGGATTGTACGCCTGCCTGCCTTTATCTGCTTCATCAATAACCGCTGCACAGGAGTGCGCGCGAAATATGCAGCGGGAAAAAGTCCTGAAAGTAATGCTGTCAGAAGAAAAACGGAAAACATGATCAAAACTGTCATCAGATCTTCCTTTTTCAGGATACTCAGGTTGATTGTAAGAAACTCATTGATAGAGGGCAGTAGCAGTTCAATGAACAGCAAGCCTGTAATCAATCCAAGGAAGGCTGTTATAAATGATTCTGTAAAAAAGGAAACAAAAAGCTGTTTACTACCACTTCCCAGTACCTTTACTATTGCCATCTCTTTTCTTCGTTTGCTGAGGTGGCTAATTGCAATATTGGTGTAATTGATTGAAGCAACCAGAATCAGAAACAATGCAATGACAAAAAAAATACTTACCATTTGCCGGTTCATTACCTGCAGATGTATCTTTTCGGTGCTCCGGTCATACAGCAGATCATCATCAGTATGGATATTTTTCAGCGATTGGAAAAACGGTTGAATATCCATCTGATGCTTTTCTTTCAGGGGTAAAATATACTTTTCATGAAACCTGGGCCAGTTTTTCAGGGTAAACTCTTTTGGGTCAAATCCCGGGTGAACCTTGAGATAAGACCATACGATGGTACTCCCCTGAGTGTTTTCGATAACCGGCCAGTTGACTCCAGGTCCGAAAGCCCTTGAAAAAAGCATTTCAAGCTGATAAAGGGTTGAAATTGAGAACAGCCCCTCAAAATGGAAATGGGTGTTAATGGGGGAATCTTCAACCACTGCTGTTACTTTAAAATGACCTGCATCATCAACCCGAATGGTTTGTCCTTCAGCCGGTGCGTTCCCAAAAATTTTCCTTGCAAGGCTTTCGGTAAGCACGATTGAAAAGGGTTCGGTAAGTGCATTTTCTGCATTCCCTTCAACAAACCTGTAAGAGAAAAAATCAAAAAATGTAGAATCAACGGCAAATATATCTCTTTCATAAAAGGCCTTTTCATCCACCCTGTAAATGATATCCCTGAGAAAGAAGTTGGCATGGAAAATCCGCAGAAATGATTCAAATTCGGAAAATTCATTAACCATTGCAGGTGCAAGTGCTGCTGAGCTTACAGCATAAACTTCCTTTTGTTCAAGAATCTGAAGATCGGTGCCTACCCGGAAAATGCGATCAGCATTATCATGCCAGTGATCATAGGTGGTTTCAAAACGCAGGAACAGCAGGATCAGTATTGCGCTGGCCATACCAAGGGCAAGCCCGGAAATATTCACTATAGTGTAAACCTTTTCCCTGGCAAGTCGGCGTACAATGATCTTTAAAAACGATTTCAACGATGTACAAGGTTATATGAAAAATCAAAGCGTATCGCCATCCACAATCTGGTCAATTGTATCTTCAGGTGATTCAAAAATCCTTCCTGCCCTGTCAAGCAATTCACGGCGGTCTTTTTCCAGTTGAATACTGTCTTCAATTTCCTGTTGGCGGCGCTCTTCTTCACTGGGCCCACAGGCAGATAAAATCATGATAAAAAAGATAAAAACGAAGATATTTGCAAAAGAAATCAGTTTTTTCATTGTCACTTCTTTATAAATTCATGAATAACTTTTCTATATAATTTAAACTGGCATGCTAAGATAAATAAAACCAAAATAAATTTAAGCTAACTCATTTATAATTAAATAAAAAAACCGGCCTGGAAAATCAATTTCCGGGCCGGGAGCTATATGTTAGTGGCATTACAGAGAGTTACTTGCCTTCATCGTCCTCACCATTTTCGTCATCTTCATCATCACCATTTTCGTCATCTTCATCATCTTCCGGATAAAAATCATCAAGATCAATATCCACTAAGGTAACCTCATTGGCTTCAACAGTAATATTCTCTACTATTCCTAAAACCTGGTTGAAATCACCATCAAGATTAAGAACAATTACAAGATCATACGATACAGGTGCAAGGAAAGCCAGATAATAGTGTCCTTCTTCATCTACCGGATCACTTACAACAGCATTGGGAAAACGTGGGTTTTCAGGCTCAGGATCGGCAGCTTCATCTTCAGTATAAATACCTTCTTCATAAGCATAAATTACAATCTGATGATCTTCCCGGATATTGAATACATCACCTGCAATAGCACCTGACTGGTCGTCAATAATCAGACGTATAGTAGGCTTCAGAATATATTTACCCGAATTACCTGCCTTTACAACTGACTTACGTACATCAAAATCGGCTGTTACTGAAACCGTGCCATTGGCAGGTACAGTAAACTGGCCAACTGCTTTATAACCGGACTGAGCTCCACTGGGAACAAAAAGAGGCACTTCTGTACCATCTTCAAATTCCAACCAGCAGCCTGGGTTGGAATGGCTGCCTCCACCCATTTGTGGTGCTTCAAGCATAAATCTTAACTGGGTATATGTACCTGCCTCCATTTCAAAAAATCCTAATAAGTCTGTTTCTCCACGAGTCAGATCCAACAGATTATAAACCTGGGGTCCTTCGAAATCTTCAAAACTATTCCAACCACTTTCCTGGGTATGATACTGAACATCTATAAATGTGATATATACGCCGGTAATACCATCTGTATCAATAGGCGAGTCAGTAATTGAAAGCTTCAGGATTCCGTTTCCATCGGCGATATCATTGGTTTCTTTTTCACAGGCAGAGAAGAGAAATACGAGCAACCCTGTTATTGTCAAAATAAAACTAAGTTTCTTCATCATAATTCAAAGTTTTTGGTTAAACATTTTTACAGTCTGTAACTCAAAGACGGTAAAAGCCGGAAGAAGGTTGGAAAGAAATCAATAAAATGAGTAAGAAATTGAAAATGAGAGATTAAAAGATGCATTATGTGTCCTGTTCAGGTAATATGGTATGTTTTCATTACCTGAAAAAATATTAATCATACCCATTTTAACAAACACTCCGGGAGTAAAAATAAGACGCCCACCCAATGGTACAGGATATTCATAACCCAGAATTAATCCATAATCCAGATTTTCATATTCACTGTCCACGTATTGTGAAAAGCCATTGATCACCTGGGTAGCTTGCTGCATCAGACCTGTGTATGCACCGGCCAGCAGGTAATGTGGTTGTAAATTGCTTCCTGCATTATATCTGGCAAGCAGCTTCAACATATAGTAATCCAGGATGAGATCATTTGATACGAAATTACCACTGATATATTCCCTGTAAGTCTGGCGATTGCGGCTCACCCATAAAAACTCACCTCTGAGTCCCAATCGGTTAGTGACCCCCATACCCATGTGTATGCCGAAGTTGCTGCCAAAAGAAGGATCGGTAAAGGTTAGTTCATCACTTTTCAAACCTGTAAAAGTTTTATCGTTCAGCAGCCAGGTATTGGCTAAATGGCCGGTAAAACCAATAAAAACGGATGAGTGAATGGACCCGGCCCAAACAGCATCCCCTGTGTAAGACATAATTTCTTGATTGCCCAAATTCGAGGGGTTATAGCTAATCGTTTTAAAAGTTTCATTATGTATTTGCAAATCAGCCAAAAGCATGGGAATAGATACAGGAGTATGATCAGCCTTCAAAATAAAAGAGTCAACCGGGTGAGTTTCATATTCGGGGTATATGGCAGGCAATTGAGCTTCAATAATGGCGTGATATTCAGTCTCATCCTGAACAAAAGCTGTCAAAACTTCCTGATTAGAACTCAAATCTGGGTATTCAATTTCATCTTCCTCTTCATTTTCATCTGTGAATTGCTCAGCTTCGGGTTCTAGAATGACAAGCGGCTGAGTATCATGTATACTGTATGTGGATAAAATATACCACAAACCCAAAGTGGACACGGTAAGAAAAAGCGTTGCAGCAATAGCAAAGGCTGCAATACGCTTTTTCTTAGTTGCCTGATTACTTAGGGAGGTATCAATCCGTGTCCATACTGTATCCACATCCAGGTGGTTCTGAATTTCTTCCCAGACTACCTCCGGTGGAGATTCGTTATTGGATTCAACAATATTTTTATACCATTTGTTGATTTTCATTTCAAATTTGAGTTTAATTTTCTTCCAGCCAACCCATAAGCAAGTGCCGGGCCCTGTTAAACTGAGATTTTGAAGTACCTTCCGAAATATTTAGCTCCTGAGCTATTTCTTTATGCGTATACCCTTCTACAGCAAAAAGATTAAAAATCATTCTGGCACCTTCCGGAAGTCGGGATATAAATTCCAGAAGTTCTTTCAATTGTATTTTTGGCAAAGCTTCATTTTCGGTGAAAGCTTTGTTTTCGAAAGGTTCTTCATGCGATATAAAGTGTTCAGAAGTATTTTTTTGTCTTAGCATGTCAATAGAAGTGTTTACTACAATTCTTCGTATCCAACCTTCAAAAGAACCCTGGCCTTTAAAGCTTTCAATGTTATTAAAAATTTTGATAAAAGCTTCCTGAAGCATATCCTGTGCCAGTGGCCGGCTGGCCGCATAGCTCAGGCATATCCCGTACATTTTTTGAGCATACCGGCGATAAAGAATTTCCTGGTATTGTCTCTTCCCTTCCCGGCATCCCTCAATTATTCTCTCCTCACTAAATAATTCAGTACTCATTATCTTAATTAATCAAACACAACTGAAAATGCTTGATTCATCCTTGCAGCAATCTGGTTAAAAACCGGGCGATTATGTTTATCGCTTATTACCAGAACATTTTGTCCGTTTTCAATAATCAGATCTGCATTGGCTAAAACAGCCGGATTTACCAGTCCGAATAATGAACCGGTATCAATATTAACCCTGGCAAATGAGGGCCTGTCCTTTCTCAAAACAATATCTTCACCTGCTCCGGTTGAACGTATAGTTATAATATCTTCAAAAACATATTCAAACCGCATATTTATTTCACCCAGCCCCGGCATAATGAAAACCCCTTCAATTTTCAGAGGAGCATACAGAGTATTTCCCAGGTGAAGAGATACATCAATCCGGTTATAGATACCCTGGGGAATGTCAAACCCTATTTCCTCCTGCATTGTGGGCTCATGTAAAATCGCAACAATGGGGTTTGCCAAATCAGAAATAAAATAAACATCTTGTCCCTGGGGTCTTTTCCCGTCAAACTCAATTGCAGAAATTACCATTTGACCTTTATCTATTGTGAAACTAAACGGTCCCGGCGGATTTCCGTAAATATTCCCGTTTTTTAATACTGCTGCATCATTATCAATGTCAGTATAGGAAGTCATTTCAAAGCTGAAATAAACTTTAGAGGGGAGGGTGAGTTCATCTTTCTGACAGGAAACTGCCAAAACTAAAATGAAAAATAATAAAAACCCTGTTTTATATTTTTTTCTCATTTCCTTAAAATTTACACTTTTGCTTTAAGACGTACAAAGTACTGAAAAGGTTGGAATAAACCCATGATTTCCTATACTTTTTTAACAAGTTAAATTTGACAATGGCTCTCATTTTATTTAAATTCGCTAAATATGTATCATTTCAAAAAAAGCACGTATGACACACACATTACCCGCTCTGCCGTATTCGATGAATGCGCTGGAGCCAGTTATCAGCGAGAAGACCATCAGTTTTCATTACGGAAAACATCATCAGACCTATGTTAATAAGTTGAACGAACTGGTGGCAGGATCAGAATTTGAAAACGCCGGCCTTGAAGACATTATCATGAAGGCTGAAGGAGGAATCTTTAACAACGGAGCCCAGGTATGGAACCATACTTTCTACTGGAACTGCCTCACTCCTAAAGGCAGGGAGGAACCCGAAGGTCCGTTAATGGATGCCATAAAAAACAAATTCGGTTCTTTCGAAATGTTTAAGGAAGATTTTGCTGCTGCAGCGGCTACACAGTTTGGCTCAGGATGGGCATGGCTGGTAAAGACTGTTGGTGGCGGACTTGAAATCATCAAAACCGCTAATGCCGAAAACCCCATGCGCGACGGCCACACCCCACTGCTTACCTGCGATGTATGGGAGCACGCCTACTACCTCGACTACCAGAACCGCCGACCCGATTACGTTAAAGAATTCTGGAACATTGTGGATTGGGAAAAGGTAGAAGAAAGGTTTTAATTATTCTATCGCTGTGCCACCCCACCGGGGTAGATTAGCTTAGATAATTGCTCATTTTTCCTATTGATATTTTACCTCTCTGAGGTGATGCCATTTCTGAAATGCTGAGGGCAGGTCTGAAGCCCCCGGCGGGGGCAAATAGCGATAGAACATGCATGGCATTTGGGGTAAACGGGCACCCCGGAGTGGGTGCGATAGAATATGTGGAAATGCGAAGAATTGCTATGGCACCTCACCGGGATGGATTCGCATAGATAATTACCCATTTTTTTCATCCCAAAAATCTCTTATATTTGTATCGAACAAAAGCGAAATGATATATTACATTTTCATATCCAACCTTTACGGAAACAACGGCAAAGGATTGTATTCATGCTGGATTTGCTGATTCCTTAATTACTCTTTCCCAATGACCGTTAGGTTGTGCAAGGGGCAATCTTTTCTTTTTTTCAATTTCCCGGAAACGGGCCGTATTAAAAAGTCTTCCTTCTATGGAAAAGCAAATCAAGGGTTTGATATATGATATCCGTGGTTTTTCTGTCAACGACGGACCGGGCATTCGTAAAACCATCTTTCTGAAGGGTTGTCCGCTGCGCTGCTCATGGTGTCATAATCCCGAAAGCTTTGAGTTCAGTACCCGGAAATGGCTTCGCAAAGAGCAAACCGGTTCTCATATTTTCAACAAAATGAGAATACTTGGAAAGTATTATACTGCAGATGAGATTGTTGAAGAAATCATCACGGATGTACCTTTTTTTGAACAATCGTCAGGGGGTGTTACCCTTTCAGGTGGAGATCCACTGGCACAACCCGATTTTTCTTATGAAGTTCTGAAAAATTGTAAACAACTAAATATACATACCTGCGTGGATACTTCAGGATATGGCAACTGGCAGGATTTTCACAGAATTGCTACTGTTACCGACCTTTTTCTTTATGACCTTAAGCTTGCTGATCCGGCTCAGCACAAGAAATATACAGGGAGAGACAATAGGTCAATATTGGAAAATCTGATGAAGCTGCGCCATATGAATAGTGAAATCCACATCAGAATACCATTGGTGGAGAATATCACTGATACCCCTGAAAATCTGGATGCCATAAAAAGAATTATTACCTTCATCCCGGGGTTAAAACGCATTGACCTTCTGCCTTATCACACCATAGCCCGTAGAAAATACCACCGAATGAATCTGCCTTATAAACATGAGAATATGCCTGAATATCCACTGGACAAGGCAGAAAAGATTATGCTTAACTTCAGCTCGTCGGCAGAAATGGTGACCCTGGGTGGTTAGCTTTAATTATAATAACACCGGATAAAACGAACATGAAGCCAAGGATACAAACTTTAAGAAAGCAGAGTCTGCAAGCCCGTCCGTCACTGTCGGCTGAGCGGGCATTACTGGTTACCAATTTTTACATGGCTCACAACAATCCTTCTGAAGCCCTACCTGTGCAAAGAGCCCGGGCATATGAATATATTCTGAAAAACAAAAGTCTTCACATCGGAAATGATGAGCTGATCGTTGGCGAACGCGGCCCTAAACCCAAGGCCACCCCGACTTTTCCTGAAATATGCCTTCACTCCCTTGATGATCTGGAGATCATTAATTCGCGACAGAAAGTTTCCTTTTACGTTGATCAGGAAACCCGCGATGCTTACCATAATATCATCATTCCCTTCTGGAAGGGCAAAACCCAGCGCGACAGACTTTTTGTTGCCATGGATGATGATTGGAAACAGGCTTACAAAGCGGGAATTTTCACCGAATTTCAGGAGCAGCGTGCACCCGGACATACCGTGGCCGGGAAAAAAGTATTTCAAACAGGCATGCGGGATTGCATCAGCCATATTGAGAAGGTAGAAAAAGAACTACTTAGACAATCTGAAGCACCTGAAAAAACTTCAAAACTGGCCCAACTGGAAGCCATGCGCATTAGCACTGAGGCTATCATTGCCTTTGCCCGTCGACATGCTGTAGCATTGGAAAACCTGATTCCAGCGGAAACCGACCTGCACCGCCAGGATGAACTGGCCGAAATGATTACCATTTGCCGTCGGGTGCCGGAACATGCCCCCCGCAACTTCCACGAAGCCCTTCAGCATTACTGGTTTATACACCTGGGAGTAATTACTGAGCTTAACCCCTGGGACTCCTTCTGCCCCGGCCGTCTTGACCAGAATTTGTATCCCTTTTACAGGGAAGATATTGATAGGGGAATATTATCACAAGAAAGAGCCCGCGAACTACTTCAGGCATTCTGGATTAAATTCAATAACCATCCATCACCACCCAAGATGGGTGTAACAGCCAGGGAAAGTAACACATATACTGACTTCAGCCTGATCAACCTGGGAGGTCTTAAAGATGATGGTTCCAATGCCGTAAATGAATTGTCGTTTCTGATTCTGGATGTAATTGAGGAAATGCGTCTGCTGCAACCCAGCTCTATGGTGCAGATCAGCAGTAAAAATCCCGACAGTTTTGTGAAAAGGGCATTGCAAATTACCAGAACCGGTTTTGGACAACCCTCTTTCTTTAATACCGATGTCATTATTCAGCAACTGCTCAGCCAGGGGAAATCTCTGAAAGATGCCCGTAATGGCGGTGCATCAGGCTGTGTTGAAACTGGTGCTTTCGGTACGGAAGCCTATACCCTGTCGGGTTATTTTAACCTGAACAAGGTGCTTGAAATTTCACTGCATAAGGGAATCAATCCCGAAACCGGCGAAATTACCGGGTTGCGCACTGATGAAGACCCCGGCAACATGGAAGCTCTGTACCACCAGTTCGAAAAACAGCTTCAGCATTTTATTGACATCAAAATAAAAGGCAATAACATCATTGAGGAACTTTATGCAAAACATTTGCCCGTGCCTTTCCTGTCATTGATTGTGGATGACTGCATTACCAATGCGGGCGATTACAATGCCGGTGGTGCACGCTACAATACCAGCTACATTCAGGGTGTGGGGCTGGGTTCCGTAACTGATAATCTTTCGTCCATTAAGAAATGGGTTTACGATGAAAAGCTTTTGAGCCTGGAAAAGCTGAGGGATATTCTGGCTAAGAATTTCGATGGCTACGAAGAGTTGCGTCACAATTTGTTTTACGCTACCCCCCGCTGGGGAAATAATGTTGAGCAGGCTGATCATTTCGCCGTGCAGGTCTTCAATAGCTTTTACAATGCAGTAAATGGCCGGCCATCATATCGTGGGGGTGTATTTCGCATCAATATGCTGCCCACTACCTGTCATGTGTATTTTGGCGAGCGTATCGGGGCCATGCCCGATGGCCGTCTGGCAGGAGAACCACTCAGCGAGGGTATCAGCCCCGTGCAGGGGTGCGATATTAACGGCCCTACTGCCGTAATTCTTTCTGCTGCCAAAATTGACCATATAAAAACCGGGGGTACCTTGCTCAACCAGAAATTTGCCCCGCAATTCTTTAAAAACGATGAAGCCCTGCAAAAGCTATGCAGTTACATCCGCACATGGTTCAAACTCAAAGGGCATCATATTCAGTTCAATGTTGTTAATGCCGAAACTTTGAAAGATGCGCAAAAGCATCCCGAAAAACATCGCGACCTTATTGTCAGGGTGGCCGGCTATTCCGATTATTTCAACGACCTGGGCAAAAGCCTTCAGAATGAAATCATCAAAAGAACACAGCACGGTAATTTCTGAAAACACAAAGCAACCCTGTGGGTATTTCCTTCGGGGGAAAGGCAAAATTGTCGGGGCCAATCATTATCTTTGACTTCTCAATTAAAGAAGAAGTCTTATGTCAGAAAAGAAGAAATTGTTTTTGCTGGATGCCATGGCCCTGATTTACCGGGCCTATTTTGCCCTGAACAGAAATCCCCGGGTAAACTCCAAAGGACTGAATACCTCTGCGGTGCTCGGATTTGCCAATACCTTACTGGAAGTGCTCAAAAATGAAAAACCTACGCATATCGCTGTGGCATTCGATGCATTTGCACCCACAAACCGACAAACCGACTTTGCCGCCTACAAAGCAAACCGCGAAGATACTCCTGAAGATATCGTAACATCCATTCCGTATATCAAAAAACTCATTGAAGGTTTTAATATCCCCATTCTGGAACTGGCCGGCTACGAAGCTGACGACATAGTCGGAACACTTGCCAAACGAGCAGAAAAGGATGGTTTTACAGTATACATGATGACATCCGATAAGGACTTCGGGCAGCTGGTTTCCGAAAATATTTTTATGTATAAGCCTGCCCGCATGGGCAATGGAGCCGAGGTTCTGGGAGTAAAAGAAATTTGCGAAAAATTCGGGATTGAAAGACCGGAGCAACTTATTGATATTCTTGGCCTGTGGGGCGACTCTTCCGACAATATTCCCGGTGTGCCCGGTATTGGTGAGAAAAAAGCCAAAAAACTCATTGCCGAGTTTGGCTCCGTTGAAAATCTCCTGGAAAATGTGGATAAAGTTGCTGAAAACCGCAGCCGCGAAAGTCTCAAAGAAAACGCAGAACAGGCATTGATGTCAAAAAGTCTGGCTACCATTATTCTTGATGTACCCGTTGAGTGGGATGAAGACCTTTTCAAAATCACAGACCCTGATCCCGATATCCTGATTCCGCTTTTTGATGAACTCGAATTTCGCACCTATGCCAAAAGGGTTTTTGAGCATATTAAAGAGGAAGCTCCCAAAGCCATGCCCTCAAAAGCACAAATGCAGGGCCAAATGGATCTTTTTGCCGGTACCGATGCCCTTAAAGATCCTGTGCAACAGGCTCAGGAAAAGAAGGAACAGCTCATGAAGGATAATGATTACAAGGCTGTTGAAAAAGAAGATGATATCAAAAAACTGGTTGACAAACTCAAAAAGGCCGGTTCATTTTGCTTTGATACCGAAACCACAGGCCTTGATATAATTGATGCGGAACTTGTTGGAATTGCATTTTGCATAAAACCCGGTGAAGCCTGGTATGTGCCTTTCCCGGAAGATCAGCAAAAAGCTGAAAAGCTGGCCCTGGAGTTTAAAGATATCCTTGAAGATCCTAAAATTGAAAAAACCGGTCAGAACCTCAAGTTTGACATCGGTGTATTGAAAAATTATGATATCCATGTAAAAGGCAAACTGTTTGATACCATGTTGGCTCATTACCTTTTGCAGCCCGATATGCGTCACAATATGGATGTGCTGGCCGAGACCTACCTCGATTACAGGCCCATGAGCATTGAATCACTCATTGGCAAAAAAGGAAAGAATCAGAAAAGCATGCGCGGTGTTCCGCTCGATACAATTACTGCATATGCATGCGAAGATGCCGATGTAACCCAGCAACTCAGGGAGGTATTTGAACCCATGCTCAAAGAAAACAAACTTACAAAGCTTTTTGATGAAATGGAAACTCCGCTCATTTATGTTCTGGCGGATATGGAAAGCCATGGTGTGAAAATAGACACTGAAGCACTTGAAGATTATTCCCTGAAACTTCAGAAAGACATTGAGTTAATAGAAGAAGAAATTTACAATCTGGCGGGAGTCAAATTCAACATTGGTTCTCCCAAGCAACTGGGTGACATTTTGTTTGACAAGCTCAAAATAACTGAAAAGGCTAAAAAGACAAAGACCAAACAATACAGCACCAGCGAAGATGTGCTTTCTAAGCTGGTTGACAAACATGAAATAGTTTCGAAAATTCTCGACTACAGATCGCTCACCAAGCTTAAGTCAACTTACGTTGATGTATTTCCAAGGCTCATAAGTGAAAAAACCGGGCGATTGCATGCTTCATTCAATCAAACGGTAGCTGCAACAGGCCGGCTTTCATCCAACAATCCCAACCTCCAGAATATCCCCATCCGCACAGAACAGGGCAGAGAAATCCGAAAAGCATTTGTACCGGGCAACAAGAGCAATTTACTGCTGGCTGCCGACTACTCGCAGATCGAGTTGCGCATTATTGCTTCGCTAAGTAAGGATAAGGCCATGATTGATGCTTTTAAGAAGGGACTTGATATTCATGCTGCCACTGCCGCCAAAGTATTTGGTGTTGAACTGGAAGATGTGGATAAAGAAATGCGCCGTAAAGCAAAAACCGTAAACTTTGGAATTGTTTACGGAATATCTGCATTCGGTTTGTCGGATAGGCTCAATATTGCCAGGGGAGAAGCTTTTGAGATCATTGAAAACTATTTTGCCCAGTATCCAGGTATCAAACAATATATGGACGATACTATTGCCTTCGCCCGTAAACATCAATATGTAGAAACCATAATGGGCCGCCGGCGCTATATCAATGACATTAACAGCTCCAACGGAGCAGTAAGAGGTTATGCTGAGCGAAATGCTATCAACTCCCCCATCCAGGGATCTGCAGCCGATATGATTAAACTTGCCATGATTGGCATTTATAAGGAAATGCAAAAAAAGAAACTCAAATCCCGAATGATATTACAGGTACATGACGAACTTGTTTTTGATGTGGTGAAAAAGGAACTGGATGAGTTGCAAAAAATCGTAGAACATCATATGAAAAACGCAATAAAACTGGATATTGACCTTTTGGTGGACATGAATACAGGCTCAAACTGGCTTGAAGCGCATTGATGATCTAAAGGACCTCTAAAAATCAAAGCCCGTCTCTGTTAAAGAAACGGGCTTGATTTTTAACGGTTAAAGAAAAATTCGCATTTATCAGCTATCCAGCGCGTTTTTATAATGTTCAAACCTTTCAAGAATTTCCGTTACATAATGAAACGGTTCAGAACCTCTTGCATAACCATGCTGAACTACCGGGTCAAGGTAATATTTTGGCTTGGATTTGTTAAGCACAAAATAGTCTACATTATCTTTCCAGATATCAGGGTCTCTTCCGTATTTTACCGCAAGCCTCCTGGCATCAAGCACGTGGCCGATACCTACATTGTAAGATGCCAGTATAAATTTTATACGTTCTTCCTCATCCTCAATGATATTTTGAAGACGGCTGTCAATCCAGTTGAGGTATCTGATACCCGCAATGATATTGTCTACCGGTGATGAGTATTCATCAACTTTATACATGGCAGCAGTATTAGGCATAAGTTGCATGATACCAAAAGCACCTGCCCATGACACTGCATCATGGTTGAAGCGCGATTCCTGAAAAGCCAGAGATGCAATCAGGCGCCAATCCCATCCGATAATATCTGCAAATCGCTTGAAATAATCATCGTAAATGGATATTCTGCCACCACCAAGTGAATGATATTGACTTCGCGCCATGTGAGAACTGCGGGGATTCCGGAAATACTTTGCATACAGGTTGGCATACTGGCGGGTTTGTACAAAATCTCTCATCCATTCGTCAATTGCCTCTTTTAGCAGAGGTGTGTCATGACGAACGGCCCATGAAAGATTTTGAGAGAAACTCAATGGTGTATTTATATCTATATTGGCATAATAGGTTTGGTTTACCCTGGCCACGTGTTCATCGCTTACTGTAAAGGCTATTTCACCGTTGGCAACTCTTTCTATCAACTGTTCAGTTTCCTGATCCACCTGAACAATGTAAATAGTATCGCCAATTTCTTCCATAAGATTTTTAAGTCTCAAAAGATGTGCGGAATTTTTCTGCACATAAATAGTTTTACCGGCCAGATCGAGTTGATTACGTACAAGGTAGTCCTCTACCTCCGATGAACGCATGTTATACCAGTTATTGGGCCTGCGCTGTACAAGCACCTGACGGGTTTGACTGTGGGGAGCGGTAAAAGCCAGTTTACCCCGACGACTGCGGGTAACAGTAAGATCCATGGCAATGACATTGCACTCACCATCTGCAAGCAAGCATTCAAAATTTTCATTCAGGTCGTTAGACACAAATACTTCAAGTTCAACACCAATATGACGGGCAAACATTTTCAATAGTTCAAGATGAAAGCCCATGGGTTGACCACGATATACGAAGTAATTGGTGGAGTTATAATCAGTTGTTGCTTTGAGCACCCCGCGTTCAAGGATAGCGGGCAGATCATTCAGATTTTCTTTCTCCTCTAAAACAACCTCCTCAATAACCACAGACCTGTTAGTTAAAATCAAGCCACTAAAAATGATGAGGGGGATTGCAACAACCAGAAGAAATTTTACAATTCGTTGTTGTCTCATGATATTTAAATTTTGCCTGAGCAAATAAGCCGGCAAAGGTACAAAAAAAATTAACTTGTACAAGTTTGCTCTCTCAGGCAGTATTTATTTTGCAAATATAACTATAAAACACTAGAATTGTTATACTAATTAAACTTTTTTACCAACACATCAAACGTTTGCGGAATTAAAAATCAATCCTGTCACGCATTTCCTAACGTCAGATTTTGTTTATAACTTTTCTTTTTTTCGTTTTTTTTTAATAAAATTTGTTAAATAATTTCATTTTTGCGGAAAATACTTAGGGTCTTTTCATGCATTTTTTTACTGCAAAAATCCAAAACCTGTCATTATCTCTTTTTTAACAGGTCAACACTAACAATCATATCCCCCCGAATTGTTCATAATATTGATTAAATAATTTAGTTTTAGTGGAATTGTTGGTACTTTTGGAAATTCAACAAACAAGAGTTTTATGTACTTCAGAGACATCGTCGGACAAGAAGAGATAAAGAAAAAACTTATCGGTAATATAAAAAACAACAGGGTAAGTCATGCACAGCTGTTTCTGGGTCCTGAGGGTTGCGGCAAACTGGCTCTGGCCATTGCCTACGCACGTTATTTGTCTTGCACAGAGCCACAGCCAACTGATGCCTGTGGAGTTTGCCCGTCTTGCATCAAATATAACAAGTTGACTCATCCGGATGTAAATTTCTTTTATCCCATAGCATCTAAAAAACAAGGTGACAACCCTGCAATAAGTAAAGATTATGCCGCCCAATGGCGCAGTTACCTTGAGAAATCTCCTTATGTAAGTCTCAATGACTGGTATAAAGAAATTGATATAGAAAATAAACAGGGATACATAAATGCGAGGGACTGCGGAGAAATTGTGAGGGTTTTAAGCTATAAAACCTATGAAAGCAACTTTAAGATCATTATCATGTGGATGATTGAAAGACTCTACTACGCAGCGGCACCCAAATTACTCAAAACACTGGAAGAACCACCTGAAAACACTTTATTTTTACTTGTGAGTGAAAACCAGGAGCAAATCATCAATACTATTTTATCACGAACCCAGATCGTTAAAATACCCAGGCTTAAAGACCATGAAATAAGGGATGGACTTATAGAACAATACAATTGCGAACCGCATCAGGCTGACCAGATTGCATTCTTATCCGATGGCAACTTCTATGATGCCTTGGCATTATTGGAAAACAAAGGAGAATATGAAAACAACACTGTTTTCCTAAGGGAATGGTTAAGAGAATGTTATGCTTTTAATGCGGAAAAAATCATGAAAAGCGTGGATATATTGGCTAAAATGGGAAGAGAAAAACAAAAAACATTGCTTGCACTGGCTCTTGAGGTATTCAGACAGTGCACCCTTTTAAATTATCATGCCAATAATCTTGTAAAAGTCCATCCTGAATTCATGGATTTTATCAAAAAATTTTCCACTGTTCTCAAACCTGATATTGCCCATGCCATGAGCGAGGAATTTTCCAAAGCCATTTTTCATGTGGAAAGAAATGCCAATCCAAAAATATTATTTACAGACCTTTCTCTGAGGGCAAGCCTTATTATGAAAGAGAAGAAATAATATAATTGATTAATTTTGTAAGCTCAATAAATAAATTAGAATTGGAAAAAAATAACTTTATATCCAGGGGTTGCCGATGCGCACCTCGTCCCAACACTACACGTCAGGAAGAATTACATGCTCACTCCTGCACAAAGCTCAATGTTTTCAACTGGCTCGATAATATAAAACCGCCAAAAAGTTATCCTTCTTTGGATATTGTTGAAGTACGGTTTAAAAACAGCCGTAAGGATTTTTTTAAAGTACCTGAAGATTTGACACTTGAAGAGGGTGATATTGTGGCTGTTGAAGCCTCACCGGGGCACGACATAGGTATTGTGACAATAGCCGGCGAAATTGTTAACCTGCAACTGAAAAAGAAAAAAACAGATTATCGGACAACTGAGTTTAAAAAGGTATACCGAAAAGCCAAGGTTTCGGACATTGAAAAATGGGTGGCTGCGGTTGAGCTGGAAGAGCAAACTATGCATGGCTCAAGGGAAACTGCATCAGACCTGAATCTTCAAATGAAGATCAGTGATGTGGAATACCAGGGTGACAAAACAAAAGCCATCTTTTATTATACAGCTGATGAACGTGTTGATTTTCGTGAACTTATAAAAGTGCTTGCTGAGAAATTCAATGTCAGGATTGAAATGCGCCAGATAGGCATGCGTCAGGAAGCAAGCAGGCTGGGTGGCATCGGTTCATGCGGCAGAGAGCTATGTTGTGCTACCTGGCTTACAAATTTCCGTTCGGTGTCTACCAATGCTGCCCGAACACAGCAACTTTCGCTTAATCCCCAAAAACTGGCCGGGCAATGCTCCAAACTGAAATGTTGCATCAACTACGAAAATGATTGTTATCTTGATGCCCTGAAAGATTATCCGGATACTGAAGTGTTGCTGGAAACAAAAAAAGGGAAAGCTTTTCATCAGAAAACCGACATCCTGAGAAATATCATGTGGTATTCATACCAGGATAATCCATCTAACTTTGTAAATCTCACACTGGAGCGGGTTAAAGAAATTCAGGACCTTAACCGAAAAAAGATAGTCCCCGATGAACTTAGGCCCGATGATTCGTCTGAAACAGCTATAACCCAGGAACAAGGCAAAGGTTATGAAGAAGACAGTCTTACCAGGTTTGATAAACAAAAGTCCGGTGATAAGAAGAAGAAAAGAAGAAATAAGTCAAGAAAAAAAAGATAGAAACCTAAGTTTTATGTTAATTCTTTTACAGAATAGTCTGTAGATTGTTAGTGTTTTTTAAAAAAATGTTAGCTTTTTGTTTAATAAATAAATCGAGGTAATTTAATCAAAGACCATACGTTAAATAATAAAACCATGTTTTTAAAGAATATAAATTTTAAATCATTACTTTTTGGCGGCTTTGTAATTATTTTAATTGCCTGCAATCCTGACGTGGTTTTTGAAAAAAATGAAAATATTAACAGCAACGGATGGCATTACCAGGATAAAATAACATTTTATCATAATTTTTCTGATACAACAATTCTATACGATATCTTTCTGAATGTCAGAAACAATATAGAATATCCATACAGCAATTTTATCGTGTTTTTTGAAACTGAATTCCCTGATGGAAGAATTTTTCGCGATACCATTGAGACAATCCTTGCCGATCGTACCGGAAAATGGACGGGAAGAGGATTTGGCAATATAAAATCAAACAGTTTTCATTTTCGCCGTGATGTTTGGTTTCCACAGGAAGGAGATTATTCTTTTACCATTGAGCATGCCATGCGTGAAGAATATTTAAAGGGCATAACAGATATTGGGATTCGTATTGAGAGGAAATAAATACCTGTTTTTTGCGTTACAAAAAGCATTTAAAACTAAATTAAAATGAGTATAAAAAAGCCTGAAAACTTTAAAAAGTACCTGAAAGTTTTTTGGATAATTGTTTTTTTGCCAGTCATATTAGCAATATTGATTTTTGGAACTATTTCGCTGGGTTTATGGGGGTTTATGCCTTCTTTTGAAGAACTTGAAAATCCTAAAAGCAACCTTGCAAGTGAAATATATGCAGCTGATGGTCAGCTATTGGGTACATATTATATACACAATCGTTCAAATGTAGGTTACGAGGATCTTGCCCCAAATCTTGTACATGCATTGCTTGCAACCGAAGATATCAGGTTTCACAATCACTCGGGTGTGGATGTGAGGAGTATAATGCGCGTAATTTTTCGCAATATAATCGGAGGCCAACGCAGTGCTGGAGGAGGAAGTACATTAAGTCAGCAGCTGGCCAAAAACCTTTTTCCGAGGCAGGAAAGCCCAAGTAACGTGCAGCTTGTTATCATAAAGCTTAAAGAATGGGTAACAGCAGCACGTCTTGAACGCAATTATACCAAGGACGAAATCATTTCAATGTATCTGAATACGGTGGATTTCGGAAGTCATGCCTTTGGCATTAAGTCAGCAGCCAAAACATATTTCAATACTTCTCCGGATTCTCTCAGAGCTGAAGAATCTGCCGTATTGGTGGGTATTTTGCAGGCACCAAGCTGGTACCATCCGGTCAGAAACCCTGAACGGGCTCTGCAGAGAAGAAATGTGGTATTGGGACAAATGGCCCGTTATGGTTATATATCGCAGAATGAGTTTGACTCACTAAGGACAATTCCTTTAGATATGTCTCAATTTCAAATCCAGGATCAGAACACCGGACTTGCAACATATTTCAGGGAAATTCTAAGACTGGAACTTGTCAAGTGGTCTAACACCCGAATGAAACCTGATGGTACTAATTATAATATTTACCGTGACGGATTGAAAATTTACACAACCATAGACAGCCGTATGCAAAGACATGCCGAGGCAGCTGTTGCTGAGCATATGGGCGGATATCTGCAGGAAGAGTTTTTTAACCATTGGCGTGGATTTCCAAGTGCTCCCTTTGGTGAAGATTTATCGAGAGATCAGATCAACACACTGATGAATAATGCCATGCGCCGCACTGACAGATTCAGGTATCTGAGAAGAATGGAAGTTTCTGAAGATTCAATACGGATAAACTTTAATACGCCCGTTCCCATGAGGGTATTTACCTGGGATGGAGAGAAAGATACCATAATGAGTCCTATGGACTCCATCAGATATTACAAGCATTTTCTCAATACCGGTTTAATGGCTGTTGAGCCTCACACCGGACATGTAAGGGCCTATGTGGGAGGCATAGATTTTAAACACTTCAAGTTTGATCATGTTACACAAAGCCAAAGGCAGGTGGGGTCAACCTTCAAACCTTTTTTATATACCCTGGCCATGCAGGAAGGTGAATTCGGGCCTTGTTCACAGGTCCCTAATACTCCGGTTTCAATAGAGTTGCACGATGGAACATTCTGGACACCAAAAAACTCCTCCAGCGCAAGAGAAGGTGAAATGGTTACAATGAAATGGGCATTGGCAAATTCAACCAACTTTATCTCTGCATTCCTTATCAATCGCTATAGCCCTCATGCTCTTGTTGACCTGGTGAAAAGACTGGGAGTTACAAGCCACCTTGACCCTGTTCCTGCAATTGCTTTAGGCACCCCCGATATTTCTGTTTATGAAATGGTAGGAGCCATGGCCACCTATGCAAACAAGGGAGTACATATTCAACCCAGTTTTGTTACGCATATTGAGGACAACAACGGAAATCTTATTGAGTCATTTATACCCATTCAAAATGAAGCAATGAATGAGCGAACAGCATACCTTATGCTGGAATTGATGAAAGGCGTTGTGCAAAGCGGTACCGGCGTAAGACTTCGCCTCAGGTATGGCCTGAATAATCCCATTGCAGGTAAAACCGGAACTACCCAGAATAATTCCGACGGATGGTTTATCGGGCTTACCCCCGACCTGGTTACAGGTGTATGGGTTGGTGGAGAAGACAGGGGTATACGCTTCCGCACAATTACACTGGGACAGGGGGCCAATATGGCTTTGCCTATCTGGGCAAAATTTATGAAAAGGCTTTATGAAGACGAATCCATAACTATTTCAGAAGAAGATTTTGAACCTCCTTTAACTCCTTTAAACATTGTAACAGACTGCGAAAAATATGAAATGGAGGAACCCGCTCCCAGGGATATTTTTGACCAAAGGATTTTCTGATATTTATTTCAACATTTTTTGCCTAAGATGAGTTTAAGAAAATTTCTTTGGATCAGCATCATAATTTTACCAGGTTTATTGGCAAAAGGAAATAAAACATTCCGTGAAAATTCCGATGACACATTTTTAATAATGGCATATTATGCCGGAAATGAAACCGACATCACAAGGTATGATCTGAGCAGACTTACTCACTTCATTTACAGTTTTTGCTTTTTAGATGGTAACAGAATGATAATTCCCGAAGAAAGGATTCCGGTAGTTAATAAACTTTCGTCTATCAAAAAAGACTATCCGGATTTAAAAATAATACTTGCACTTGGTGGCTGGGGAGGTTGCGAAACATGCTCAGAGGTTTTTTCTACTTCTCATGGCAGATCAGAATTTGCTTTATCAGTTAAAGAATTGCTGAAGAGATATCAGGTTGACGGGATAGACCTTGACTGGGAATACCCTGCGATACCAGGTTACCCAGGGCATCCATACAAAACAGAAGACCGCCGTAATTTTAGCTTATTGATAAAGGAATTAAGAAATATACTGGGGAATGACTATGAAATAGGCTTTGCTGCCGGTGCATTTCCAAGGTTTTTTAAAGAGTCTGTTGAGTGGGAAAAAGTAATGCCGCATGTGGATTATGTGAACATTATGACCTATGATCTGGTGGCCGGAGGTACACTTACAGGACATCATACGCCGCTATTTTCAACCTATGAACAGACATTATCAGTGGATTTTGCAGTGAATTTTCTTGATTCTATAGGTGTTGAACGGTCTAAGATTGTAATAGGAGCAGCATTTTATGCCAGGGTATGGGAGAATGTTGAGCCGGTTAATAATGGGCTTTACCAATCAGGCAGCTTCCTCACTGCAATTACGTATAATAATTTAAGGGAGTGGTTAATAAAAAATGAAATGACTGAATTCTGGGATGAATCAGCAATGGCTCCTTATGCTTACTCTGCTGAAAAGGGATTATTTGCAACTTATGACAATAACCGTTCTGTTGGGTTAAAAACAAGGTATTCGATCCAAAACCAACTGGGAGGTATTATGTTCTGGCAGTTAGGTGGTGATAACCCTGTAAACGGACTTCTTAAATCCATTTACAGGGAGATGGATAAATAATTAATAAAACAATAAGACCCCTTACTTTTTATTCCTCTCCGGCTCTTATTCTGTCAGCCCTTTGACGTGCTTCGTTAACCAACCTGCTTGCTCTTGTATCAGCTTCACTTTCGAGATTATCAGCCCTTTGGTCGGCAGCCCTGATAAGTTCTTCGCCTGTTCTTCTGGCGGCAGCTTTGGCCAAAGCACCTGTTGCTTCATCTTCCAGTCTTTTGGCATTGGCCCTGGCTTCACTTCTGATGGCATCGGCTGCTGATTTTGCCTCTCTGCGAATGGTCTCAGCCTGTCTTTCTGCTTCGGCAATTACCTGCCGGGCACGCCTCTCCAATTCCTCACTGATCCTTTCAGCAGCATCATCAACCACATCATCTACCTTATCTCTCATCTCATCAACTACATCCTGAACAGCATCCTGAATGGCATCCTGTACCTGCTGCATTACTCCTGCTCCTGTATCTGCAAGACTTACAGATATTCTGGGGTCTGTTACCGTACCTGTTATACCCACGCCAATATTAACGGTTTCCCCCGGTGTTATATTAAGTCCCCTTCCGGCAGCCTGGCTAACCAGATTATCCAGAGCCTGATTTGCTGTTCCGCCAAATTCAGCTCTTGGTATGGAAAGCCCCATCATGTATCTGATTGTTTGATCAAATGAATGGGTTCCACTAATTCGGGCACTGGAACGGCCAAAATTAACATCAAAAGGTTGCACTTCCACTCCGCCATCCTTAAACTCAAAGAAAATCAATACATCCCTTATGTCCCATTGCCTGAACATATCAAGTCTGAGATTATCAGCCAACCCTATCAGAGCCGGACTATTTTCAACAGTTAACCTCGACGACTGAAATCTTCCGCTACCGGCAAGTGTATTCAATAATGGATCAAGATTTTGATCCAGCAGGGATTTCAGGCTGAAATTTGCCGAAAATCTGCCCGTTGCCCTTTCACCAATGGGTGCAATTATGCTGAAGGTATTAAAAGTATTGAAGGTTTTCTGAATATCAAAATTGGTGATGTTCAAACCAAAGTCAATTTCCGGGCGGGTAATATCGTGTGCGGCGTATGAACCGTTAAGCACAAGAAGCCCGTCAAGCATCTCCATACGGAGATTTTCCAAACTTGCAACCTGATCGGCTATTCGGATATTTCCTCTTGTATTGGTTATTTCAAGATTACCAAAAAGAATTTCATCGAAACTGCCCGCAAGCAGAAAGTTTATGTTTGATGGTATTTCAATGGCACTAAGCACAAGGGGTTCCTCTTCAGGCACTTCCTCCGGTTGTTCAACCATAAATTCATTGAGGTTCAGATAAGCAGAACGCACATCAAAACGACCACTTAACATTTCATCATTAAGTGCAAATCCCAGAATATTATCTATCCTTCCTGATGCTGAAATATCACTTTCACCTATGTTCATTCTGAATGCCCTTAAATCAGCAAATTGCGGTGAAAACCTGAAGTCGGCTGTGGAAATCTGAACTCCCTGTGGAAAATCATTACTAACGTAATTCATATCACTAACCGCAAAACGACCCGTGAAAAGAAATTCATTATACCGCTGGTTTTCAATACTTGAAAGTCTTCCACGGGCTGTCATATCACTTTCTATAATGCCGCTAATGGCATCACCTTCGTCAAGCGGGTAAAAATCTTTTACCTGTCCCAGGTCTATTCTGCCTTTTAGGTGTGCATCTATATTGGGGTCGGAAACCGGTGTACGCAGATTCAATCTGAAGTCTACAGGGTTTCCTGCCACATTCATACCAAACCGGCTTACATCAACTACGGTAAGATCAGCATCATCCCCTGGATTGGTTATCCGGGTTCGAATATTTACGTCTGTAACGGCAGCCGGCAAATCCGGATATTGAAACATTCCATTATCCACCTCAATATTGAGCCCAAAACCAGGGATTCTGTTTTCATCATAAACCCCACTTACATATCCGTTAAATGCCATTGTTCCTGAGGTTTGCAACCCATCAAACTCCCTGGCATAAATGGCAGGAACAAGTGAAAGAAAAGATTTAAACTCTGTTTGGGGAGAAGAAAAAGTAAAGTCGAAACGCATTGCATCTTCGGGCATAGCAAAGGTGCCTTCGAAAACTGCTGTTAAATCATTCAGCCGAAGACGGTTGTCGCGAAATGTAAACTCGAAGTTATTGAGATCCGCATCAATATCTGCTGTTAGGTCAGCAAAAACTCCCCATAGAAATGGAATTCCATCATAACTTACATACAAAGACTCAATAGTAGTATTTCGAATGGCAAGGCTTGTAAAATCTGCTGTAAAATCACCGCTCAATGTATGGTTGAAATTCTCCAGGCGGGCATAAAACCCGAGCTCCCTGTCATCATAAACAATCCTGGAGTTGCGCACCTGAAAGCGCCTGAGTGCAATTCTGAAATCAAATTCTTCTACCTCATCAGTAACCTCGGGTATTTCTTCGGAAGGTATAGTAATGTCCCAGTTGGCTTTGCCATCTTCAAGAACCTTCAATAGCAGTTTTGCATTATCAACCCTGATGGTTTTAATTTCGTAACCGTCACTTCCGAAAAGGCTCATCAGATTGACCGAAATAAAAAAACTCCCCACATCTGCAAGTGTATCTCCTTCAAATTCATCAATCCCCACAACGGTTAAATCATTCAACCTGAATGACACATTGGGAAAATTTCTTAGTAAGGAAATCCTGAAAGTGCCAAAATCAACCTTTGCATTTACGTTTTCATTGATGGTGTGTTTAACCTGTTCAACAATTTTGCCTTTAAATACGAAAGGCAATGCGATCATTAATACCAGCAAAACAACAATTGCGATACCGGTTATCTTAAAAAACTTTTTCATAAGTTATAATGTTTAAATTTTACGTTATTATGCCGGGGCTTTTACAATTTTATTAAGAGTAAAATTATAACAATATTTATCTTATATCAAGTATGGAGAATAAAGATAACTAAATCCAATGTCAAGGGGGCTGGTTCAGCGTTGGCAAAATACCATAAAACATTTGATTAACAATACAGGTAGTTATTTTTTCGTATTTTTGAAGCCCGGAAAAAAGGAGCCGTTGCTCTTTGCATTTTATTCATTTAATTTTTTCAAAGCATGAAGCTGACAAAAACATTTTTCATTCAATTTATTGCTCTATTGCTGATTACTTTCACAGCAAACAGCACATTATTCTCACAGGTGATCATCTCTGATCCCCTGCTTCCCACCGATGAAACCGAAATCATCATAACTATTGATGCCACAGGAACCGAACTTGAAGGATATACCGGAGATGTTTACGCACATACCGGTGTAAACATTGAAGGTGTAGGCAACTGGCAATATGTTATCGGCAACTGGGGTAATAACCAGACTCAGCCGCAATTGACACCAATTGGTACCGACTTATACGAGTTGGTAATTTCTCCCAACATCCGTGACTTTTACAATGTTCCTGATGGCGATACAATTACAGGTCTTGCCTTTGTTTTTAGATCATCTAACAGTTCACAACAAACCAGACCTGATATTTTTCTGAATGTTTATGAAGTAAGTCTGAATGTGGCTATCATTAACCCTCCCAAAGGACAGCCCATTGTTGAGGAAGGTGATGTAATTGAAATTCTGGCTGCAGCCATTGAATCACAGGAGCTAAAACTTTTCATCAATGACGAAGAAGTTGCCAGCACAACCAACAGCCAAATCACTTATACCTTCGATACCGGTGAATACGATTTTGGCACCTGGTGGATAACTGCAACAGCTACCGATGGAACTCAAACCGTTGAAGATGAAAGTTACCTTTTTATCAGACCTGATCCCCCTGTGGCAGAAATACCCGAAGATGTTTTACCAGGGATCAATTACATTGATGATTCAACAGTTACATTGGTTCTTCATGACCCTCCTGCATTGAAAAATTATGTTTTTCTTATCGGAGATTTCAATGACTGGATGATTACCGAAGAAAACTACATGAATGTTACTCCGGATGGCACACATTACTGGTTAACTCTTTCCGACCTTACCCCGGATACCGAATACGGTTTCCAGTATTTTATTGATAATGAAATCAGGATTGCAGATCCTTATACCCACAAAATTCTTGACCCTGAGAATGACCAATGGATATCAAATGATAATTATCCCGACCTGAAACCTTATCCGCATAATAAAACCACAGGGCTTGTTGGTATTATGCATCCCGGCAGAACCCCCTATGAATGGGATATCACTGATTTTACGCCACCTGCACCGGAAGATATGGTAATTTATGAGTTGCTCATTCGTGATTTTGTGGAAACTTCTGCTATCAAAACTGTAATGGACTCTCTTGATTACCTTCAAAATCTAGGTGTAAATGTTATTGAGCTTATGCCCATCAACCAGTTTGGAGGAAACATTTCATGGGGGTACAATCCGGTAACCTACTTTGCAACTGACAAAGCATACGGAACCCGTGAAGACTACAAAAGATTTATCGATGCAGCTCATGCGCGTGGTATGGCCGTTGTTCTTGACATTGTTTTAAACCATTCCGATGACCCATCACCCCTTGCACAAATGTATTGGGATAGCAATTCAAACAGGCCTTCAGAAGAAAATCCATGGTATCTTGAAACCTGCCCAACTGAGCCATGGTGCTGGTTTCAAACCTTTGATCAGGACAGTGAATATACTCATGAGTACTTTAAGCGTATAGTACAATACTGGTTAGAGGAGTTCAAAATAGACGGCTTCCGCTTCGATTTTACCAAAGGCTTTACCAACCAGCAAACCGGTGGCCAGGGATGGAACTACGATGCAGCACGAATTGCAAACCTGAAGCGCATTGCCGACCAGGTTTGGGAAGTAAACCCGAATGCATACGTAATACTTGAGCATTTCACCGAAAACGAAGAAGAAAAGGAACTCTCAGATTATGGCATGATGCTGTGGGGCAATATCACACATCAATACCAGGAAGCTGCCATGGGCTGGCTTAATGCCAGTAATTTTGAATCGGTTTCCTATAAGCAGAGAGGCTGGAACGATCCCCATCTTATTGGTTATATGGAAAGCCACGATGAAGAGCGTATAATGTTCAAAAATATCACCTGGGGTAATTCTGCAAACCCTGACCATGATATCAAGCATCTAACCACGGCCCTGAGGCGCAGTGAACTTGTAGCAGCATTTTACTTCACAATACCGGGTCCGAAAATGATCTGGCAATTTGGTGAACTGGGATATGATTATTCAATTAACCATTGCGGAAATGACCCATCTGTAGATCCAATCCAAGGCAATCTTGATGATGATTGCCGCACCGATCCAAAACCCCTTCGCTGGGATTATTATGATGACTGGCGAAGAAAGCGCCTGTTCGATATTTATGCTGCACTTATTGAAATTAAAAAGGAGCATGACGTTTTTCGTACTGATGATTATTCACTTTCGCTCGATGGGGAAGGAAAGCGCATTCATCTGAATCATCCCGACAATCATGTTACCGTTATTGGTAATTTTGATGTCAACCCCATTGATATAAATCCAAACTTTCAGCAGACCGGAACCTGGTACGAATTTTTTACCCGTCAAGCCATTGAGGTTACTGATGTAAACGCAACAATAAGCCTGCAACCCGGTGAATACAGGCTGTATTCAACTGTAGAATTCCCTGACCATGGTATCAATGTAAGCAATGAGGATTTATTACTGCCTGAACAGGGCAACCTGGGTGTAAATGTATTCCCGAATCCTTCCGACAGAGGGTTTACATTTGAACTGAACGGAAATGAGAATTTCCATTTGCGAATCGTAAATACCCAGGGACAAACAGTATTTGAAAAATCAGATGCATTCAGCCCAACACAAAATCAGTTTTTCTGGGATGCTGTTTACAGCAACGGAAGCAAAGCCGCCTCAGGGATTTATTTCTACTCGGTTTTCTCGAACAATCAAACTATCAATGGGAAAATCATGATTCGATAAGTATTTAATTTTTTGAGTATGAAAAGGAGTCTGTCTCAAAAGTCTGAATTGGAGTGATTTTTTGAAAATAAGGTTACCCCTTCCCTAAAGGGAGCCTGATTTTCAGAACTTTACCCTTTAGGAGTAAGGGGTTAAAAGTGATGAAAATCAAATAAGCGGACTTCTGAGACAGCCTCCTTCTATTTGACTTTATCAAGAATAGTATCTCCTGAAAAGATGAAAAAAATTAATTTTGTCCATGATTCAGTTAACAATTATCTTCACATAAAAAATTTAACCCCTGCTAACCCATGAAAATAACAAAAAAAACAGTTTTATACTTAGGCATTCTGGCAATAATCGGAGTCACCAGTTGTGTACCAGCCAGAAAATATGAGGACCTTCTTGAAAGAAGACAAAACTGCGAAGACCAGAACAACCAACTCCGGATAGAAAATGAAGAACTTCTTACCGAAAGCACTGAACTTTTCAGACAGCGCGATAATCTGGAGGAAAGGGTTGAGCAACTGCGAAGAGATACAACCGAGATCGGCAGAATCAATCGTCGTCTTGAAACCAACTACGACAGGTTGCTTGAAACCTATGAAAACCTTCTTGATCAGAATCAAAAACTCATGGATGGCCAGGAGATTGAAGCCACTCGGATTCTAAGGCGACTTAAGGAAACGCAGGAAGACCTGCAGCGAAGAGAAGATGAACTTCGCCGGGCCACTGCCCAGATGGAAGAAAAAGAGCGGAATCTTAATAACCTGATACGCGAGTTGGGAACCAAGGAAGAAAGGGTTGAAGAACTTGAAAGCATACTTGCACGCCAGGACTCAGTTGTAAGAGAACTTCGCAGAAAAGTTTCCACTGCACTCCTTGGTTTTGAAGGGCAGGGTCTTACCGTGGAGATTAAAAATGGAAAAGTATATGTTTCTCTTGAAGAAAGTCTGTTATTTGCCACCGGCAGCACTCAGGTTGACTCACGGGGTGTAAGAGCTCTTCGTGAACTGGCAAAGGTTTTAGAAGCCAATCCGGAAATCAATGTCCTCATCGAAGGTCATACCGACGATGTACCTTTCAGACCAGGAAGTGCCATTAAAGACAACTGGGATCTCAGTGTACTAAGAGCAACTGCTATTGTGAGAATTCTCCTTCAGAATGCACAGCTTGATCCGCAAAGACTAACTGCAGCGGGTCGGGGAGAGTATATGCCAATAGATCCGGCCAAAACTCCCGAAGCAAGAAAGAAAAACAGAAGAACAGAAATTATCCTTACCCCTCAACTGGATGATCTGTTTCAAATCATTGAAATTAATTGAATTTAAGACTCCCTCTGTCAAAGAGTAAAAGTCAGTTTTTCATTTTATGGGGAAAAAGTAAATAATTTACGAATTTACTTTTTTCCCATTTCTTTTATTGTATCTTTACCTCACCAAACCAAAACTTATTTCCATGAAGACTCTTAATTTAACTTTAGACAATTTTGAAGAGTGCTTTCCGGAGGATTTTACTCCTTATGAGAAAGCTTGTGCCAAAACACTTTTTTACAAGGTATTTGCCTTGAAAATGCATGAATTTTACAGGGGCAAAATGCAAACACTACCTAAGGCTCCTGTTTATGGTTTCAACTGGTTTAATGCCTGGTATACGCCCGGTGTATCACGCATAAGCACGCACATTCGCGATGCCAACGACAGCTCATATGATTTATCAAACCGGGGCAATCTGGTGGCAGTAGTCAGTGATTCCACACGTGTTCTGGGTGATGGCAACTGTACACCGCCCGGCGGGTTGGGGGTAATGGAAGGAAAAGCCTTCCTGATGAAATACCTGGGTGGTATTGATGCCATTGCACTGTGTCTTGATAGTCGAAACAGCAAAGGGGAGCACGATCCTGAAAAAATCATAGATTTTGTAAAAATGGTTCAACCCAGCTTTGGAGCAATCAATCTTGAAGACATTTCACAACCCAATTGCTACAGGGTGTTGGACGTACTCAGGGAAGAATGTGATATACCTGTTTGGCATGATGATGCGCAGGGTACAGCATGTGTAACACTTGCCGGGCTTATAAACGCACTGAAACTGGTAAATAAAAAAATTGAAGATGTAAGAATTGTTTACCTGGGTGCAGGTGCTTCCAACACAACAATAGCTCGTGTTGTTAACCAGGCCGGAGGAGATCCTGCAAAAGCCATCATGTTCGATTCAAAAGGGGCCCTTCATAAAGGAAGAAAAGATATTGAAACAGACCCTCGTTTTTACAGGAAATGGGAGCTTTGCCAGACTACCAATCCCAAACAAATCGACACAATGGAAGAGGCCATTAAAGGTGCGGATGTTTTGCTTTCACTTTCTACACCAGGTCCCGACCTTGTTAAACAAAACTGGATTCAGATAATGGGCAGCAAACCTGTTGTCTTTGTTTGTGCCAACCCTGTGCCTGAAATTTATCCCTATTCAGCAAAAGAAGCCGGAGCATACATTGTTGCCACCGGACGTGGAGATTTCCCTAACCAGGTAAACAACTCCGTAGGATTTCCGGGAATATTGAAAGGAGCTTTGCTTGTAAGAGCAAGAAAAATCACAGATGAAATGACCATTGCAGCTGCTAAATCCATTGCCGATTTTTCTGAAAAACGGGGTATTCATACCGAAAATATCATTGCAAATATGAATGAAACCGAAGTCTTCCCTCATGAAGCGGCTGATGTTGCTATGCAGGCCATCAAAGATGGTGTAGCACGTATAAAAATGACATGGCAGGAAGCTTATGACAAAGCATGGCACGATATTTCCCATACACGGAAAATGACTAAGTTCATGCAGGAAAACGGCCTGATCGAGGAGCCACCGGCCAGAATTTTACAGGAATCACTCGATACTGCAATCAGAAAAGTAAGGCTTTAAAGAGAAAAGAAAAGCTTAACACAGGAAAACAACAGGGATTCACCTGTTTCTCACTTGGATTTATTTATTAAATTTGGCGGTTAAAAAATAAAACCGGCCTATGATTGCATTTATTGAAGGGGATCTGGTTGAGAAAACCCCTGCCTATGTTGTTGTAAACTGCAGTGGTGTGGGGTATATGATTCACATTTCCCTGAATACTTTTTCCAAAATACCTGATTCAGGTACCGTTAAGCTGCACACTTCCATGATTGTAAGGGAAGATGCCCATACCCTTTATGGCTTTGCCACACAGGAAGAGAAAAATCTTTTCAAAAACCTGATCACTGTAAGTGGCGTGGGTCCCAATACCGCCCGTATGATTTTATCTTCAATGACAGTTGAAGAGGTCTCCGGTTCAATTGTTTCAGGGGATGCTTCAGCCTTGCAATCAGTTAAGGGTATCGGGGCCAAATCTGCCCAGAGAATTGTAGTGGATTTAAAAGATAAATTAGGTAAAGAAAGCTATGTAAGTCAAGAAAATTTGATATCCTCAGACAATACATTACGTGAGGAAGCGTTAACAGCATTAGTAATGCTTGGTTATAACAAACCCATTGCTCAAAAAACAATCAATCAGATTCTTAAGAAAAACGCCGGCGTGAAATTAACCGTTGAGCAGTTAATCAAAGAGGCCTTAAAGTACTCTTAAAAAAGTATTCGTATTTTTTAAATATCAAATTGGTGCCAAATCCTGTAAGACCACAAAAAACCATTACAGCTTTTCTGCTTTTGTTTTTTGCATTTGCCTATCCGGTATTTACTGCAGGTAATGTTTTTGACAATTCTTTTTCCGGCAACATTGAATTATTTAATTTGGTGCCCGATACCACTGAACAAGAGGTACAGCCTATACCCCCTGCTCCTCCCGGCAGCCCCGGAGATTTGCTTTTTGAAGACCCCGTACTTCCTCCGATAATTCTTGGAGATCCTGAAAATATTACCACAGAAATACATTTTGACCCCGAAACCAATCGCTATTTCAAAATCCGTAAAATGGGTGACAGGATTATTGGCAGACCGGTTTATATCTCTTTTGAGGATTATCTTAATTATGATATGGATCGGGCACTCAGGAATTACTGGCATGAAAAATCGAAGCCACAACCCTTTGAGCGGCAGGATGGAATCATTCCGCAAATATATGTGGGGGGAGAGGTATTTGACAGGATTTTTGGAGGAAGCACCATTGACATCAGACCCACCGGATCTGCAGAACTGATTTTTGGGGTATTGTCAAATCGCAGGGAAGACCCTGCATTGGATGAAAGAAGAAGGCAAACAACAAACTTTGATTTCCAGCAAAAAATTCAGCTTTCTGTACAGGCTCAAATAGGCGAAAAAATAGAAATCCAAAGTAATTATAACACCGAAGCCAGCTTTGATTTTGAAAACCGGATGAAGCTTGAGTATCGCGGGCATGAAGATGAAATACTTCAGTTAATTGAAGCAGGTGATGTTACACTGCCTTTACCAGGTACATTGATATCAGGGAACCAGGGATTATTTGGCTTCAAAACGCAACTCAGGTTTGGTAATACTACTGTTACCAGTGTATTCTCTCAACAGCGTACCGAGTCTAAATCCATAGAAGTACAAGGGGGAGCTCAAACCACTGAATACGAGTTTAAGGCAGATGAATACGAGGAAAACAGGCACTATTTTCTGGCACAATATTTTAGGGATAATTATGACAGTGCCCTGGAAAATCTGCCAATTATCAATTCAAATATTATCATAAACCGAATTGAGGTTTGGATTACCAATATAGGCCCTGCCACTGAAGACAACCGCAATATTGTTGCCCTTTCCGACCTTGGTGAGGCCAGCCCTTTCAATCAGAATATCGGTGGCAGTCAGGTCCCTTTTCCTTCAAATTTCTCCAATAATCTTTACACGGATTTAGAGAATACTCCCATTCGCGATATTTCGCAGGTAAACAGTTATCTTAGTCAGCGTCCGGAAGAATTTTCAGCTGGCAGAGATTATGAAAATGTGGAAAATGCACGACGATTAAGAAGCAACGAATACACCTTTAACCCAAGATTGGGCTTTATCTCACTTAATCAGACTGTAAGTCCTGATCATGTGCTCGCTGTTGCTTTCGAATATACCATCATTGGAGATGAAACTCTTTATCGGGTTGGAGAATTCACCAATGATGTCACAGCACCCAATTCTCTTATTGTAAAACTTCTGAAAAGTACAGCAGTTGATACCCGCCACCCAATGTGGGATTTGATGATGAAAAATGTTTATAACATCGGGGCATTTCAAATAAACAGGGATGACTTTCGCTTAAATGTACTATATGAAGATGAGGAACTGGGAGTTCCCATTGGGTTTTTTAACGAAGGACCATTGGAAGGAATACCTCTGATTCGTGTATTGGGTCTTGACAGGCTGAATACTCAGCTGGATCCTGTGCCAGACGGAGTTTTCGACTTTGTTGACAATGCCGCAACCCAGGGAGGTACTATTCAATCCTCCAACGGTCGTGTATATTTTCCGGTTGTAGAACCTTTTGGCTCTCACCTTCGGAAAATGCTTGTTGACCCCGCCCTGGGAGACAAATATGCCTTTGACTCACTATATACTACTACAAAACACCGGGCACAGCAGTTTCCCGAAAGAAACAGGTATATCATTGAGGGACGATACAAATCTGCTGCAGGTTCTGAAATTCCCCTGAATGCACTAAACATACCTCAGGGTTCTGTGGTAGTTACACAGGGAGGAGTTCCACTGGTAGAGAACCAGGACTATACTGTAGATTATACCCTGGGTAGGGTAAGAATTATAAATGATGCTATTCTGAGTTCAGGTGCTCCTATCCGTATATCACTGGAAAGCCAGAGTTTATTCAATATACAAACCCGCACCCTTATGGGTACACATGTGGATCACAGGGTAAATGAGAACCTGCGTATCGGGGGTACCATCATGCGACTATCAGAAAGACCGCTCACACAAAAAGTAAACTATGGCGATGAACCTATTGCCAATACAATTTGGGGCCTCCACACCACATATCAAACCCAGTCCCTTTTTCTTACCCGGTTGCTTGACCGGCTTCCTTTTTATTCCACAACAACACCTTCAAGAATTACATTCATTGGGGAATTTGCTCATCTTATACCTGGACACTCAAGGCTCATTGGAAGTGCTGGTACTGCTTATATAGATGATTTTGAGGGTAGCAAATCGACCATTGACCTGAAGAATGTACATTCATGGCACTTAGCCAGTACCCCCCAGTTTCAGACACAACCGGGGATGTTTCCTGAAGGTGCACCCGGCACCGGACTTGCGTTTCGTTATAACAATGCACGGCTGGCATGGTATATCATTGACCGGCTTTTCTATGACAATACCAGCATCACCCCCTCTCACATACGCAATGATCCCGACCAGCTATCCAATCATTATGTGCGTGAGGTCAGAGAAAACGAAATCTGGCCTAACAAGGATACACCCTCTGGTATTCCTTCTGCTGTACCTGTATTGAATCTTGCATTTTATCCCAGTGAGCGGGGTATGTATAATTATACCGTTGAGCAGAATAATTATAGCAGGGGAATAGGTGCGGATGGTACATTAAATGAACCTCAAACCCGCTGGGGAGGGATTATGAGACCAATGAGGAATACGGATTTTGAAGCCAATAACATTGAATATATCGAGTTCTGGATGCTTGATCCATTTATTTATGATGAAGAACACTCCGGTGGAGATTTGTATTTTAACCTGGGAGATATATCCGAAGATGTGCTGCGCGATGGTAGAAAAGCTTTTGAAAACGGACTGCCTACAACAGATGAAGTAGTTAATGTTGATACTACCATCTGGGGTCGTGTTCCAACTATACAGGCAATAGTTAACTCTTTTGACAATAATCCCACTGCACGGGAATTCCAGGATGTGGGACTTGATGGTTTGAGCACAGAAGATGAGCGTGACTTTTTTGAGGAAAAGCATCAATTTCTCAGCAGAATAGCAACCCTTCATACAGAAAACTCAATGGCTTACCAACTGGCTTTTGAAGACCCGTCTGCAGATAATTTCCAGTATTTCAGAGGAACCGAACTTGATCAGAATGAGGTAAGTATTCTTGAGCGCTACAAAAGATATAACGGACTTGAGGGTAACAGCCCAACCTCAGAACAATCTCCCGAGCCTTACCCCACACAGGCAACCAATCTGCCCAATACCGAAGATATCAATCTGGATGGTACACTCAATGAGGCTGAAAGATATTTTCAGTACCGGGTAAGTTTGCGTCCTGAAGATATGGTAGTGGGAAGAAATTATATTACTGATGTAGCAGAAGCAAGGGTAACACTCAGAAACGGACAAAACGAAGTGGTAAACTGGTACCAGTTTAAAGTCCCCCTGCGCGATCCCAACAGACAAGCCATAAATAACATCCAGGATTTCAAATCCATCCGGTTTATGCGGATGTTTATGAAAGATTTTGAAGAACCCATTGTTCTCAGATTTGCAACTCTTGAACTGGTCAGGGGCAACTGGAGAACTTTTGACCGCTCATTAACAACACCAGGTGAATATGTGCCTGATGACAACACAGATACTTCTTTTGAGGTGTTTACAGTAAATATTGAAGAAAATGCCACACGTTCTCCAATCCCTTACACACTGCCACCAGGTATTGAACGCGAAACGGATTTAGGAACCACATCCCTGCAGAGAAGGAATGAGCAAAGCCTTGCAATGCGCGTAAGCAACCTGAAAGACGGAGACTCACGTGCTGTTTACAAAACTGCTGACCTTGACATGCGTCAATACCGCCGCATACGCATGTTTGCCCATGCTGAAGCGCTGGGAGATGAACTTGCCTTGAAGGATGACGAACTGACTGTTTTTCTGAGGTTAGGGACCGACTTTACAGGAAACTATTATGAGTATGAAGTGCCCATGAAGGTTACACCATGGGGAACCGGTCCAATCAGAGAACTGGTATGGCCTGCAGAAAATGATTTTGATATTTACCTGGATAAACTTACCGACCTGAAACTTACACGTAATATTTTAATGCGTGATGCTTCAAGCGGAGTTACACTAAACACTCCTTTTTCTGAATTTGACGGCGATAACAGAATGACCGTAGTGGGTACACCTACCCTCAGCAATGTTAGAGTAATCATGATAGGGATTAGAAATCCTAGAAGAACATTCAATACACCACATGATGACGGATTGCCCAAATCAGCAGAAATCTGGGTAAACGAGTTAAGATTGTATGAATTTGAAGACCAGGGTGGATGGGCAGCATCAGGAAGGGTGAACGCACAACTTGCCGACCTTGGAAACCTTACCGTTGCCGGGTTTACAAGCACACCTGGTTTTGGAAGCATAGAACAAAAAGTGAATGAGAGAAGCAAAGAGTATGTCAGATCATACGATATTGCTACAAATCTTGAACTGGGCAGGCTTTTCCCTGAAGATTTCGGCCTCAGAATCCCCTTCCATTTCAGCTTCTCAGAGTCATTCACAGATCCCCAATATAACCCGCTTAATCCTGACATATTGTTCAGAGATGATCTGGAATCTTACGAAACGGAAGCAGAAAAAGATTCCATCAGGGGTATTGCACAGGATTATGTAAGAAGAAAAAATTTCAATTTTACCAATGTGGGTAAAAGCAGACTCACACCCGGCACTGGTAACCGGTTGTGGAGCATAGAAAATTTTGACTTTACCTACTCCTATTCGGAGGTATATGCCAGAAATATTGACATTGAATATGACAGTCAGAAACTCTGGAGAGGGATAGTCGGCTACAACTGGCAAACCTCTCCAACAAATGTAACTCCCTTTTCCGGCGTTTCGGCTTTCTCCGGAAACGCTTTCAGGATCATCAGAGATTTTAATTTCTACTATATGCCCCGCCTTGTATCACTCAGGTCGGTCATGAACCGTGGGTACAGTGAATCGCTCATGAGGGACAAGAGCAGCTACCAGATCATCATCGAGCCCAATTTTATCAAAACTTTTTCATGGGATCGACTTTATGATGTACGTTATGATCTCACCCGTGCCCTCAAACTTGAATTCCGCGCAACCAACAATGCAAGAATTGATGAACCTCATGGGCGAATCAACCGCGAAGACAGGGATGAATGGGAGCAATATCGCAGTGAGGTCTGGAGAAATATCGGCAACTACGGACGGACAACCTTTTACAATCAGAGAGTTAACCTTACTTACAACCTGCCCATAAACAAACTTCCGTTGCTCGACTGGGTCACCTCAAATGCGGGTTATACAGCAGATTTTGATTGGCATGCTGCACCCCTGGCTGCAACAGAACTGGGCAATACAATCGAAAACTCCAATACCAAAAGACTAAACGTGAATGCCAACTTTGTAACTCTTTATAATAAGGTAGGTTTTCTTAGGCAAATCAACCAAAGTGGTATGGCAAGACCACAGCAAAGGACACAACAAAGAGCTCCACAGCAAAGGCCTCAACAGCAGACGCAACAGGAGGATGAAGAAAGAGATTATTTTAAAATTTTCTATGAAGGCTTCTTCAGGATATTAATGGGAGTCAGAAATCTGAGTATCAATTATACACAATCCAATGGTACCCGCTTACCTGGATTTGCACCCACACCTGAAATATTAGGTCAAAGATGGGATTTTGAAAAGGAGGGCTATGGTGCCCCGGGCCTGGGATTTGTATTTGGCAGCCAGGAAGACATCAGAGACAGGGCATTAGCAGAAAACTGGATGGTTACTGCAGAAAATCTCAACAATCCCTATATTACAAACTTTACCGAAAACCTCTCAGCTCGTTCGCAGTTTGAACCCTTGCCCAATATGAGGATTGAATTCACAGCCCTGAGAAATTTTTCACGTTCTCACCAGGAATATTTCAGAGCAGGCAGTGATGGAGTTTTTGGTTCATTCAGCCCGCAAACCGCAGGTAGCTTTAGTATTTCATTTTTATCCATCGGTACTGCATTTCAACCCACAGATGATGAATACACATCACAGGCTTTTGAGAATTTCAGAGAGTATCGTTTTCAGATTGCCCAAAGACTTTGGGGAAAAAATCCCAATGCAACGGGTGAAATGATTGACAGCGTCACAGGCTTCCCTGTCGGCTATGGTCCAACCTCACAGGAAGTGCTTATTTCCTCATTCATGGCAGCGTATGCCGGCTGGGATCCATCCGGTTCCAAAACAGATCCGTTCCTGCGTATCCCTATGCCCAACTGGAGATTGACCTATGACGGACTATCAAGGATACCTGCATTGAGAAAACACTTCCAGACAATAACCATTGCCCATGGTTATAGCAGTACATTTACCATTAATTCTTACCGTAGCAATGCCGATTTCAGGGATAATGATTTTCCTGGTTTCCCGTCTACTTTTGATAACCTTGGCAATTTTATACCTGAATTTGAAATAGGTCAGGTGTCCATCAACGAGCAATTCAGGCCACTTATCAGTGTCGACATGACCTGGGTAAACAGCCTTACAACCCGGGTAGAATACAGAAAATCCAGAAATATTGGCCTGAGCATGGCAAACAACCAGGTTACTGATGTGAATAGCCGGGAAATTATTATAGGAACGGGATACCGTTTCAAGGATTTGGCATTTAATATTGCCCAGGGCGGCAACACACAAAGAATTCAAAGCGACCTGGTATTGAGACTTGACCTGGCTTTCAGACGAAACCAAACCGTGCTGCGAAAGCTTATAGAAGAAGTGGATGTTATTTCTGCCGGTCAAAACAATATCGGAATCAATTTCTCTGCCGACTACCAGGTGAGCGCCAGAGTAACCATGCGGCTATTCTATGATCGCAACATCACCAATCCTTTCGTTTCCAACCAATTCCCCACATCCAATACACATGCCGGATTTAGTTTCAGATTTATGCTGATGTAGAGAAAAATCTTTTTAGGGAAAATTCGAAACAAGCCTGACTGTGAATAGCATGAGGCGAAACAAGGGTAAATCCGATGAGGTGAAAACTTATTCAGATATCAAATTTTGAAGAAAAGGAGAATTTGTTTTTAAAGTTTATAAGTTCATCTTTTACCGAAATGGGTTTAATGGTTTTCAGAGGTTCAATCCTTTTATCCTTTTCCACTTTGATTTCGCGCATCACCAGGTGCTGATTTACAAAGATCATATCCATGTGCGGATAAATTTCCTTGATGGTATTGGCTATTCCGAAGATGGAAAGATTTTGATCCACAAGATTATACAACCCTGAAGGAAGATAAAAGTCCGGATTAATAAGATTGCAAAGCACCCTTACAACTTTATCAACGTGAATGAATGCACGGGTTTGCTGCCCGTTTCCGTTAATCTGGATACGCCCCATGAAATTTACTTCAAACATAAACCGGTTAATTACAGCTTCGAATCTTACACTGGGACTGTATCCATATACATTACCACATCGTATGATATATGTATCTATTTTATCAAACAGTCTTTCAATGTGCTTTTCACCTCTTAACTTGCTGCTACCGTAAAAAGTTTTGGGGTCAGGAATGGTGTCGATGGTAATAATTTCGTCAGATGCTCCGTATACCGAGGTTGTACTCAGATAAACAAACTTTTTTACATTGCTTTCCTCAATGGCATAAATGAGTTCTGCTGTTCCCCAATGGTTGACCTGTTCGAAAAGGTGTGAATTTTCTGTGGCATAAGGTGTAGATACTATTGCAGCGAGGTGAAATACCACGTCTATGTCTTGCAATTCCTTTTTCAATTTCCGTGAATCAAGCAATTCACCTTTTACAAATTGAATTTTATGAGGTTCGTAGCGGGTGTCAAGAAAAAGATTATAGTTTTTCCTGCTGAGGTTATCATAAACGATAACTTTTTCTACATGAGGCACTTTCAGCAACTCAAAAACAAGCTCATTTCCCACATATCCGGCTCCACCGGTAATCAATATCTTCATAAAATTTCTTTTTTCCTGAAGATTTTAAATAATTGATGAATAGTTTTGTGATTAAAAAATTATATTATCAGGATTTATTTTTTCTCAACCCAATCAGTATTTAAACCGCACTCTGTTTTTCTCATACCATACCATCTGCCATCTCTGCCATTTTCAGTATTTACCGGTTTTGTGCATGGCTCACATCCTATACTTTTATAGCCATTGCTTTCAAGAGGATGTTTGGGTAAATCAAATTCTTTAATATAATTTTCTATTTCTTCACTTGACCAATATAACAAAGGATGGTATTTAACCGCCCTGGAATGTGTTGGTTGCATCAATGATAATTTGCTCCGATGAACATTTTGGTGTGATCTCAAACCACTTATCCACACATCATACTGCTCAAGAAGTCTCTCAACCGGTTGAACTTTATTCAAATAGCAACAATAGTCAGGATCAAAAGTAAATAAAAGATTGCCTTTGTCATCCCTTTGGTTGCTTTTGGGTACAAGAGGCATAAGGTCAATAACATTAAGCCCCAGCATTGATGCCACTTTATCTTTATGGACAATGGTTTCAGAGAAGTGATACCCTGTATTGATAAAGTAAACAGGAATGGATGGCATTATCTTACTTACTATATGCAGCAATACAATACTCTGTGATTGAAACGAGGAGGTTACAAACATTGTTTTACCCTCCCGCTCAAATTGAATCAGCGTATTTTTAATTATTTCAATTGCCATTACTCCCGGTTAATGATACATCAAAAATAGTCATATTTTCCGGTAAAACAATTTGCATTACATGATTGTATAAATAGATTAATGAATGAGAGTTGTTAACTTTGCATCATAAATTACCCAACATTCGCAACCTGAATTTGTTATTGTAAAGAGTACTTAATATTGTTCCAAGCAAATCAAATTATGGAAGCCCCTGTAAGTTTATTTAATCCATTGCCCATTGAAAGCTGGCTGCCGACAAAGCAGAAGCCTCTCATAATCAGCGGGCCTTGCAGTGCTGAAAGCAGAGAGCAGGTATTGGATACTGCTCAAAAACTTCATTCTACAGGTATGGTATCGGCCTTTCGCAGTGGTGTATGGAAGCCCCGTACCCGTCCAAATTCCTTTGAGGGACATGGTGAGAAAGCCTTGAAGTGGCTGACTGAAGTAAAGAATACCTATGGCTTTCCCGTTGCTGTTGAAGTGGCTACTCCCAGGCATGTGGAGGCCTGCCTTAATGAAGGTACAGACATCCTTTGGATTGGAGCACGAACCAGTGTAAATCCATTTTCCGTGCAGGAACTCGCAGAAGCACTTAAGGGTGTTGACATTCCTGTAATGATTAAAAATCCTCTGAACCCCGACCTTTCCTTATGGATGGGTGTAATTGAGCGCTTTTATATAAACGGGATCAACAAAATTGCTGCCGTACACCGTGGTTTCAATACTTACGAAAAAAGCCGGTACAGGAATGAGCCACTCTGGAACATTCCCATAGAGCTTAAAAGCAATTTCCCCGAACTTCCCATAATTTGTGACCCCAGTCATATTGCCGGCACACGAAGCCTTTTAAAAGACATTGCTCAGCAAGCGCTTCTGCTTGACATGAACGGACTTATGATTGAATCGCATCATTTACCGGAAAAAGCACTTACTGATGCTGCACAGCAAATACGGCCCGAAGATCTGCCTAAACTTATAAATAGCCTCAAAATCCCTTTAACCAACGAGGAAAATCCATGCAAGGAGCTTGAATTCCTAAGAAAGAAAATTGACGAGTTTGACTATCAACTTATCAATACACTGGCAAAAAGAATGCAGGTAGTAAATGAAATTGCGCATCTTAAGGCCGATTGTAAAATGACCATATTACAGGTAAAAAGATGGAATCAGATAATTGAAACCCGTACACAGGATGGTATAGAAAAAGGATTGCATGAAAAGTTCCTTAAAAACCTTCTGGACCTTATTCATAAAGAATCCATAGAATTACAATCAAGAATCATAAAATAATCCATCATAAACCTATAAGTTACTTATGAGCAAAACACCTCTTTCTTCCCTGGGAGAATTTAAACTAATTGACCATCTTACACGCAATGTAAAGCTTTACAATAATCGCACTATCAAAGGCATTGGGGATGATACCGCTGCGATTGAAGGAGATAATGATATTACCCTTCTAACCAAAGATCTGCTTATAGAAGGGGTACATTTTAATATCATGTACACTCCCCTGAAACACCTTGGTTATAAATCCATTGTTGTAAATCTTTCCGACATTTATGCCATGAACGGTCATCCTACTCATGTTATAGCAGGGATAGCTGTTTCCAGTCGTTATACAGTTGAGGCCCTTGAAGAAATATATGAAGGTATGATGCTGGCATGCGAAAAATACAAAATTGACCTTGTTGGAGGAGATACAACCAGCAGTGCCTCCGGGTTATTTATATCCGTAACGGCACTGGGAAAAGTATCCAAAGACCGTATCACCTATCGTAGCGGAGCCAGACCCAACGATTTGATTTGTGTAACCGGAAACCTTGGCGGAGCCTATGCCGGATTGCTTATACTGGAAAGGGAAAAAGAGGTATTTAAAGCCAACCCACAATCACAGCCCGACCTGAGCCAGTTTGCATATGTTCTGGAGCGGCAACTGAAGCCCGAAGCCAGAAAGGATATTGTTGACCTGCTCATGGAAAAAAATATCATTCCCACTTCCATGATAGATATATCCGACGGTCTCGCATCTGAAATACTCCATATCTGCAAGTCTTCAAACAGGGGAACGGTAATTTACGAAGAAAAATTACCTATCGATGTGCAAACAGCCACCATAGCCCATGAATTTAAAATTGACCCGACAACCTTTGCCCTGAATGGCGGAGAGGAATATGAGCTGCTATTTACAATTGACCAGAAAGACTATGATAAGATAAAGGGTGTTGAGGAAATAACTGTTATCGGGCATATAACTGAAAATCCTTCACAGACCGATTTGATCTCCACTTCCGGCAATGTAATTACACTAAGGGCACAGGGCTGGGATTCTTTCAGAAAAGATAATTAGCAGTAAAATTGCATTGTAAAAAGAAACAAATACAAAGTGGCAAAAAAGAAAAAATATTATGCGGTTTGGGAGGGGCACGAAACCGGTATTTTTGATAACTGGAAAGATTGTGAGCGAGCCATAAAGGGTTACCCGGCTGCCAAATACAAGTCCTTTGAAAGTGAAACCCAGGCTCGCGAAGCGCTGACAGGAAATTACTGGAAGCATGTGGTAAACAAAACTCCAAAACCCACAACTGCAAGCCCATCAGCAGGTAGAGGTCCTATACTTGAAAGCATATCAGTAGACGCCGCTTACAGTTCTGCTTCAAAAGAAATGGAATACCAGGGAGTTTACACCAGAGATAAATCCAGCATTTTTAAAGTAGGTCCGTTGCCTAAAGGCACAAACAATGTGGGTGAGTTTCTGGCACTGGTTCATGCACTTGCATTATGTAAGCAGCGTAACATTCTCCTTCCCATATATACTGATAGTGTGACTGCAATGGCATGGATCAGAAATAAGAAAGCAAAAACCACACTCAAGGAAGAACCCGCCAATGAAAAGCTTTTCGATTACATTGACCGGGCCGAAAAATGGCTGCAAAACAACACCTGGAAGAACAAAATCCTGAAATGGGATACTGAAAACTGGGGTGAAATACCGGCCGACTTTGGCAGGAAATAAAAAGCGCTGCAACCTCTATGATTGCAGCGCTTGTCTTTTTTGGAACGTGGTACCACCCGGAATCGAACCAGGGACACACGGATTTTCAGTCCGTTGCTCTACCAACTGAGCTATGGTACCGCGTCTTTGGACGTTGCAAATTTACGCAAACATTTTTAACTGGCAAGTTGTTTTTATCTTTTTGCTAAAAAATTTACCTCTGAAGCCTTCTGCCCGCTCCCCGGCCAAAGCAAGAGAAAAAACCAATCTCCTGATTTTTAATGATTTTTTAAGATCGGATCATTCTAATTTATGGTACCTTTGCAACCCCAGTATTTTGGTATATTATCCAAAGCACACAAAAAATGAATCTTATTATAGATTCCGGTAATACACTTGCTAAAGCCGCACTTTTCAGGAGTGACGAAATTCTGGCTTTTGGCAAATCATCTAATAAAAATTGGGAATTTATTTTTGAAATGTTAGGGGAAACTACCCCTGAAAGGGTCCTTATATCAGATGTGGCATCCACAACTGAATCGTTGCGAAAGCGTATGGAAGAAATAACCCGGGTAATTGTTATGAACGAGCATACACCTGTCCCTGTTGAAGTAACATATTCAACACCCGAAACTTTGGGAACTGACAGATTGGCTGCAGCCGTTTTTGGCAAGAAGTTGTTTCCCGAGAATCACGTGTTGGTAATTCAGGCTGGCAGTTGCATTACTTATGATTTTTTAACTATTTCAAATCAATACATGGGTGGGGCTATATCTCCCGGTATGGAAATGCGATTCAGGGCAATGCATACTTTCACTGCCAAATTACCGTTAGTTAAAAAAAAAGAAATAAACTATCTCACCGGAAAATCCACTGAAGAATCTGTTTTATCAGGTGTTATAAATGGTTGCATTGCCGAAATAGATGGAATTATAAATCAGTATAAAGAAAAGTATCCGGATTTAAAAGTAGTTGCAGGAGGGGGAGATATATTTTTTTTTGATAAAAAGCTAAAAAATAGGATATTTGCAACCGAAAATTTAGTTCTTAGGGGATTAAACGAAATTTTAAAATTCAACTAATGTCATTTTCAGCTCAAAAGAAAGCAAGAAACTACCTGGCTTTAGCAGCATCTTTACTCATGATGCCTCTGGTGCTTTTATTGAATGAACCTTTGCATGCCCAGGCAAACATCAATTCTCCCTACTCAATATTTGGCCCCGGAGAACTTAAGGGTAATGAATTGTTTCGAAACATGTCAATGGGAGGACTTGCACAGGGTTTCAGAAGCAATACCAGTGTAAATTATATTAATCCGGCATCCTATTCTGCAATGGATTCACTCTCGTTTGTTTTTGATGCAACTGTTTTTTCCCATCTTTATCAACAAAAAATTGCTGACCAACGGCAAACAACAGCCTACTCTGCATTGGGTAATTTCAATTTTGCTTTCCCTGTTACCCGCTGGTGGAGCGTTGCTGCGGGTATTTTACCCTATTCCCAGGTGGGTTACAGTATTGCCGACCGCAGCCCGTTGGATGGTAAAGTAAACTATGTGTATGAAGGTAATGGAGGGATCAACCAGGTTTATCTGGGTCATGGGTTTCGCATTTATAAGGGACTTTCAGGAGGAATCAATTTTTCTTATCTTTTTGGTAAGTCCGAAGACCTGAAAATCGCTTCTTCAGACAGTATAATCGGATTTTTCCGAACCATCTGGAGTTATGCCGATGATATTGATGGCTTCATGCTTACATACGGGCTTCAATATGAACAGAGACTCGGACGAAACAGCAGTATTACCCTGGGTGCTACCTTTACAGACAATACAAACTTAACTGTAGCAAGAAATGAACTCATTTTAAGAGACCTGCCAGGGGTAAGAAATACTTTAGATACCCTTAACATCATAAGCGGACAATCCAGTGAAATGCTGATTCCGCAAAGTTTCGGAGCAGGTACTTTTATTAAATTCAACAATCATTGGAGTGGAGGGTTGGATTACCAGATGCAAAACTGGAGTAATTTTGAAGTACATGGGCAAAAACAAAATCTCAATGACTCATGGCAACTCAGAATGGGCCTGGTACATAATCCACGGGTTGAAACATTTTCCCTGTTTTTAAGCCGCTGGGAATACAGGGCCGGTTTACGATTCGGGCAGTCATTTTTAAGTTATAACAATGAAGACTTTTCTGAACTTGGCATAAGTTTTGGGGTAGGAATACCGGTAAGAAGATCTTTGTCGGCACTACATATTGGCTTTGAGTATGCCAATCGCACTGCCGGCCGCGATGATATAATCAGCGAGAACTTTTTCCGCATCAATCTGGGGGTTAATATTTACGAAAGATGGTTTGTGAGAAGAAGATTTTTCTAAATATAATAACAGAGTAAATTAATTTTTAAAAACCAAAAAACACAATTTATGATGCAGGCCTCGTGCATTTGACTATTTAACAAAAAACATAATGCTGGAATTGTATTAAATTTGGCCTTTATCATACCAACTAAACAAAAATTATTAAGATGAAAACAATGAAAGTCATATCGGCAATTGCGCTGGTAGCGTTGTTTGTTTCGGCAGCTTCTGCCATGGAAACAAAAAATGCCCTTGACCTGGGGCATATGGATTATTTTAATCACACAGAATTAAACGAAGCAATTGCAGGGTATTTAATACAAAACACACCCCCGCGTTTTGGAGAAACACCCGAAGACAGTATTCAATGTGTAAGAAATTTATCCTTATATACAGAGTATTACAATCAAAGAAATTTTACCCTGGCTTACGAGCCATGGAGAGAAGCCTTATTTCTCTGTCCACAGTCAAGTCAGAATCTTTTCATCAGAGGAGTAGTTCTTGTAAAGATGAAATATAATGAAGAGACAGACCCCATCCGCCGCGATGCCTATGTAGATACCCTGATGATGATTCATGATAAAAGAATAGAATATTTTGGAAGAGAAGGATTTGTGCTCGGACGTAAGGCTGTTGATCTTTATCAGCTTCGCCCCAATAATATCCAGGAAATTTATGAAATAACAACAAGATCAATAGAAATTGAAGGAAACAGTTCACAAGCTGATGTTTTACTGATAAACTTCCAAACCCTTGTGCGGCTCGCCGATGCAGGTCTAAAACCAGTCGATCAAGTGCTTTTGAGCTACGATAAAATTATGGATATCATTGATTTTAATCTGGTTAACAACCCTGATGACAGAAGACTTTTTGAACCTGCAAAGGACAATATTGACAATATGTTTGAACCTTTTGCAACCTGCGAGAATATAGTCTCTCTCTTTGAACCCAGATTTGAAAGAAACCCGGAGGATACTGAGCTTTTGGAAAGGATTACCTCTATGCTAAGTAATTCCAATTGTACGGATGAAAGATTATTTTACCAGGCTACCAAAAACCTGCACAGACTTAAACCAACTGCAGAATCTGCGTTTCTTATGGGTCGTCTTGAAAACAACTCACAAAGGTTCAACCAGGCCGTTGAATATTTTGAACAGGCAGTAAAGCTTTATACTGATGACAGGGATAAATTCAGGGCATTAATGCTACTGGCTGATATTTCTTTTCGCAACCTACGTCAATTCAGCCAGGCAAGGACTTATGCACTTCAGGCTTCAGCCCTTGATCCTGAAAATGGAAGACCTTATATACTTATAGGTGAGATGTATGCTGCAAGCGCAAGTGCATGTGGGAATGACGATCTGACCAAAAGAGTAGCTTACTGGGCTGCAGTTGATAAATTCAGGCAGGCACGTAATGTAGATCAGGAGGAAATTATTCAGGAAAGGGCTAATCAGCTTATCAGTACTTATACTCAGTATTTCCCTGACAGAGAACTTCTGTTTTTTCATGGATTGGATGATGGCGACACCTACAGGGTGCAATGCTGGATAAACGAAACTACCAGGGTCAGAGCAAGACCATGATAAAAAAAATGTCAAATATAAAAATGAAGAGCATTGCCATCCTTTTTGGGCTGGCAATGTTTTTTTCATGCCGCCCCGACCTGGAAACCATCGAAACCATTACAAAAACAGAAAATCTGCCTGTTGAAACTGCTGAGAACTTAAGAATCGTTTACAGCTCACACGCCCATATTCAAATGATCATGGAGGCTCCATTTATGGAGCGGTTTGAAGGTGATGAACCTTACATGGAACTCCCTGCCGGATTTGTTATGGTTTTTTATGATACCCTCTTGAATGAAACTTCAAGGATTCAAGCGAAATATGCCATTGAATACGAAAGGGACAATTTAATTGATGCCCGCGATGATGTTATAGTTGAAAATATGGAAACGCGCGAAAAACTAAACACCGAACAACTCATCTGGGACAGAAAAAATGAAATCATTTACAGCGAAAAGTTTGTGAAAATTACCTCTGAAGAAGATGTATTGTATGGACAGGGTTTTGAATCTGACGAACGGTTTACTTCGTGGGTAATAAAGGAACCCTGGGGTTCCTTTTCTGTGGAGCATGAGCCTGAGGAAGATACTGATGAATTGATTCAACCGGCTGAAGATGAAGATTCTCTCTGAATCATTAAAACACTCTGCGATATATAATTTTACTATAAATTTGTTGTGTCAAATCTCTTTTAAAAAAATTGTTCCGTTACGGTTTTTATCAGCAGTAAAACAAGAAAAGATTTTTATATTGCCTTTCAAAATCTCAGAGAAAACCAAATAAAGGAAAACAAATTACTCTTACAAAATATATTTTACAATGTATTTATCCAGATTCATGTCAGCTTTTGCCCTGACAATAATAATTTTTAGTGTAAGCTTTACATCGGCAAAAGAAACAGAAAACAAACATAATGTATCTAATCACAATCATTCAGAGTACTATCTGCTAAACTCTCCTCCACCGCATCCTTTTGGCAAAACACCAGAAGACAGCCTCAAATGTCGTGACAATATCTCACTTTATTCTGAGCATTACGGACACAGAAATTTTGCTATGGCTTATACTCATTGGAGGGACGTATTTTTAAATTGTCCCGGGGCACAGCAAAACACCTTTATCAGGGGTGCAGTGCTTGTAAGGATGAAATACAATGAAGAAACCGACCCTGCGCGGAGGGATGCATGGATAGATACACTTATGATGGTGTATGATAAAAGAATCAAGTACTGGGGCCATGTGCACTCCTCACGTGAAGGACTTGTAACCGGGCTTAAAGCCGTGGAGCTTTTTCAATACAGGCAAAATAACATACAGGAAGCCAACCAACTTACTACAAAGGCGATGGAACTGGAAAAAGAAAACACACAGTCTGCTGTATTGCTGGTTCACATGCAAACCCTTGTAAGACTTCATGATGCCGGTTTAAAAAACACCCGGGATATTTTGATGGCCTATAATCAGATAATGGATATAATAGACTATAATCTTGCTCACAATCCCAATGATCGCAACCTTTATGAATCTGCAAAAGACCAGATTGACAGGATGTTTGAACCTTTTGCAACCTGCGAAAATATTGTCAACCTGTTTGAGCCAAGATTTCAAAACAACCCCGAAGATACCCTGCTACTCAGAAGATTAACCTCAATGCTCAGCAACTCAGGTTGCACTGAAGAAAACTTATTCTATAAGGCAACCCGCAATTTGCACAAATTAGACCCGGGAGCCGAATCCGCATTTCTTATGGGCAGGCTGGAAAATAATGCCAAAAATTACGAAGAAGCAATCAGATATTTCGAACAGGCAATTGCCCTTTATAAGGAAGACAGGGATAAATTCAGGGCATTAATGCTAATGGCTGATATTACCTTTAGAAATTTGCGTCAGTTTAGTCGCGCACGTTCATATGCCTTAAGGGCTTCAGAACTGGACCCCGAAAATGGTCGTCCATATATCCTTATCGGAGAAATGTATGCTGCAAGTGCTTCTGATTGTGGCGATAATGAGTTAACTAAAAATGTTGCCTATTGGGCAGCCGTGGATAAATTTACACAAGCTCGTAATGTCGACCCCGACCCTGTAGTGCAGGAAAGGGCCACCCAGCTCATAGATACCTACAGACAATACTTCCCCAATGTGGAGGTAACTTTTATGTACGGTTTAAGTGATGGTGAAATTTATAAGGTTGAATGCTGGATTAATGAAACAACAACGGTTCGATCGCGGCGATAACATTTACCACATAACGGGTTTAAATCTTCATTACATACAAAACCCGGGCAATTTTCCTATCAGGTTTTATATTAACTTTGTATTCTGGTAATCAACAATTTTATAGCGTGGATATCTGGTCTATTATTATTCTTAGCTTATTATTTTCAGCCTTTTTTTCAGGTATGGAAATTGCCTGGGTAACCGCCAACAAACTCAAAGTTGAAGTTGATAAAAAAAGCGGTGGTTTTTCTGCAAAACTGATTTCCAGGCTAACACAATCCGATTCCGGTTTTATCTCAGCAATGCTGGTGGGTAACAATATTGCCCTGGTTATATATGGTATTTCTTTTGCTATTGTGCTCGAGCGTTTCCTTACACAGGCATTACCCTCGGTTTTTCATAATGATTTTACCTTATTGGTTACCCAAACTGTTATATCATCAATAGTAATACTGTTGTTTGCAGAATTTATACCTAAAACACTTTTCCGCATTAATGCCAACAGTATTCTCAGATTATTTGCCCTGCCGGTCACTCTCATATACTACCTGCTTTACCCCCTTGTATTTATTACACTTGGAATTTCTGAGTTTATTTTGAAAAAAATTTTTCATCTGAAAATGGCAGATAGCCCAAAAACATTTGATAGTGTTGATATCAATAATTTTTTGCATGAGTTTGGTGATTCCGGATCAAAGCAGGCTGAAGAAAGTATTGAAATGCAAATTTTCCGGAATGCCATTGAGTTTCCCGAAATCAAACTCCGGGAAAGCATGAAACCCCGCACCGAAATTGTTGCACTCGAAGAAAATGAGAGCCTGGACGCTTTTCGTAAAAAATTCTCAGAGAAAGGTCTTTCAAAAATATTAATTTACCGAAAAAATATTGACAACATCATAGGATATGTGCATGCTTTTGATTTTTTTAAAAAACCTAAAGATATACAAAGCATCATACGCCCCATCATGATTGTACCCGAAGCTATGTATGTTAATAAATTGCTTAAAAGCTTCATTCAGCAACGTAAAAGTATTGCTGCTGTCGTTGACGAGTTTGGAGGTACTGCCGGTTTAATTACCATTGAAGATATTATGGAGGAGATTTTCGGAGAAATTGATGATGAATACGACACTGACGATTTTATCGAGAAAAAAATCAACGAGCTTGAGTACTTATTTTCAGCCCGGCTGGAAATTGATTATCTGAATGAAGCATACAATTTGAATCTTCCCGAATCGGATGAATATGAAACCCTGGGAGGCTTGATCATTAACCATCATGAAAGCATTCCTTTGGTAAATGAAGAAATAATAATCAAAAATTACAGTTTTAAAATTATACAGGTTAGTGAAAAACGCATTGAACAGGTGCACCTGAAAATACTGAATGGTTAATGATATGTTATATTTTTTCCCGGACTGATATTTCATTTAGCGATACATTTCATTGCAGAATCCCTTTTAATTTATTTTAATTTAAACTGACAATCAAAGGTTTTAAAATTTGTTATACCTTTGCAATTCGATTTTTTAAAACAAGTATAATCAGATATAAGAATAAAGAAAACTATGGCTGTTATTGGAAAAATAAGAAGTTATTCAGGGCTGTTAATTGCTGTTATCGGGATTGCTCTTGCTGCATTTGTTCTGGGTGATTTTATGGGTTACGGGCCCACTGGCAGGCAGGATTTTGAAGTTGGCTCAGTGGGAAGAACCAAAATCATGTACCCCGAATTTGAAAACAGGGTAGCCCAGCAACTTGAAAACTGGCGTCAGCAAACAGGAAATCAAAGCATAGGTCAGAGAGAGACATTTCAGATCAGGCAACAGGTATGGAATCAGATGCTCAGAGAGATCCTCCTGAGCAGAGAGTTTGAAAATATTGGCCTTGCAGTATCCGGAGATGAACTCCGTGACCTTGTTATAGGACCAAATCCGCATCCTGTTATTATACAAAATTTTACTGATCCTCAAACCGGTGCTTTCGACCCTCAAAACGTAATTAATTTTATTGAGAATCTTGATTTTATGGAGCCAGGCATGCAGGACCGTTGGTTCATGCTGGAAGACTTTATCAGACAAGACAGAAAGGAAACCAAATATCATACACTAATAAGCAAAGCCTATTATACTCCTGAAATGCTGGCCGCACTTGATTATCAGAACAAGAATGCAACTGCTGACATAAGTGTAGCACTAAAAAGGTTTACTGAAATTGATGATACATTGGTTAATGTAACTGATCGTGAGCTTCGTAACGTTTATAATACACATAAAAATACTTTCAGGCGTGAGGCATCACGTGATATTGAATATGTTGTTTTTCCCGTCTTCCCTTCCGAACAGGATCGGGAAAATATAAGACTGGAAATTGAAAGACTCAGGTCAGAACTGGAAAATACAGATGATGTAATATCATTTATCAATGCCAACTCCGACAGCCGTTTCGACCCTCGCTTTTACGGACCCGGTGAACTTTCTCCCGAAATCGATGAACTGATGTTTGAAGAAGAGCCCGGTTTTATATACGGTCCCTACGAGGAAAACAATTCCTTTGTGATTTCAAAACTCAATGATGTACAGTTTCGCCCCGATTCTATGCGGGCTTCCCATATTCTTATTGCACACAGGATGTCTATGTCAGCTGGCCCGGAAACCACACTCAGCCGTGAGCAGGCACAGCAAAAAGCTGACAGCCTGTTGAATGTAGTGAGAAGAAGCCCTGCCCGATTTGCTCAACTTGCCATGGAGCTCTCCGATGACCCTTCGGCATTCAATAACCAGGGCGACCTGGGTTGGTTCCCTGATGGGGCAATGGTTGAGCCATTTAATGAAGCTGTCATCAATACTCCGGTAAACAGTTTCACCGTAGCAGAATCCGACTTTGGATTTCATGTGATACGCGTTACGGGCAAATCAGCTCCTGCTAAAAAGGTTCAGGTTGCCAGGCTGACAAGAGAAATTGATTTCAGCAACCAAACCTACCAGAGAATTTTCGGACAAGCAAGTGCATTCGCATCCCTGCTCAGAGAAGGCGTTGATTTTGACACAGCTATTGAAGAAAAAGGACTGGCAAAACGTATTGCTCCTGACATTCGCCCAATGGATAATACCATCCCCGGAATAGAAAGCCCCAGAAGCATCATTCAGTGGGCCTTTGCAGATCGCACGCGCAGGGGCGATTACTCGCAGATATTTGACCTGGATGGAAGATTTGTTATTGCCAAAGTAACAAAGGTAAGAGAAGAGGGAGTCCCTCAACTGGATGATATCCGCAATGAAATTATGGAAATTGCCATCAGGGAGAAAAAAGCAGAAATGCTCAAAGAACAATTCATGCAAGCCCAGGGTAACAATCTTGAAGAAATTGCTTCAAACCTTGATATTGAAACAAGGCTGGTTGAGAATCTCAGGTTTAATCAAAGTAATTTACAGGGTTTTGGAAATGAGCCAGCTGTTATTGGTGCTGTCTTTGCCATGGAAGCCGGCAGCAGACCACAAACTGTCAAGGGAAATGCCGGCGTCTATATGGTTGAAATAATTGAGATGCATGAAGCTGTTGAGCCTGATACATGGGCAAATCAGCGCAGGCAACTTAAGGATGCTTTCCGTAACAGAGTCCCTGCAGAAGCCTATCGTGCTATTGAGCAAAGTGCTGATGTAAATGACAACAGGCATCGATTCTATTAAAAAAATTATTTTTATACTGGAAAACCCGCTTTGATAACAAGGCGGGTTTTTTTGTATTTTAGCCTGTCATTAGGAGAATATAACTCCTTAATCTTAATCTTAACCTTAACCTTTTCATCTATGCAAATGACCCAATCTCACCTCAAAACTCTGATGATTGACACTTCAACCGGTTTTTATAAAATTCTGAGATATGAAATCGGAAACTTCTGGGGGCCTGTTGACCTGGGTATACATCTTGCCAAAAAATTCAACAGCCTGAATATAGGTACCGGTCTGCTGGCAGGCTCTATTTTTCCCGGCTCCAACAGGCTTGTATTTAACGGGTTCAGTCCCAACTGGCATGGATTTTATGTGTCCTCAATGGGAGGAGCAGGACTGGTATTTGATAACCTTGGATTAAATATGGTTTCCATTACAGGAAAGGCACTTACACCATCTATCATTTACCTGAACCGGGTGCATGGTGAGGAAATTGAGGTAGAGGTCATTCCCGTTCGTATTCATGAAGTATGGGAAGAAGGACGAAAAGGGGTTTATTCAATGATGCAACATACCCTTGATGTTTTTCGTGACCGTTACGAAAATGACCCCCGCATACTTGCTACCGGGCCTGCCTCTTTTTACACCGATTCGGGAGCTATAGGTTCTGCACCAATCCGCAAGGGAGAAATAACTTATATTGACTGCTGGGCGGGGCGTGGAGGCTTTGGTACCAAGCTACTGCAGCAACATGGTATTGCAGCTGTTATATACGGTGGTACCTATATTGACGAAGACTTCCGCGATCGTAATGTTGCCGACTCATGGTTTCAGGATCGCTACCAGAAGAAGCTTTCTGCCAAAGACCTTGAAACCACCACAAAATACCGATACGATCCTGCCTTTAATACCGGTGGTACGCTGGGTGTAAATTTTGCCACCATACAGGATTACATAATTGCTTTCAATTACCGCACCATTCACTGGACTGACGAACAACGACTCAAACTCCACAAAGAGTTTATTCTCAATCATTATCTCAAGCAATTCAACGAAGAAACTATCATCCCAAAGCAGCAGAAAACCTGTGGTGAACCGTGTGCTGCTGTGTGCAAGAAAATGAACAACCACTTTAAAAAAGATTACGAGCCTTATCAAACCATGGGCCCGTTATGTGGTATATTTGATCAACGGGCGGCTGAAATTACCAATCAAAAAGCCGATTCACTGGGATTTGACGCCATTTCGGTGGGAGGTGTACTTGCATGGCTGATGGATTGTATGGAAGATGGGCTTATTGAGCCCGAAGAGCTGGGGTTATCTGAAAAGCCACGCTGGGACTGGCAAAATTTTGACCTGGTTAACGACTCCATGCACAATGCACAAATAGCCATTGCTTTACTGGAAGAAATGGCCACAGAAAACGGCCGCATCAACCTCATGGAGGGGGCCAGGAAATACGCCCGGAACCTGGCAAGAGAAAAAGGAATAGAAGTGCTTAACCGCTTTGTATATAATGCTTTTGCCCGGCATGGATGGATGGTTCCCAATCAGTACTGGACACCAGGTGTACTGAGCCCAATGGGCATTATGGGCAAATATTACAATGACTATGGTAAGGAATTCATATCACCCCGCGAACTGGGCCGCAGAAATGCAGAAAGAATGGTCAAAGAGCTCATGCTTGACAACACCGGCATTTGCCGCTTCCACCGTGCATGGGCAGAAGATATCATGCCTGATATCATTGAAAAGCTTTTCGGGCAGAAAGAAAAGTTCCTGCGTGCACTTTCACTCACTGCAAGCCGCATCAACAGCCGCAATGCATCTGTTTTCTGGGAAAGCAGGCGCAACATTGATTATGTGCACACTTTCCTGAAAAAGAAGTCTTTAGCCGGAGATAAAAGCCCCGAACTAAAGCTCTGGCTTGGCAAATTTGATGAGGACCCTAAAAGTGCGGCACTGGATTTCTGGTATGAAATTCATAAGGGAGTGCATGAATCATTGAGAGAATTTCCTGACTGAAAAAAATTTCGTTTTATCCTTCCGGTTAAATACTCAGTTTGCATATTGATATTTTATAGGATAAATAAATATTTTTTATCCCCTAATCACTTCAATATCAAGGCTAAAAATATTTATTATCCGTTTTTTAACTATTTCTTAAAATAATAAAAATACAAGAAGAGTGTATTTTTTAAAAATTTTTTATATATTCGTACTCTACCAAGACCAAATATGCCATTAGGCCGATAAAACCTTAAAATCCCTAAACGGGATATTTCTTTCTCAGAATGAGTTGAGAGTCTGATATTCAAACAACACATTGTTTAACCTTATTAAAAAAAGGAGGCCACATGAGAAGAGTATTACACCCACCCTAGAAAAATTGTATCGCACAATTTTCAAAAAAAATCAAATTTGAAGAGAATTACAGTTACAAACCAAAAATCAAATTTTTATGAAAAAATTTACATTAAGTAAAGCTTTTGCTTTATTTTTTGCGCTCATTTTCTATATAAGTATTGGTTGGGCGCAATTACCAATAGCGGATTTCGAGACTCCATTCGTCGATAATTTTGAAAATTTCGATGGAACCGAGGATCCTGTAAATTGGACAATATCTGATCTTGAGGGAGTTGATGAATCAGTATGGCGTGGAGAGAATGATGGCAGTTCAAATGCTGGAGGGAAATACTCATATGGAGTAATTGATGAATCTGACAGAGCATTGGGTTTTTTAGCATCAGGTAATCGTGCAATTTTTGCAGATATTGCATTTTCCAATAATACCGGAGGGGTTATTGGAAGTTTAGAAATAAGCTATAATGCAGAACATTGGAGAAACGTTCACAATGGTAAGACAAATGGATGGATAGTAACATGGTGGCTAAACGGAGTTGAACAGGGTGAACTATCTGAGTTAACACATCTATTTGAGCCCAGAACGGAAGATCCAACTGGCTCTAATGTTACAGGACCTTGGGAAGTTGTTCCAAAATCATACACTCTTAATGACCTAACAATTGAAGATGGTGACGAAATCAGTATTCGCTTTTTTGGAGATAATGGAACAGGGCCTGGTGCTAGGCAAGGAGTCGCAATCGACGATTTCGAGTTAGTTGCGTTTGAGAAAGATGAAGAACCCCTTCCCGCTACCGTAGTAGATATCATTGTAGGAAGCGATGACCACACCACACTGGCTGCTGCTGTTGCTGCTGCCGGACTGGTTGAAACATTGCAGGGAGAAGGTCCTTTTACCGTATTTGCTCCCACCGACGATGCTTTTGATTTATTGCCTGAAGGTCTGCTCGATGACCTGCTGGATGATCCCGAAGGATTACTGACAGACATTCTACTCTACCATGTTGTAGGTGCATTGGCACTATCAACTGACCTGGAAGATGGTCAGGAAATTACAACGCTGTTTGGTGAGGATGTCGTGGTAACCATTACAAACGGAGATGTTTTCATCAATGATGCGCAAGTTATTCTGGCTGACCTGTTAGCCGAAAATGGCGTTGTACATGTTATTGACGCTGTATTGGTTCCTGAAGTGGAAGAACCGGAGCCCTTTGTAACCCTTTTCCAGGGAATCCCCGACTACTTTGATGTAGCAGGACACACCGAAAGAGGTTTTGCTGTTGATGCCAACAATGTTTATGTAGCAAGCCGCAATGCAGGTCTCTTTATTAGAGTACACGACCGATTGACAGGTGCTGTAACCGGAACATTGAATACAACCGGAATCTCCGGTGGCACATTTGCTATCAATGATATGGAAGTAAGTGAAGATGGGGTAATACTTGCCGCAAATGTAGCTATAGGTGAAGCAGTTTTTAAAGTATATAGGGTGGATGCGACCGATGATGCTGAAGCAATTATTGAATATCCTACAGCTGGTGGTCGCTTTGGTGATAAGTTTACTCTTGTGGGAAGCTTTGACGATGGCAGTGCAGTTCTTTATGCTGCCAATGGCAGCGCTCCAAACATCAGAAAATGGACCATGGTTGAAGATGTTGATAATGGTTTTACGTTTGGCGATCCTCAAACAATCACGCTTGGTGTTGCCCATGGTGGTACTCCGGTGGTTGCACCACGTCCCGATGGATCTTTCTACTACACAGCAAGTGGCCATCCAGTGTCGCTTCTCAATGCCGATGGTACACTTGTGGGTGCTATAAGCACCGACTTTGTTGCCAGTAGCTCCACCGCAATGAAATATCTGGGAACTGATGGTAATGATGATATGCTGGCTATTTATCAATTTGGCCCTGGCAATGAAAACATCAGGGTGGTACGCGTTGTAAACGGTGATCCTTCCAATGTAGAAGTTGAGTTTATTACACCTTCTATGTTTGAAAATGCCAACCCCAATGGAAGCGGTGATGTTGCTTTCGTTCCAAACTTTTCAAAAGAAGGAGGTAACGTTGATCTTTATGTCTTGGGCACAAACAATGGCGTAGGCGGATATACCAGTCAGGAACTGAATATCGTTCCTCCCGTCTACCTCCCCCCCGCAGAGCCCGTATTTGCCCGCGCGCAAATTATTCACAACTCTGCTGACCCGGCTGCTGCCCTGGTGGATGTGTTTGTAAACGGAGGACTGGCTCTTGAAAACTTTGCTTTCAGAACAGCTACTCCTTTTATTGACCTGCCGGCTGAGGTGCAACTTACCATTGACATTGCTCCTGCAGGTGCAGGCATAGGTTCATCGGTATTTACAATGAATGTTACATTGGAAGAAGATGAAACTTATGTAATCGTTGCCAATGGTTTGCTTGACCTTGACAAGGATGAAATAAGCACTGATTTCACGCTGTTCCCCTATGCACCTGCACGTGAGGAAGCAACCGTAGCTACCAATACCGATGTGCTGGTATTCCATGGTTCTACAGATGCACCAACAGTAAGTGTATGGGCCGGCGGAGAAACACCCGCTGAGTTATTCGTTTTCTCATACGGTGAATTCCAGCCTTACCTGGAACTGCCAACAGCTGATTACATCCTTGAAATCCGCACAGAAGACGGGGAAACAGTGGTAGCCTCCTATGTGGCTCCGCTTGAAACCCTCGATCTGGATGGTGAGGCACTTACTTTGCTTGCCAGCGGTTTCCTGACCAATGATAAAAGCGCTGAGTTTGGACTCTTTGCAGCCCTGGCATCAGGTGGTGCTTTGGTTGAACTACCACTGTTTGAGGAGGAAGAACCTCTGATAGGCGATAGCTGCGATAATCCTATTATCGTTGATGTTATCAATGACCCGCTGGTTGATTTTGAAATCAGTTCAGAGCCTTATCCTGACTTATTTTCAAATACATGGGTTACTCCTAGTAGCAGCTACCTGAACGGCAACAATATCGTATTCCAGTTTACTCTGGAAAATTCAAGCTTTTTAAGTGGATCTATTGCTGGTTCCTGGACAGGTATTTTAGTAGTGGCAACATGTCCTGATCCTGATAGCCCGGCTGAGGTTCTTGCCTCAGGAGTCGGTTCTACAGGTGGAAGCTTTGCAGATGTTCCATTGGCTGCCGGAGATTATTTTGTTGTAGTAGGAACCTGGCCGGCGCCACAGTTTACAACTATGACAATCAATCTGTCTGCTGTTGAAGTACCTGCAGATCCCACCCTGGTTGTTGTTCCTGACACTCTTGATGTTGGTTTTGCTTTTGCCGGTGTCAGTACTGTAAGCGGTTCGGTTTTCCTTTCCAATGAAGGTGGAGCTGATGTTGTTATTGAAGAAGGCGACATAACATTTACCGGTGCACAGGCTGACAGATTTTCTTTTGAGCTGGCGGATTCCGAACTTAGCTTCCCGCTAAATATCGAATTCGAAGAAGTTGTTGAACTAATTGTAACATTTGATCCGGATGCGGCAGGTCCTGCGGAAGCAGAAATGGTAATAGCCTGGAACAACCCGGATGAAACCGATGCAACAGTTGCACTCTTTGCTACAGGTTATGAGCCATTTACAGAGCTCTTTGAAAACTTTGACGATGCCACTCCCCCGGATATTCCGGCACCATGGACAGGAATCCTTGATGTAACAGGAGGCTCAGCATTTGTTGACTTGCGCACAATAGGTAATCCCTATTCGCCACCTCATCATGTGCGTCTGGCAAATGGAAACAATATTGTTGGTGATGTTATGCTGGTTACTCCAATGGTCACTGACATGGAGTCTTCATGGGTACGGTTCTTTGCAAAAATGGCAGTTTCTACACAGGTAGAGAACCTGGCAGTAGGATACATGACCGATGTAAATGATGCTGCTACTTTTGTGCCGCTGGATACATTTGCAATCACCGGTACATATAACCAATATGTTTTATCTCTGGCTGACCTGGCTGCCGAAAAAGATATCGTTTTCCCGGAAAACGGATTTATTGCTTTCCGTAACAATATGGAAGTAACCTTCCGTACTTTCTATCTGGACGATATAGCTTACGAGCCCCAGCCAACTACCCCTGTTTTCGCAGCAAATAAAGACGAGGTGGACTTTGGTGACATGGTTTATCTGAATGAAACAGTGACCCAAACACTTGTGATCTCAAATGTTGGAACAGGTACCATTACCATAAACGAAACAGATATCAATATTACTGGCGCTGATGCAGCCAGTTTTGATGTGGTTTATGATGAAGAAATGGAATGGCCAATTGAACTTGAAACTGCAGAAACTTATGAACTTACATTGAGCTTTACACCAGATGAAGTAAGAGTTTTCAATGCCGACCTGGAAATTGAAGACAATATTGGCGATAAAGCTGTTAATGTAATAGCTCTGACAGGTATAGGTTATGATCCTACTGTTACTCCGCCTTACTTTATTGATTTCATTGGTGATTTCCCACCACTTGACTGGACAAGATGGGCAGGAGAGCTCATGGATAATACAGAACTTGCCCCTGTAACAGGATTCTGGGTGCATGGTCGTTTTGGAGGTCAGACTGATCTGCCCGAAAATAATGCAGCCAGGTTAAATATCTTTGGTGGTACACGTAATCACTGGCTGATTACCCCACCCATTGATCTGGGCGACGGTACCACTGAGCATATGCTCAATTTCGACATGGCACTTACTGCATGGAACACAAGTAATCCGGGCACTTTCGGACCCAACCAGTACGCTGCCGTGGTTATTTCTACCGACAACGGTCAAACCTGGGAACCTGCAAACATTCTTGAGATGTGGGGACCTGACGACGAGATTTCCAATACCGGCGAAGCTGTAACCATTGACCTGAGCGAATATTCAGGTATTGTGAAGCTTGGCTTCTATGGTGAATCACGCCCCGGAGGTGGGGATGTTGACTGGTATGTTACCAATGTTCATGTACGTGAGATTCAGTTCTTTGATGTTACTTTCAATGTTGAGGATTCAGAAGGTAACCCCATAACTGATGCTACAGTAACCCTAGGAGACCAAACCCTCACTGCAACTCCCTACGTATTTGAGGATGTTTTGGTAGGTAATTATGAATACGAAGTGAGTAAATTAGGTTATCTTCCTGTTTCAGGCTCTGTAACAGTAGATGACGAGGATGTGGTCATTGATGTTGTGCTTCTGGATGCATTCACCGTGGACTTTACCGTGACTGATGGTACTGAACTCATTGAAGGTGCATTGATTGAGGTCTTTGACACCGATGAAGTGGAAATTGCAAGTCTGTTAACAAACGAAGACGGACAAGCAGGTTTGATTATGAGTCCGGGAGATTATACTTATAATGTATCGGCCTTCATGTATTTGCCTGTTATTGGAGAAGCATTTTCGGTAACTGATCAGGATCTGGATATAACTGTTACACTCAGCTTGCCAGACCCACTGGAATTGCCGTTTGTGGAAGATTTCAATGATACTATAATTCCTCCATTATGGATGGTTATTGATCAACCTGAACATACTGCCATAAGAACATGGGAGGTAATCGCTGCACTTGGAACCAATACTATTGACGGTACACCGTTTGCCATTATAAACAGTGATGCTGCAGGTTCTGGTGGCGGAACCCTTAATTCCATGTTGTATACTCCGGCTATTGATGCATCAACAGCAGAAGGAGCAGTTGTTCTTTCATTTGAGCAATATTATCGTCACCTTGGTGCCGATGCATTTGCAAGAGTAGAAGTATATGACGGTGCAGAATGGATTCAATTAGCCAATTATACTACAACGCAGGGTAGCTGGACTGCTCCGGTTTTGGCAATGTTTGATATCACTGAATATGCCAATGATAACCTGAGAGTACGTTTCCATTACACTGACGGTGGTTCATGGGCATGGTACTGGGCAATTGATAATGTAAGCATTGTTGAAATGCCTCTGTACACCCTTGCTTTGAATGTCAACCCCGAAGGTTGGGGTACTGTAACCGGTGCCGGAGAATATATTGAAGGTGCACAGGTAGAAGTTACTGCCACTGCTAACGAGGGATATGCGTTCCTGAACTGGACTGATGAAGAAGGCGAAGTAGTTTCTACTGAACCCGATAATATCATTACCATGCCCGACAGTGACCTAACGCTTACTGCCAACTTTATCCCAGGTGTTGCCGATCCTCTTGTTCTCAATACTTTATTAGATAAAATTGGTGACAATCTGCCTCCGGAAATAGGTACTGGTGGTAATGCAAGAAGTGCTGCCCTGTTCCAGGAGCGTTACGTTGTAGTTCCTTCACGTGAAGACGGGCCCAATGTTTGGGTTTGGGATAGCTACAATCCGCATCTGGATCCGGTTGCTTTGGATATGGGAACAGACATTATTGAACCTCTTACTTTCCCAATTAACTATGTCCGCACTACTGAAACTGGAATCTATGTTTCTAACCTCTCGCTGAATCCTTCTGGTGATGGCTGGGGTCAGGGTGTATTCCAGATATACAGATGGACTGACCTTGAAGGAACTCCTGAAGTTGTTGTAAGTTTTGACGTATTGCCAGGAAGATTAGGTGACGCATTCTCTATTATAGGTGATCCTGAAGGTGACGGTCATATTATTGCACACATCAATACAACTAAAGAATTCAGAGTATGGAACTTTGAAAATGGTGTCTTGCAAAATGAAGACAATCCTGATCTGATTACTCTTGATGTTGAGTTTGAACACATCAACAACCATGGTATCATCAATCCTATTGAAGGTGAAGACGACATTTTCGTTCTTACCAGCAATA